>NZ_QUEV01000006.1:0-221900 GCF_003478225.1 Clostridium sp. AM54-37XD
TGGTTGCGGAAGTATCTATCTGTGCTTAGCTCACTTACGCAAAAAAAAGCGGAAGTATCTATCTGTGCTTAGCTCACTTACGCAAAAAAAGAATATATAAAACGTATGCGAAACAATTAGGTATGATGGTGCGGCGTAAGAACATGAAAAACGCAATAAACATTCTTGCAATGATCTTTGCCTGGGGAGCTTTAACTTTAAGCATTTTTGCATTTGGAGGTATATCTGATCTGATTCACACATAGTATAGATATAAAGTCAGTTGGGTATCAGATCATGCAGCTTCCATTTAATCATAACAGTCTATATGATGTGCCGGATGTCACACCGGACATAAAAAAAAAGTTCATCCAAAATCACAATTCATGATAATCACATTATCTATATTGAAAACTATAAATGTATTATATCCTGTTCGGATACCCGGATCCTTGTAAAAACAAAAAAGAATACCATATCGATAAATGGAATTTGCCTGAAAATTGAATATTATTGTCCGGAAGAACTGAAGATATCAGGCAACATTCTATATATCAATTATGAATAATATTGTGTACATAGAAGGGGGAAACCGGATGTTTGATATTATATTAAAGTATCTGTATGGATTTGCAAACATTCATCTTCGCGGCATTCATATCAACCGTTTTGTAAATCTGTGCAAAGCCAGAGATATTAAACTTTGGAATCTGGAGCAGAAAGAAGATGAAATATTCTTTTTTACTGCTTCAAAGGATATAGCACGATTGGAAGAACCTGCACGGAAAACAGGAAGTGATGTAGAGGTTCTAAGAGTATATGGTATTCGCGAGTTTATTCGAAAAAATAAAAAAAGAATTCCGTTTGTGGCTGGGTTTATCTTGTTTGCTGTTCTGATCTATATTCAATCGTTATTTATATGGGAAATTTCCGTTTCCGGTGAATCAGATTATACATCGGATGAGATACTACAACATATCAATGAATATTATGTGCAGACCGGAACTCCAAAGTCAAAAGTAGACTGCGCAGAGCTGGAGAAAAATCTCCGGAAAGACTTTGAAGATATCGCCTGGATATCATGTGCGCTTACGGGAACAAAGCTGTCGGTGGAGATCACGGAAACATTGAATGTATTTACGGATACCTCCATGAAAGAACCATGCAACATCATTGCTTCACAGGACTGTACGATCACGGAGATCGTAACAGCATCCGGAACACCGGTAGTAAAGGCTGGAGATGATGTGAAGAAAGGCGATATCCTGATCTCTGGTGCAGTTTATCTGTATGATGATAATAATGAAGTTCTGGATACAAATTATGTATCTGCAGAAGGAACTGTATATGGAATCTGTGTATATCATTACAAAAATACAGTTCCGTTATCCTGCTATTCCAAAGAATATACAGGAAATGAAAAGAGCTATTATTCCTTTGGTGCATTTCAGTACAGCCTTACCCCTTATGTACCAAAATGCTCTTTCGAAGCATATGATTTGTTCAGTGATACGAGCCGGCTTCATATAGGTAAGAATTTTTACCTGCCATTTCAGATAGAAGCATACACAATAAAGGAGTACCGGTTAAAAAAAGAAACAGTATCCATGGAAGCGGCGGCTGCGTCAGTAAAAGAAAAATTAAGTCGTTATATTGGCAATTTGCAAGAAAAAGGGGTGCAAATAATAGAAAATAATGTTAAAATAACGAATAGCGGAGATGAATGTCTTGCGGAAGGAGATATAACCGTAAGACAGTTGATCGGGATTCCGCATGAATTACAGATTATAAGTGAGGAACAGACGCTTGAGTGAATTCAGCAAATCAATTACAGTTATGTCCGAATACGTTCAGAATGTATTTGGACAATTTGATGTACATGCAAAAAAAATAGAAAAAGCATTTCATGTTTCTATGATTCTACGCGATGATAAGCTGAAGGTTTCAGGAGAAGAAAAAGACGTGGAGCAGGCGGTTCATGTACTGATCCAGTTATTTGCAGTTGCAGCCAGAGGTACTGCGATCGATGAACAGAAGGTTGATTATACGATCGCCATGTCTAAGGATCATCCTCAGGAAACACAGGAAAATATTGCTGATCTGGATCGGGATATCATATGTCACACGATCAATGGCAAACCGATCAAACCAAAAACACATGGACAGAAGGCATATGTAAATGCAATCGATAAATCCATGATCGTATTCGGTGTAGGTCCTGCTGGAACCGGTAAAACATATCTCGCAATGGCAAAAGCGATCACTGCTTTTAAGAATGGTGAAGTAAACCGGATCATTTTGACACGTCCGGCAATTGAAGCTGGCGAAAAGCTTGGATTTCTTCCGGGAGATTTGCAGAGCAAGGTCGATCCTTATTTAAGACCGCTTTATGATGCATTATATGAGATCATGGGACCGGAGTCCTTTGCCAAGAATATGGAAAAAGGTCTGATTGAAGTAGCACCACTTGCATATATGCGGGGACGTACACTGGACAATGCTTATATTGTACTGGACGAGGCACAGAATACAACACCGGCACAGATGAAGATGTTCTTAACCCGTATTGGTTTTGGATCGAAAGCAATCATTACCGGTGACCTTTCCCAGAAGGACCTTCCGTTTGAGACAAGATCGGGACTGGAAGTAGCTTTGACCGTTATCAAAAATATCGAAGAAATCAGTGTCTGCCATCTGACAAGTCTTGATGTTGTAAGACATCCGCTGGTACAGAAGATCGTAAATGCATATGAGGTTTACGAGGAGAAGCAGAACAGGCAGAAAAAACAGCGTTCGGAGCAGGAAAATCGTAACCAAAACGATGGCAGACGATACGGAGAGAACCGAAATAATAAAAGAAAAAGGTAAGAAATACAATGTCATTAAATGTAGAAAATGAATATGGAGAAATCCAGATCCCTGATTATGAACATGTGATCGAAACAGTGATCGGACAGGCTCTGGATTTTATAAAGTGTCCTTATGAATGTGAGATTTATGTATTGCTCACAGATAATTCAGGCATACAGACTATCAATAATTGTCAGAGAAATATCGATGCACCGACAGATGTATTGTCATTTCCTCTGATTGATTATAAAGAACCGGGAGATTTTAGTGTTGTAGACGGGGATACCTGTGATTATTTCAATCCGGAAAGCGGAGAACTGATGCTTGGAGATATCATTATTTCCATGGATCGCGTATATGAACAGGCAGAAAGCTACAATCACTCGAACACCAGAGAACTGGCATTTCTGGTAGCGCACAGTATGCTTCATTTGTTTGGTTATGATCATATAGATGAAGAAGAGCGCAAACAGATGGAAGATCTTCAGGAACAAATACTTAATGAGAAAGGATACACAAGGGATTATGAAGAAAACTAAATATGCAATTGCTTTAGCAGCATTAGGAGTTTTATCACTTGGTGTTATGGGATGTGGTAAGAAAGAGACATCAACAGAAGCAACCACAGAAACCACAACGACAGAAGCAACAACAGAAGCTACCACAGAGGCAACAACAGAAGTACAGCATGAGGGCGTATATAACGACCTGACTGGCGAATGGGTTACAGACCGGACGGAAGAGTACGGTCGTCCGATCGCAGTTATGTTAAATAATATTTCTGACGCTATGCCACAGTGCGATATAGGTAAAGCAGATATCGTTTATGAGATGAAGGTAGAAGGTGGAATCACCAGACTGCTTGGTATTTTTAACGATTATTCCAATCTTGAAAAACTTGGATCAATCAGAAGCTGCCGTCCATATTATGTAACCGTTGCTATGGAATATGATGCAATCTATATGCATTACGGTCAGTCCCCACAGGGTGAGGAAAAACTTTCAAGCTCAGGAATCAATAATCTGAGTGGTTTAAGTTCAGAAGGTGGAGTAACATACTACAGAGCATCTGACAGGGTATCACCACATAATGTATTTACAGATACAGAAAAGATCAAAGCCGGCATCGAACAAAAAGGATATGAAACAAAGCATAGCGATAGTTTCAAGAGTGTGTTCTCATTTAATGAGGAGATTACAGCTCCTGCTGGCGGTGAAAAGGCAGAAAAGATTACAACTCCGATCAGCAATTACACAACACCTTGGTTTGAATACCATGCAGATGATGGCCTCTACTACAGATTCCAGTATGGCGGAGAACAGACAGATGGAAATACAGGTGATCAGCTTAAGTATGAAAATGTCCTGATCCAGTTTGCTCATTATACAAGCATTGATGATCATGACAGACAGCAGCTTGATCTGGTTGGTGAAGGAACCGGACTTTATGCTTCCAATGGAGTGATCGTTCCTGTAACATGGAAAAAATCATCTGAAAATGCGATCACAAAGTATTATACAGAGGACGGCAATGAATTAAAGCTGAATCCTGGAAAAACATGGGTGACAGTATTTGAAAAAGACAAAGCTGACAGCGTAACATGGGAATAAGCAAATAAATATATAAGAAAAAAGGAAAACAGGCAGGTAAAAGCTAATAATTACCAGCCTGTTTTTTGCATAGATCTGATGGATGTGCAGATAATCATGATAAGAGGTGATTATCTGTGAAAAAATTTTATTGATTCTTGGTGGGATGCTCATTCTGTTTTTGCTTGCTTTTTGCTGTTCCTATACGATATACCAGAAAACTGACAGCTTTTCGGATGATTCATATGCCGTAGAAACAATAACAGGCAAAGGACGATCCGGCAAACGACAAGAGATTCAATACGATCCAATTTCAGAAGAAAAAACATCAGAAGAAAAAACACCAACATATGGAACGACAACCGGAGAACGATCGTTGTCCGAAGATGCTTCCACACAGGTGGCGGCGGAGTCGTATCGTTTTCTGGTAAATGAATTAAATGGATATGTAGCGGTCTTTACAGCAAATGGCAGTTTGTATGAATTTACCGATATCCGGATCAAGAATCTGGACAACATTCTAAAAAACAGGATCATAAATGGTATTAAATTTCAAAAAGAGAAAGAATTGTTTACTTTTCTTGAATCATGTTCCAGTTAATGCTAGAATATGGATGGTTTAAAAGGAGTAAATAAAAATGATATATGACTTGATCGTAGCAGGTGCAGGTGCTTCTGGTATGACTGCAGCTATCTGCGCAACGGATGCAGATATTTACAAACAGTTTCAGCATAAAGCAGATCAGACCCGGAAGCGTTCTGTACTGATCATTGAGAAAAATAAAAAGATCGGAAAAAAACTATATGCAACCGGAAATGGCAGATGTAATCTGTCAAACAGCAGTTTTCGTCTGGAATGTTATAACAGTAAAAATGAATTTTTCCCATATAAGGTGATCGGAGCAAAGGATTATCAGATTGTAAATCAATTTGCGGAACAGCTTGGTGTAGCTGTCAGCGATGAACACGGATATTATTATCCAATGTCCAGACAGGCATCTACGATCGTCTGGGCGTTCAACGACCGTCTGAAGAAAAATCAGATCCAGGTTCATACCGGAGAAATCGTTATAGGTCTGGAAGAACAATCCGATCATACATATTGTATTCAGACGGATCAGGGACAATATTATGCAAGAAATATAGTTCTTGCATGTGGTGGAGCTGCAGCACCTGCCCTTGGTGGTACAAATGCAGGCTGTAGTCTGTTAGATCAACTGGGTATTCCGTATTATCCATTTCAACCAGCACTCTGTAAGCTTCAGGTAAATGAAAAGATGTCTGGGTTGGCAGGTGTTCGTTCAAAGGCACTGGTAACAGTAATGGATGCATCTTCCGAAATCCACGCACAGGAATTTGGCGAGGTCCAGTTTACCGGTCAGTCATTATCAGGAATTGTTATATTTAATCTCAGCCATACAGCCGGGGAGATGCTGCAGAATGGTGAGAGCGTTAGCCTTTGTTTGGATCTTGTACCGGATATAAATGAAGCTGATCTGTATATGCATTTCAGGAAATTCCGGACAAATAATCCGGAAAGGTCGCTTCAGGCGTGTCTGAATGGCTTTGTACATGAAAAACTTGCGACTTATATACTAGAACAATGCAGATGGAAACAGGAAAGAATATCGGAACTAAATGATGTTGAACTGCAGAAGCTGGCAGATCAAATAAAGAAACTGACCTTTCATGTCACAGCAACAGCCGGAGCAGAAGATGCACAGGTATCAAGAGGCGGCGCAGACACTCGTTTTATAGATCCGGAAACTATGAAGCTTACTGTACAGGAGCATGTATATGTGATAGGGGAGCTTTTGGATACCGACGGAATCTGCGGCGGCTATAATCTGATGTGGGCGGTCATAACTGGGATGAAAGCGGGATTTAGTATTTATGATTCGAATTAATAATATTAAGTTAAAAATTGGATACAAAAACGAAGATATTGAACAGGCAATCCGGAAAAGTTTAAGGATAAATAGCTTTCTATCCTATAAAATGGCTAAATTATCGATTGACAGCCGGAAGAAGGATCAAATCCATTATGTTGCCTCTGTAGATGTGTCCTGTGATCAGGAAGAGAAAATCCTAAAAAAAGTTCACAATAACAATATTATGTTAATTAAAGGGACGGATTTTAAAATCCCGGAGCATGGATCGATGCCGATGCAGTATCGACCGGTTATTATCGGAAGCGGTCCGGCAGGTTTGTTTGCAGGTCTTTTTCTTGCAAGAGAGGGCTATCGACCGATCATTCTGGAACGTGGTATGGCAGTTGATGAACGAACAGCCTGTGTAAATGGATACTGGAAAAAGGAACATCCGTTAAATCCAAACTGTAATGTTCAGTTTGGTGAAGGAGGGGCCGGAACATTTTCTGACGGTAAATTGAATACCGTAATTAAGGATAAATCAGGAAGAAGGACTGCGGTTCTTAAGACATTTGTCGAATTTGGTGCAGATCCGTCAATCCTATATGTGAATAAGCCTCATATCGGTACAGATGTGTTATTGACTGTAGTCAAGAATATTAGAAATGAGATTATAAGGCTGGGTGGAGAGGTGCGATTTGAGCAGCTTGTAACAGATATAGAAGTGATAAATCCTGAGACAACGCTCTTACATATAAAGAAGCTTTTGAAACCGGAAGAAACATATGAATTAAAAAGCAATGCGGTGATACTTGCGATCGGTCACAGTGCAAGAGATACCTTTGAAATGCTCTATAAGCGTGGAATTCCGATGGAACAGAAGCCGTTTGCAATGGGACTACGAATCGAACATCCAAGAACCTTTATCAATGAAGCACAATATGGATATCATCCCGAGTATGAAGATTTACTGCCGACAGCAGATTATAAGCTGGTGCATCAGGCAGCAAACGGACGGGCGGTCTACTCCTTCTGTATGTGCCCCGGTGGTTACGTTGTAAATGCATCCTCAGAATCCGGAAGGATATGTGTCAATGGTATGAGCTACAGTGACCGGAAAGCGGATAATTCAAACAGTGCGATCGTTGTGAATGTTACGCCGGAAGATTATCCGGGAGATCATCCGCTTGCCGGTATGTATTTTCAGAGAGAGCTTGAAGAAAAGGCGTATCAGGCAGGAAAAGGAGCAGTTCCGGTACAACGTTTCGGTGATTTTAGAATGAACAGACTGTCTGAAATAGCCGGCAAGATCAAGCCTTGCATAAAAGGGGCTTATACGTTTTCCAACCTGAATTGTTGTTTGCCAGAGTATATCAGAGATGCTATAATAGATGGTGTTTTGTCATTTGACCGGGTGATATCCGGTTTTGCAGATGATGATGCAATATTAAGCGGCGTGGAAGCAAGAACATCTTCGCCGATAAAGATACTACGCGATGCAGATCTGACATCTGCACATACTTGTATTTATCCATGTGGCGAAGGTGCAGGTTACGCGGGAGGTATAACATCCGCAGCCGTTGACGGAATAAAAGTTTTTGAGGCAGTTATGTCGAAATTTATGATACCGGAAGCATCAACCGGAAATCAGAGAATGTGAGGTTTCAGATTTAAAATGGAAGATCGTTTATACTTAAAAAATAAAAAAAGAATCGTGATCAAGATCGGTTCATCTTCATTGATCCATGAGGAGACGGGTGGGCTTGATTACATAAAACTTGAAAAACTGGTACGGATCATCAGCGATCTGAAAAATCAGGATAAGGATGTTGTATTGGTATCCTCCGGTGCAATCGGTGTTGGTTCGAAGTCGTTAGGGCTTCAGAAAAAGCCAAAGACAACATCACTCAGACAGGCATGTGCAGCAGTTGGACAGGGACAGCTCATGATGGTATACCAGCGTCTGTTCTATGAATATCACCAGATCGCAGCTCAGGTTCTTCTGACGTTTGATGTAATCACATCTCAGGAAAGAAGACATAACGCTGTAAATACTTTTAATGAATTATTACAAATGGATGTTATTCCTGTAGTTAATGAGAATGATACAGTTGCAATTGAAGAAGTGGATATAAACTTTGGAGATAATGATACCCTTTCCGCTATCGTAGCCAACATGATCAATGCTGATCTTTTATTATTATTAACAGATATTGATGGCTTGTACACGGACGATCCAAGAAATAATCCGGATGCAACATTGATCCCTGTCGTAGAACGCATCGACGATAAGATCAAAGCAATGGCAAAGGGCGCCGGCTCCGGATATGGAACCGGTGGTATGACGACAAAGATTTCTGCGGCGAAGATTGCTGCAAATTCAGGAGCAGATATGCTTATTTTATCAGGAGATGATATAGGAAATCTCGGTCGGGCATTAAATGGTGAATCTGTCGGAACCTTATTTAAAGCATATAAAGAGCCGAATTTTGATGTCGTAAGATACATTACACATAAGGAATATCTGCAGTAGCAATGGATATAGTATGTACCATCGTATCATATATAAGATGGGTCTGATCAAACAGAAGCAGTATCCGATTCCGAAATAACAGAAATGAACAGGTGAATAAGAATGGACGAAAAAAAGATTGCAAGAATCAATGAATTATATAAGAAATCCAAGACTCCGGCAGGACTTACGTCGGCTGAAAAGGAAGAACAGAAAAATCTCAGACAGGAATACATTTTTGCCATGAAACAGAATCTGAGAAGTGTATTAAATAACATTGATATCAAAGAACCGGATGGTAGTATTACCAGGCTGGAAGATATCGATCCAACAAAAAAAGTATGATGGAACAGACAAAAGCAGAACTAAGAAAACAATATAAACAAAAGCGGCGTGCCTTAACACCGGAGCAGGTGACCGTTGCTTCAGCGCAGATCAGGAAGCAATTTCTGAATTCAGATGAATATAAAGATTGCAATCATCTGCTGATCTATGTCAGTCAGGATAATGAAGTGGATACGGTCGAGATTATAAAGCAGGCACTTACAGATGACAAAGTCGTTGCTGTGCCAAAGGTATACGGAGATCATATGCATTTTCATCGGATCCATGGAATGAGCGATCTAAAGGTAGGTACGTATGGCATCTTAGAGCCTGCCGGCTGTGAGATGCTTCATCCGACGGAAGGAATTCTGATCGTCCCGGGAATTGTATTTGATATAAACGGACATCGGATCGGATATGGCGGTGGATATTATGACCGTTATATGAAGCTTCATCCGGAACTTACTGCGGTTGCATTTGCCTATGATTATCAGGTGTTGCCGGAGATTTCATGCGAATCATTTGACGAAAGACCGGATCAGCTTCTGACTCCGTCAGAGATATACAGCTTTATGGAGAACAATAAATATGATTAATGAAATAAATAAAAAAATAGATAAAATCGATATAACAGAACCTTGTCCTGCCGAAGAACCATTTCGGCAATATTATTTTATAAAAAAAGCAAGGGGTTATTACCGGGAGCTTGCGAAAAAAGCAGGAAGAAACCTGACCTGTTCGATCCAGACCTATGGATGTCAGATGAATGTAAGAGACTCCGAGAAGCTGACCGGTATTCTGGAAGAAATCGGATATACAAGCAGTGATTCTGAGGATGCAGACCTTGTTATATATAATACCTGCACAGTCCGTGAGAATGCGAATCGAAAAGTCTACGGACATCTTGGAATCATGAAACATGACAAAGAGACACATCCAGATAAGATGATCGGGCTTTGCGGATGTATGATGCAGGAACCGGATGTTGTAGCTACAATTCAAAAGAAATATCGATTTGTAGATATGGTATTTGGCACGCATAATGTATTTAAACTGGCTGAAATCTACTGCAACCGTATCGAAGCCGGCGGACAGGTAGTGGATATCTGGAAGGATACCAATCTTGTTGTGGAAGATCTTCCGGTTAAGAAAGAATTCCCATTTAAGTCCGGTGTCAATATTATGTTCGGATGTAATAATTTCTGTACATATTGTATCGTGCCATATGTTAGAGGCAGAGAACGCAGCAGACAACCGGAGGACATCATAAGAGAGGTTAAGCGGCTTTCAGAGGAGGGTGTAAAAGAGATCATGCTCCTTGGTCAGAATGTGAATTCTTATGGAAAGACGTTAGAAGAACCGATGACATTTGCCGAATTATTGCAGAAGGTGACAGAAGTTGATGGAATTGAACGTGTTCGTTTTATGACCTCCCATCCAAAGGATCTGTCCGATGAATTGATCGATGTGATCGCGGCAAATGAAAAGATCTGCCGTCACATCCATCTTCCGATGCAATCCGGCTCATCCAGGATATTAAATCAGATGAATCGTCGCTATACAAAGGAATCCTATCTGGAATTAGTAGACAAGATCCGCAGACAGATTCCTGAAATATCACTTACAACCGATATTATTGTCGGTTTTCCCGGAGAAACAGAAGAAGATTTCTTAGAGACAATGGATGTAGTGAATCGGGTAAGGTTTGATACAGCATTTACATTTATATACTCCAAGCGTACCGGAACACCGGCAGCAACATTTGAGGATCATGCAACAAAGGAAGAGATCCAGAACCGGTTTGATCGCCTGATCAAGCGAGTATCAGAGATCAGCGGTGAGGAGATCTGCCGTTATAAAGGGCAGGTCATGCCTGTACTGATTGAAAGCGTCAGCGAACAGAATCAGGAACTCTTAACCGGTCGTCTGTCAAATAATATTCTGG
Organism: Clostridium sp. AM54-37XD; assembly: GCF_003478225.1. Lineage (NCBI taxonomy): Bacteria > Bacillati > Bacillota > Clostridia > Eubacteriales > Clostridiaceae > Clostridium > Clostridium sp. AM54-37XD. Next base: position 11,072 of record NZ_QUEV01000006.1, read on the forward strand.
TACATTTTAAAGGTGATCCATCTATGATCGGCGAGATCCGGGATGTTTCGCTGGATGAATGTAAAGGCTTTTATTATATGGGAAATCTTGTATAAACCGAATTTATAGAATAGGGGTAAAAAACAGTGGCAGCTTTAACACCAATGATGCAGCAGTATATGGAAGTGAAGAATCAGTACAAGGACTGTATATTATTTTACAGACTTGGTGATTTCTATGAAATGTTTTTTGATGATGCCCTGACCGCATCCAAGGTTCTTGAGATCACTTTGACCGGAAGGGACTGTGGACAGCCGGAACGTGCACCGATGTGCGGCGTTCCATATCATGCCTGTGATGTCTACCTGAATAAGCTGATCGAGAATGGTTTTAAGGTAGCGATCTGTGAACAGGTTGAAGATCCAAAGCTTGCAAAAGGCATAGTTAAACGTGAGGTTATCCGGGTGGTAACACCGGGTACCAATATGTCAAATGCAATTCTTGATGAAACAAGAAATAATTATCTGATGAGTATTGTTGAAAACGATGGTGCATTCGGAATTTCACTGGTAGATATCACGACCGGTGAGTTTAAGACAGCGAGAGTTCCATCCTTATCAAAGCTTACGGATGAGATCAACAAATATTCTCCTGCCGAGATCATCGGCAATCATTCTTTCATGAATTGTGATCTGGATTTCATTTATCTTAGGGAGAAAATGAAAATTTCCATTTCTGAAGCGCCGGAGCATTATTTCAATCAAATGCTCTGTGAAGATGCAATTATGAGGCAGTTCGGAGTTAATAATATGGACGGACTTGGACTGAAGGATTTCCCTGACTGTATTTTATCCTCCGGAGTTCTGCTTCAGTATCTGCATGAGACACAGAAGAATTCCCTTGCACATATCAATCATATCGTGCTGTATTCTATCGACGATTTCATGATTCTTGATTCCGCAACCAGAAGAAATCTGGAGCTTTGTGAGACACTTCGTGACAAACAGAAACGAGGTTCTTTGTTATGGGTATTGGATAAAACCAAGACAGCAATGGGTGCGAGAATGCTTCGAAGCATGATCGAGCAGCCTTTAATATATAAAAAGGATATCGAAGCAAGACTTGATGCAGTAGATCAGTTAAATAATGATATGATCAATCGTGATGAGATGCGGGAATATCTGAACCCGATCTATGATCTGGAACGACTGATGACAAGGATTTCCCTACGATCCGCAAATCCACGCGATATGATCGCATTTAAGACATCCCTTTCATATCTGCCGTATATCAGACAGCTTTTACAGATCTATCCGGATGGGCTTCTTGCAGATATTTATGAGAAAATGGATGAATTACAGGATATTTATGACCTGTTAGAGCGTTCAATCAACGACGATCCTCCGATACTGATTCGAGAAGGCGGTATTTTCAAGGATGGTTATCTGGAAGAAATCGATACTTTAAAATCGGCAAAGACAGATGGCAAGACATGGCTTGCAGAATTGGAGGAACGGGAAAAGCAGAAGACAGGAATAAAGAATCTTCGCATCAAGTTCAATAAAGTATTTGGCTATTATTTTGAGGTGACTAATTCCTATAAGGATCTGGTACCTGAATATTTTATAAGAAAACAGACACTTGCAAATTCAGAACGATACACAACAGAAGAATTGGACAATCTTGCAGGTTCGATTCTTGGTTCTGAAGATAAATTATATGCACTGGAATATGAAACCTATGTTGCGCTCAGAGATAAGATTGCGGGTGAGATCCTGCGTGTGCAGAATACAGCAAGACAGATCGCTTTATTAGACTGTCTCTGTTCGCTGTCATATGTGGCATCTGCCAATCAGTTTGTTCGTCCGGAGATTAACGAAGATGGTGTAATTGATATCAAAGAAGGTCGCCATCCTGTCGTTGAGAAGATGATGAACAACGGTATGTTCATATCAAATGACACCTATCTGAATAATTTTGAGAGCCGAATATCGATCATAACCGGACCGAATATGGCTGGTAAATCCACCTATATGCGTCAGACGGCACTGATCGTTTTAATGGCGCAGATCGGAAGCTTTGTTCCTGCTGCTTCAGCAAATATCGGTATCTGTGACCGTATCTTCACCAGAGTAGGGGCATCCGATGATCTTGCAAGCGGTCAAAGCACTTTCATGGTAGAGATGAGTGAGGTCGCAAATATTCTTCGAAATGCCACGAAGAACAGTCTGCTGATCTTAGATGAGATCGGACGAGGAACCAGTACATATGACGGACTTAGTATTGCATGGGCAGTTGTGGAATATATTAGTAACAGTGAACTGCTTGGAGCAAAAACGTTATTTGCCACCCACTATCATGAACTGACAGAATTAGAGGGTAAGTTATCCTCTGTAAACAACTACTGTATAGCAGTAAAAGAAGACGGTGATGATATCGTATTCTTACGAAAGATCGTAAAAGGCGGAGCGGATCGAAGCTATGGTATTCAGGTAGCCAAGCTTGCCGGAGTACCGGATATCGTGATCAATCGTGCAAATGAGATCTGCAACCAGCTTATCGATACGGATATAACGACGAAATTAAAAGATATCAAGATAACAAATGATTTTCATAAAAGTGCTTCCGATACCCAGATGTCATTTCTGGCAAATCCGGAAGAGAGTGCCATTCTGGAGGAGATCAAGAATGCAGATCTGTCCAACATGACACCGATGAAAGCATTGTTATATCTGAATGAATTACAGGAGCGAATCCGTTAAGGAGAACCTATGATAAAATTACTGGATCAATATACAATTGATAAGATCGCAGCCGGTGAAGTGATCGAACGTCCCGGCTCGGTTATAAAAGAATTAGTGGAGAATTCCATCGATGCGGGTGCAACTGCGATCACCATCGAGATCAAAGAAGGTGGTATGAGCTTTATCCGTATCACAGACAATGGATGTGGTATCTCAAAGGAGGAAGTTCCGGTTGCCTTCCTTCGTCATGCAACCAGTAAGCTTCAGACGGCGGATGATCTGTTAAAGATCGCATCCTTAGGCTTCCGTGGCGAGGCGTTATCTAGTATAGCCGCAGTTGCCAGGTAGAGCTGATCACCAAGCAGGAAGATGCGCTTACCGGAACCAGATACCAGATCCACGGCGGAAAAGAGATCTCAAATGAGGAAATCGGCGCACCGCTTGGTACAACGATTGTTGTAAGAAATCTGTTTTATAATACACCTGCCAGAAAGAAATTCATGAAGACGCCTGCAACAGAGGGCTCGTATATCTACGATCTTGTCTGTCGTATGGCAATGTCACATCCGGATGTTTCATTTAAGTTTATTATGAATGGAACAGATAAGCTATTTACATCCGGCAACGGCAGACTAAAAGAGATCATCTATCATATATATGGTAGAGATATTACGAATAACCTTCTGGAAATCCATGCAGCAAATGATCAGGTAAAGATCACAGGATATCTTGCAAAACCGAGTATATCCAGAGGTAACCGTTCATTTGAAGATTATTATGTAAACCAAAGGTATATAAAGAGCAATATATTAACAAAGGCAATCGAAGATGCATATCGTACCTTTGTTATGGTTCATAAATTTCCATTTACAGTTATCAATTTTGAGATTGATCCATCTCTGATCGATGTAAATATCCATCCTGCAAAACGGGAATTGAAGTTCATAAATGAACCGGATATGTATGATTTTACTTATATCAGTGTCAGAAAGGCGCTGTTATTTAAAGAACTTATCCCGACTGTTACACCGGGAAAGGATAAGCGGCCGGAGACACTGGCAGAACGCAAGGTGGAGAAGCGCCCGGAGCCATTCGAAGCTAACAGGAGAGCCGCAGAGCTTCCTCCGCAGCCGGCAAGGCCAGCGCAGCAGGAAAAGCCAGGCATGCCAATGCAACCGGCAAATTCAGGTATATCTGCTCAACCAACACCGACACCATCTGTTACGATGGAAAACAGAAGCAGCTCGCCGGTTGAAATCCAATATTTGAAAGAAGATAATCAGTCTGGTAAAAATATCACAAATAATATGGTTGCTGAAAATATTGTTCCGTATTTGACACAACCGGCAAAGACAGCATTAAATTCTGCTGAAGCGAGTGTACAGACTAACGAAACATCAGAACAGAAGAAACAGGAACCGATCACATCGGAAGCTAAGATTAAATACGAGCAGATGGATATGTTTGAAGATAAATTTCTGACACCGGAAGCTAAGAAAAAGCACCGGATCATCGGGCAGTTATTTAAGACATACTGGCTGATCGAGTACGAAGATAAGTTCTTTATCATGGATCAGCATGCCGCACATGAAAAGGTAAAATTTGAGGAATTAATGGCAAACTATAAGAATAAGACTGCCATTCCTCAGTATCTGATGCCACCTGCGATCGTATCCTTGAGCGGAACAGAATCAGAGTTCTTACGGGAAAATCTGGAATTTTTCCAGAATCTGGGATTTCAGATTGAAGGCTTCGGTGGAAAAGAATACAAGCTGTCAGCCGTTCCGGCAAATCTGTTCGGATTAGACGGCAGAGAATTATTTCTGGAATTTATCGGAGAGTTATCCGAAAACGGACAGAAGCAGACGATTGATACATTTATCAGTAAACTTTCCACAATGGCATGTAAAGCTGCGATAAAGGGGAATACTTCCATTAGCTTTAAGGAAGCAGACATCCTGATCGATCAGTTGATGAAGCTTGAAAATCCATATACCTGTCCGCATGGCAGACCAACCCTGATCTCCATGACAGAGACAGAACTGGAAAAGAAATTCAAACGAATTGTTTAGTAATTAAACTTATATAGAAATGGAGCAGCAAATGAAGCCTCTTGTTATATTAACCGGACCGACAGCCGTAGGTAAAACAAATCTGTCGATCGGTCTTGCAAAAAGAATAAATGGTGAGATCATTTCTGCAGATTCCATGCAGGTCTATCGAAAGATGGATATCGGAACTGCCAAGATCATGCCGGAGGAAATGGATGGCATTCCCCATCATCTGATCGATGTATTAGATCCGAAGGAGCCGTTTAATGTTGTATTATTTAAAGAACTTGCAACAAAGGCGATGGATGATATCTATGCCAGAGGACGGATACCTGTCATTGTCGGCGGAACCGGCTTTTATATTCAGGCAGTTTTATACGATATTCATTTCGATGAAAATGACGATGATAAAAGCTATCGTACTTATCTGGAACAGCTTGCGGAAAAACATGGAAATCTCTACCTTCATCAGATGCTTGAAAAAGTGGATCCGGCGTCAGCCGCAGCCATTCATTATAACAATCGCAAACGTGTGATCCGGGCGTTGGAATTCTATAAAGAGACAGGAAACCCGATCTCCGAACATAACGAGAAAGAATCCAAACGGATTTCTCCATATAATTTTGAATATTTTGTGTTAAATGATGCAAGATCAAAATTATATGATAGAATAGACAGGCGAATTGACATCATGGTAGAACAGGGATTGATCGAAGAGGTAAAGGCATTAAAGGATCAGGGATATACAAAAGATCTGATATCCATGCAGGGGCTTGGATATAAAGAGATCCTCGATTATCTGGATGGTGTAACATCTCTGGATGAAGCCCTATATATCTTAAAACGTGATACCAGACATTTCGCCAAGCGTCAGATCACATGGTTTAAGAGGGAAAAAGAAGTCACCTGGGTGGATAAGAGTGAATTCACATCAGAAGATACCATTATGGATTTCATGCTTGAACAGTTGCGGTCAAAGGGAATTATTTCATAAAATAAAATGGAGCAGATAAAATGAACACATTATTAAAAGATTATTATACATCCTTACACATTGATGAACGGGTATTTGATTACTGTCAGAAGATTGAAGACAGCTTAAAGGACCGTTTTGCAGCGATCGATGCCATCTGTGAGATCAACCAGATGAAGGTCATCAAAGCCATGCAGGATAATCGTCTGGCGGAAGCACATTTTGCAGGTTCCTCCGGATATGGTTATACCGATGACGGACGAGATGCACTCGAACGGATCTATGCAGATGTATTCCATACGGAAGATGCGCTGGTCCGTTCTCAGATCACCTGTGGAACACATGCGATCTGTACGGCGTTATTTGGTAACTTAAGACCGGGAGATGAACTGCTTGCAATCTCAGGAAAACCATATGATACGATGGATGAGATCATCGGACTTCGCCCTTCACCGGGTTCTTTGGCAGAATATGGTGTTACATACGCCCAGGTAGATCTGACACCGGAAGGAGAGTTTGATTTTGAAGGGATCCGAAATGCGATCAATGAACACACAAAGCTTGTGGAGATCCAGCGTTCCAAGGGTTATGCCGTACGTCCGACTTTATCCTGTGAGAAGATCGGAGAAGTGATCACATTTGTAAAGAGTATCCGTCCGGACATCATCTGTATGGTAGATAACTGTTATGGTGAATTTGTTCAGGATCAAGAACCAACAGACTATGGCGCAGATCTGATCGCAGGTTCCCTGATCAAGAATCCGGGTGGCGGACTGGCTCCGATCGGTGGTTATATCTGTGGTAAGAAGGAATATGTGGAAAATGCCGCATACCGTCTTACAACTCCGGGACTTGGCAAAGAGGTTGGTGCATCTTTAAATAATACAAAGGCTTTTGCGCAGGGCTTATTCATGGCTCCATCGGTTACGGCAAGTGCTTTAAAGGGTGCGATTTTTGCTGCAAATGTATATGAAAATCTTGGTTTTAAGACAGTCCCGAATAAGACAGAGGATCGTTTTGATATCATACAGGCAGTTGAACTTCAGACACCGGAACGTGTGGTTGCTTTCTGTGAAGGGATTCAGGCGGCTGCACCTGTTGACAGTTATGTAAAGCCTGTACCATGGGATATGCCTGGATATGATTCTCCTGTCATCATGGCGGCCGGTGCATTTGTATCCGGTTCTTCAATTGAACTTAGTGCGGATGCCCCTATGAGAGAACCGTATGCTGTATATTTTCAGGGAGGACTTACCTATCAGCATGCAAAATTTGGAATTGTAATGACATTGCAAAAAATGGTAGAAAATAACCTTATAGTGTGGTAGATTTAGTTCGAATGTCACCTTTCTTTCAGACATTGGAGAGGCGGAGAGAAAAGGAGGACATATGAATTCTAATTTTACAATGCGGGATATGGCTGTTACAGAGCGGCCATATGAAAAATGTCAGCAGAGTGGTCCATCCGCTTTGAATGATGCTGAACTGCTTGCAGTTATACTTCGAAGCGGAAGCCGAAAAGAAAATGCACTGGTTACAGCCCAGCGTATTCTGAACCGTCATTCGGTTCATAAAGGCTTAGTCGGGCTGAAGCATCTGACATTGGAAGAACTGATGTCGATTGATGGGATCGGATATGTAAAAGCGATCCAGATGCAATGTATCGGTGAATTATCAAGACGGATAGCGGAAGCGGAATATAAGCCATTTCTGACATTTGGCAATCCGCAGAGTATAGCAGATTATTTTATGGAACGTACCAAATATCTGGATAAAGAGCGGGTTTACAGCCTGTTGTTTGATTCCAGACATTGTTTGTTGGGAGAAAACTGTATATCAGAGGGAACGATCGATCATGCAGTTATATCTCCAAGGGATATCTTTATAGATGCCTTAAGCTATCACGCAGCATATGTTGTTTTGCTGCATAATCATCCATCCGGGAATCCGGAACCAAGCAGACAGGATATCTGCTTGACAAAGAGAGTAGCAGAAGCAGGCAGAATGCTTGGAATCCTGTTATCTGATCATATTATTATAGGGAATAATTGTTTTGTCAGTCTGGCAGAAAGAGGAATGTTGAATGAGACGTCGTAACAGAAAAAGAATAGAAATAACTCCAAAATATTTTTTGCTTGCATTAACGATAGTATGTGTAGTTTTAATGATCGCATCACTGTTTTTTGACAGTATAATGCCGTCAGTCCGTAATGCAACAAACACGTTTATTCTTCCAATGCAAAAAGGAGTAAATACAGTAGGAAGCTGGGTAGAATCCAAGGCAGAAGCACTGAAAAATTACGAAGATATCGTGGCGGAAAACGATCAGTTAAAGGAACAACTGGATACCTATAGATCCACACTTGCCCAATATGAACAGAACTCTTATGAGCTGGACCGGCTGCAGAAGCTGTATGAGCTGGATGCACAGTATACTGATTATGATAAGACAGGAGCAAGAGTTATATCTAAGGATACCGGAAACTGGTTTGATGTCTTTTATATTGACAAAGGAACCGATGATGGACTGTCTATTGGTTGTAATGTATTATATGGAAATGGTCTGTGCGGAATTATCACAGAGATTGGAGCGGATTATGCAAAGGTCCGTTCGATCATCGATGATACAACAAATGTAAATGCAACAATCCTGCCGGCTCAGGCAATCTGTAATGTATCCGGAAGCCTAACGAATTATGCAGACGGCTACCTGCTTGCGGAAAATATAGATAAAGATGCAGATATATCAGAAGGAGATCAGGTTGTGACCTCACATGTTTCGAGCAAATATCTTTCTGGAATCAATATAGGCTATATTGCAAAGATAGAAAATGATTCCAACAATCTGACCAAGACAGCGTATATTACGCCGGCTGCTGATTTTTCTAATATTGAAGAGGTTCTGGTGATCCGCCAGACAAAGAAAAATGTTACAGATTAAAAACAATTGACAGAACTAAATGGTAGAAGAAGGTTGAAACAGAATTGAAACGAGTATTTACATTAGGAATTTTGATCATTATATGTTTTGTATTACAGACTGCATTATTTCCCTATATAGAAATTGCCGGAACAGCACCGGATCTGATGCTGATACTGACAGTTTCTTTTGGTCTTATGCGCGGTAGAAAAGAAGGAATGCTGGTTGGTTTTTTCTGCGGTTTTCTGTATGATCTGTATTTTGGATATGCGATTGGACCGTTTATGATACTTTATATGATTCTTGGATATTGCAATGGATTTTTCCACCGTTTATATCTGGTGGAAGATGTTCTTTTACCAATGCTGATCATTCTGATCGACGATCTGTTTTTTAATTTTGCAACATATATTATCTTTTTCTTGTTGCGGAACAGGCTGGAATTTTCAACCTATCTGAAGGATATCATTCTTCCGGAAATGATCTATACAGCATTGATCACACTCTTTATATTCAAGTTTTTTGTATTTGTGAACAAGACACTGAAGCGTCTGGAAAAAGCAAACGAATAAGAACTGGAAGGAAAATACAATGATAAAAGAATTTTTGAATCTGATAAAAGAAAATATTGTAGAACATGTAAAACACCGGTTGTTTGTTGTGACATTGATCGTTCTGGTTCTCTTTGGTGTACTGGTTTACCGTCTGTTTGATCTACAGATCGTAAACGGAGAAAAGTATCAGGAAAGCTTTACCTATAAATCAGTGAAAACAGTCTCGGTGAAAGCAACCCGTGGAAATATATACGATTGTAACGGAAAACTGATTGCTTATAATGAAGCTTCCTATACATTGTCATATAACAGTGCTACCGATCTGTCAGAGATTGCTGCTGCACAGGGAACAACATCCAACGAACTGCGAAATGATATAGTATATAAAACAATCCTGATTCTGGAGCAGAATGGAGATAAAATATCAGTCAGTCTGCCGATCAAGCTGACAGGAAAAGGATTTGAGTTTACAGTATCAGGAACATCATTGAATACTTTTCTTATGAATGTATACAGTGCCAGCTCTGTCGATAAACTGACAGATCAGCAGGCATCCTCAACAGCAGAAGATGTATTCCGTTATATGAGAGGAAAGGATCTCTTCAATATTTCAGATACTTATTCGGATGAAGCAGCATTAAAGATTCTTGCCGTCCGGTATGAGATCTGGCTGAACCGTTACCAGCAATACATGTCTGTCCAGCTTGCGGATGGTATCAGCGAGGAAAGCTATGCAACGATCAAAGAAAATTCAAATGAACTACCAGGCATGGAAGTAAACGTAGAATCCCACCGTGTCTATAATGATGCTATTTATTACGCACATATTATCGGATATATCGGAAATATCTCAAATGAAGAGATGGACAAATATAACGAGAATCTGGATGATTCCGAAAAATATACGGCTGATGACATGATCGGAAAGGCCGGGTTGGAAAGTGAATTTGAATCTTATCTGCGTGGTAAAGACGGATATCAGAAAATGTATGTAGATAATCTGGGGAAGGTGATCGAGGTTATTGATTCGCAGGATTCTGTAGCAGGAAATGACATTTATCTGACGATTGACTCGGATCTTCAAAAATACTGTTATAATGCTCTGGAAAAGGAAATTACTTCCATCCTGCTTGCACATATTAAAAATGTAACAACATCAAATGACAAAGATGATATCCCGATCACTGACGTTTATTTTGCATTATTTGATAATAACATTATCAGCATTGACGATCTGGCAGCAAAGGATGCCACAGATCTTGAGCGTTCAGTAAATGATACATTTCAGAGTTCCAAAAGCTATACACTTGGAAGACTGGATGATATCCTGAATTCAAGTCATATACCATTATATAATCTGACAGAACAGTATCAGGATTATATGGAATTTATCTGCGAACAATTAAGTGATGCAGGCATTTACAGTTCAAGCAAGATATCAAAAACAGATGATACCTATGTATCTTATATCAATAATAATATTTCGCTGTGTGAGTATCTGAAATATGCGATCAGCCAGGGCGCAATCGACATTTCCTGTATTTCAACGAAAAGTGACTATTATGATACAGATGAAATCTACAATGTGCTGACGGAATATATTTTAAAAGAATTTGAAAATAATACCAGTTTCGACAAACTTGTTTTCAAATATATGATAATATCAGGAGAACTTACAGGAAGTCAGGTTATTAATCTGTTATATGACCAGGGTATCTTAAATATGGCAACAGATGAGGACTATTCCGATTATAAGGCAGGATCCATCAGCAGCTTTGACTTTATGTGTAAAAAAATAGAACAATATGAGATAACTCCTGCCATGCTGGCACTGGATCCATGTTCCGGCTCGATCGTTGTGACTGATCCAAATTCCGGAGCTGTAAAAGCAATGACAAGTTATCCAAGTTATGATAATAATCAGCTCACAAATTCCATTGATGCAGATTATTATGCAAAAATTACGTCGGACAAGACAACACCAATGTACAGCAGAGCAACGATGCAGCAGACAGCTCCCGGATCCACCTTCAAGATGATAACTGCATTTGCAGCAATGAATGAAGGCGCAATCGGTATTAATGACGTGATCCAGACCAAAGGATATTTTGATAAAACAGAAACACCTGCGAAATGCTGGATTTATCCATCAGCACATGGGACAATCGGTATATCCAAGGCAATCGAAGAATCCTGTAACTATTTCTTCTATGAACTGGGTTACCGTATGGCAACACAAGATACCGGAACCTATAGCGATATCACTGGTGTAGAACGGCTTCAGAAATATGCAGGTATGTTTGGATTTGACAGCACCTCCGGCATTGAACTGCCGGAAAGTAAACCGCAGATATCAGATGCGGATGCGATCCGTACTGCGATTGGACAAGGTACAAATAACTTTACAGCAACACAGCTTGCCCGATATGTTACAACACTAGCAAACAGTGGTACATGCTATGACCTGAGTCTTGTTTCAGATATCAAGGATATTAACGGTAATGTTGTATATAAAAATGAGCACAAGGTTCACAACCAGCTCGATTTTCCTGCCGAGCAATGGAATGTTGTCAGACAGGGCATGCGTCAGGTTGTTTCCGTCCATACGAGCAGCAGTGCTTTGATTAATCAGATCAATGTTGCAGTAGCCGGCAAAACAGGTACGGCCCAGCAGAGTGATGCCAGACCGAACCATGCGTTATTTGTATCATTTGCACCATATAAAAATCCTGAAGTTACGGTTACAAGTGTAATCCCGTTTGGATATTCTTCCGGTAATGCAGTCGAATTGACCGGACTTGTATATGCCTATTTATACGATCCGGATGTACTTGAAAATACAACGATCACCGGTAACAATGCACTTTCAGATTAAAAGATAAGATACGTCGGATAAATTCATTTTTGAACAGTTATATTTATGAAAACGAGGTAAGAAACATGAATACCGACGTTATTATTAAGGCGAACAGCCACGGGATCAGAATTATATTTCATAATGATGATCCATTGGAGCAGCTCCTGATGGATATAAAAGAAAAATTACAGCATCAAAATGCATTTTTAAAAAAAGAAGGAAAAATTTCTGTTTCTTTTGAAGGACGGGAGTTGAGCCGAGAGGAGATTGCGCAGATTCTGTTTGCATTAAATCATCTGCCGGAGACTGAGGTGGAATTTATTTGCGATATTCCTGATAAAGGGAGAACAGAGGATCTCTGCAATCAGATTGATATTCCTCCGCACAGGTCAAAACACCGGCAGCCCGCCGCTGTCGGACATACAGCACATGTGGATCATGTTATTAGACATGAAGCTCCTGCTACAGATACGGCCGCTTCAAATAAAAAAGTATCACCAGATGATACCGCAGGTCAGAATGTTTCATCTTCAGAAGATAACAACCTGTTTTTTTACGGAAACATTCGGAGTGGTCAAACACTTGAAGTAAAAAAAAGTATTATAATAATTGGTAATGTTGAAAAAAGAGCAAAAGTTATTTCCGGTGGAAATATCATTATCCTCGGCAACTTGCATGGAAGTGCAGTCGCCGGAAAAGATTTGCAGAAAAAACGCTTTGTACTGGCTCTTACCATGGAACCGGTTCATATAAAGATCGGAACTGTCAGCTATGCAGCAAAACGACAGTTCATGATAAATTAAATACAAAGGATGCAGTGATAGCATACTGTGAAAATGACCAACTGATCTTTCAGCCGCTGTCGCAAGCTTCACTATAAGATAAAAATTCTAAAAATCAGTATGAAAAGATAATTTACGGAGGTGTTTTATGAGTGAAGTAATTGTTGTTACATCAGGAAAGGGAGGCGTTGGTAAAACCACAACTTCAGCCAATATCGGCACAGGTCTTGCAGGTCTGAAAAAAAGAGTGGTCATGATCGATACGGATATCGGACTGCGAAATCTGGATATCGTCCTCGGACTGGAAAACCGTATTGTTTATAATCTGGTTGATGTAGTAGAAGGAAACTGCCGCTATAAGCAGGCATTGATAAAAGACAGGAACAATCCGGAGCTTTTTCTAATGCCATGTGCACAGACCAGGGACAAAACCGCTGTTTCTCCGGAACAGATCATAAAATTGATCGATGAAATGCGTTCGGATTTTGATTATATAATCATTGATTGTCCTGCCGGAATCGAACAGGGATTTAAAAATGCTATTGCAGCCGCAGACAGAGCAATTGTTGTTACAACACCAGAGGTATCTGCGATCCGGGATGCAGACCGTGTTATCGGGCTGTTAGAAGCAAATGAGATTACGTCGATTGACCTTATCATCAACCGGGTACGATATGATATGGTAAAAAAAGGTGACATGATGTCTGTCGATGATGTTGTTGATATTCTAGCCGTCAACCTTCTGGGTGTAATACCGGATGATGAACAGATCGTTATATCAACAAATAAAGGAGAACCACTTGCTGGAAGCAATACAACATCCGGCAATGCCTATATCGATATCTGTAAACGGATTCTTGGCGACAGTATTCCCTTGACTGATTACAATACATCGATCCGGCGAAACCCTTTCAAACGGTTATTTCGAAAAAAACATGCATAAAAGGGGTGAGTGGTAGGAATGAAAGATATCAAGGTAATCAACAATGTTGTAAGTTATAATTCTGGTCATTATGCCAGAGAACGTTTAAAATATATCCTGATGGCCGACCGGATCGGATGTACGCCAGATGTCATCACAAGGATCCGGGATGATCTGTGTAAATGCGTTTCTAATTATGTTAATATTGATTCGCCAAATACAACCGTACAGCTTTCAGAATCCTTCCTGATCGCCAAGATCCCGGTTAAAGGAATACATATGAAAAAGGAAAAAGAAAAAGATGAAACACTTCAAACAGATGGACATATCAACGGAGAAAAAGTACAGACTGATCAATTATAATTTTAAGCTGATCCTGTTCGTGATCGCAGCCATGATCATGGGAAGCATTACGATCTGCAGCGTTCGTCCGGACTTCCTGACGAAACAATTGATCGGTGTCAGTGCATGTATCATCGGTATGATCGTTGTATCACTGATCGATTATAATTTTATTTGCAAATATTATATGGTACTCTATGTCATCAATATCGGTCTGTTGTTTCTGGTTCTTGTCGCAGGTTCCGGTGGCGGAGATACAGGAGTTCATCGATGGTTTTATATATCAGATTCGTTCACCATTCAGCCATCAGAATTTGCAAAAATCATTCTGATCCTGTGTACGGCTGCATTTCTGGAAAAAAATTATGAAAATCTTAACACGCCAAAAGTACTTGCAAAGCTTGCAGTATTTTTGGCTGTTCCTGTTGGACTGATTGTGGCCGAACCAGACCTTTCAACCTCAATCTGTGTTATGGCAACGCTTTTTATCATTATATTTGTCGGAGGGCTGAGTCTGAAGCTGATCGGTATCATGATTCTGGTCCTGGTTCCCGCATTTGGAGGATTTATCTGGTATATTCAGCAGGATAATCTGCCTCAGTTTTTGAAAACTTATCAGATTAATCGTATTCTGGGACATATATACGGAAGTGAATATGGTGCTTCGTCTGACCAGCAGGATAATTCAGTTATGGCAATCGGTTCCGGTCAGCTATCCGGAAAAGGGATCAACAATTCAACGGTAGCTACCGTAAAAGATACCAATCTGATTTCTGAGCAGCAGACAGATTTCATTTTTTCGGCGGTCGGAGAAGAATTAGGATTCATTGGAAGTGTTATTATTATTGCAATTTTATGCCTGATAGTGTTACAATGTATTCGGGTTGCCAGGCATGCAAAAGATAAAAAAGGAATGTATATTGCGACAGGTATTGGGGCGCTTGTTGCATTCCAGACATTTATCAACATCGGAGTTGCAACAGCACTTTTGCCGAATACAGGACTGCCGCTCCCGTTCATCAGTTACGGACTAAGTTCGCTTGTCAGTATGAGTGCCGGAATCGGACTCGTTTTGAACATAAACCTGCAAAAGAAAAAGTATTAGGAGGAGAGCTATGAATATAGGGTTAATAGCACATGACGCAAAGAAAAAACTGATGCAGAATTTTTGCATTGCATACAGAGGAATCTTAAGCAAAAATGAATTATATGCAACAGGAACGACAGGACGTTTGATCGAAGAGGTCACAAACCTTAATGTTCATAAATATATCGCTGGACATCTCGGAGGGGAACAGCAGTTAGGTTCCCAGATTGAAAATAATGATATTGATATGGTTATTTTTCTGAGAGATCCATTACATCCAAAGGCTCATGAGCCGGATATCAATAATATATTTTTACTTTGTGATATGCACAATATTCCATTAGCAACCAATCTTGCGACTGCAGAGCTTCTGATCAAGGCGCTTGATCGGGGCGATTTGGACTGGAGAGAATTTTACAAATAAACAATGGAGAGTTTGATATGAAATATCAGATAAAACTGCTGATTTCCATCCTGACAATCGGCATCCTGTTTACCGGATGTGCCAGACGAAGCTATGATACCAGTGATCAGCTTGTGCTTGGAATATCAGAAAATCTGCCGCTGTACAGTACAGACAGTTTCGGAGAAAAACATACGGTCATTCCGGATGGTGAAAGCCTGGCGGATGATAATTATAAAGATACAAAAGCTGCGGTACTGTTGAACGATACAACACAGGAAGCGTTGGTCGTCCATAATGCACATGATAAAATATATCCTGCCAGTATGACAAAATTAATGACAGGACTTCTTGTGATTGAAGCGATTGAAGATGGTTCCTTATCGCTTGATGAAACCATTACTTTAAGTCATACCGTTACCTTTCAGGAAAATAACGTCGGAGCTAGTGACCTGACAAAAGGATGTAAAGTTACAGTTAAGAACCTGTTATACGGATTGCTGATCCGTTCCTATAATGATTGTGGTGTTCTTCTGGCAGAACGGATTGCCGGCAGCGAAGATGCATTTGTTGAAAAAATGAATGAACGGGCATATGAGCTTGGAGCTACGAATACGCATTTTGTGAACTGCCACGGCCTGCATTCGGATGACCATTATACAACTGCATATGATCTTTATCTGATCTTTTCAGAATTTATCAAACATGATCTGGCATATCTGATTGATTCCCTGACATCTTATGATTTTACATATACAGATGCAAATGGTGAAACAAGAAGCGTTACATTAGAAGCGACGAATGGATATATTTCAGGTGAATTTCAGTTCCCGGAAGGATATTCTTTGGGATCCTGGAAATCGGGAACGACGACGGCTGCGGGTAATTGTCTGATCCTTGAATTTGTAAAGGATGATACCGGCGACAAATATATCGCTGTTATCGCAGGTGCAGAAGACCGTAGTACGTTATATAATGATATGACAATGTTGATCAATACTGCAAAATAAACAGTTAATCAAATAACTGTTTTAATATATTTTAAATCATTCAGGAGGTTTATTATGATTCAGATTATTACAGGTGATAAAGGAAAAGGAAAAACAAAGGTTTTAATTGACAAGGTCAATAATGAAGTAAAGGTTGTAGCAGGTTCTGTTGTATTTATCGACAATAATAACAAGCACTTATATGAGCTGAGTAATCGTGTCCGTATGATCAACTGCACTAATTATGAAGTTAATAATCTGGAGATGTTTGCAGGGTTTGTTCTCGGAATAATTTCCCAGACAAAAGATATAGAGAAGATTTACATTGATAATTTTACATCTGTTGCTTATGTCAATAAAGAGCAGGTAAAAGTAGCACTGGATATCATTAATAATATCAGTGAGAAATTTAATATCAGTATTATAATATGTTTTGCAACGGACAGTTCCGATGTTCCGGACGAATATAAAGATAATATCATTGCTGCTTTATAGTTCCATATCAACTGTCTTATACGCACATATTATATGGAGTAAAAGGAGATATATATGGCTTCCATAAGAAGAAAGAAGAGAAAATGGCAGCCGGTGAAGATCAGTTTTGGATTTATCATATTTGCAATTATGTTTGTATACATGTTGATTCGTATCATTATGTCGCTTGGTGACCATGATCTGAGTGTATTTCAGGTGGAAGAGAGCAATTATGATACGAATTTTACTGCCACCGGACTTGCTGTGAGAAAAGAAACTTTGAATTACAGCTCTACCTCCGGATATGTCTGCTATTATATCCGGGATGGCGAAAAAGTTGCAAAGGGTGCCAGTGTATATTCTGTTGATGAAACCGGTTCCATGCAGGATGCATTGTTTGATGTTCAAAATAGCGGAAGCAGTGTGTTATCCGATAATGATTATAAAGATCTAAGCAAACAGATTCAGATTTTTAAAGCAGGATTTTCACCGTCAGATTTTTCAGAAGTATATGAATTTAAAAATTCCATGGACAATAAGGTTCTGGAAATGTATGAAGATATGGCGCTTGAGCAGTTATCTTCAAACCAGTCATTTGATTCAACTTTTTCAGCTTCGAAATCAAATGTCAGCGGTATTGTAACCTATTACATGGATGGCTTTGAAGGTTATGATATCAACAATCTTTCAGCAGATGATTTTGATAAAACAAAATATACCAAAGAAATGCTGAAAAAAAGCGATGTGGTTGAGTCCGGGAAACCTATATATAAGATCATAGATGATGAAAACTGGAAGATTGCAGTCATGCTTACGAAAGAAGAATATGAAAAAATCAAAAAGAACGAAACAATCCGGTTTACAATCAATGATTCATCCAGACGGTTATCTGCAAAGTATGAAACAGTTGAACAGGATGGAAATTATTTCATTATTATAAATATGCACCGTTATCTGGCAGAATATGTCGCTGATCGTTATTTGAATATCACATTTGTATTCTCAGAAACAAAAGGACTAAAGATTCCGAATTCAGCGATTACCGAAAAGGATGTTCTGATGATCCCAGTCAGCTATCTGACTGGAGGAAGCGGAACAACCGAGAAAAAATATTTTAATAAGATCGTATTAACAGCGGATGGAACAACTTCGGTTGAACAGATATCCCCTACTATATATTTTACAGATGATCATTTCTGTTATGTGGACCCGGCAGATATAGATGATAATACCGTTCTTGCAGCAAACGAATCAGATATTACATTTAACACATCTACCGCCGGCACATACAAATTAAAAGGTGTTTTCTGCGTTACACAAGGTACTGCAGTATTTAAGCAGATTGATGTTATTGTAGATGGTGATGATTATTCGATCATTGATCCAAATACCGCATATGGTATCTCTGCTTACGACAGGATCGCATTGGATGCCACCTCCGTAAAGGAAAACCAGATCATATATTAGGAGTGATGAATGATGTTACAGGAAAATTACGAAAGCATAGATAAAAAGATCACAGAAGCATGCAAACGGGCTGGTCGGAACAGGGATGCGGTTACTCTGATCGCTGTCAGCAAGACCAAACCGTTAAGTGATATTGAAGAATTATTACAGAATACAGATGCTGAAAATTTTGGAGAGAACAAGGTTCAGGAACTGGTCGATAAATATGAACATATATCCAGACCGGTCAAATGGCATATGATCGGGCATCTGCAGACGAACAAAGTCAAATATATCGTTGATAAGGTCTGCCTGATACATTCTGTTGATTCCGTGAATCTTGCAAAAACGATTGAAAAAGAAGCAGCAAAGCATAATGTTGTTGTTCCTGTTTTAATAGAAGTAAATGTTGCAGGGGAAGAAAGCAAGTTTGGTGTATCCGTTGAGGAAACGGAAGACCTGATCCGGCAGATCAAAGACTTTCCTCATATACATATTGATGGACTGATGACGATTGCACCATTTGTAGCCAATCCGGAAGAGAATCGCGTGCACTTCCGTCGCCTTAAGGAATTATTACTTGACATCAATTCTAAAAACATTGATAATGTTCATATGAATGTCTTATCAATGGGTATGACAAATGACTATGAAGTAGCTGTCGAGGAGGGTGCTACCATGGTCCGAGTTGGAACCGGTATCTTCGGTGAAAGAAATTATAATATTTAAAGGAGAACCATTATGGCAAAGAATGGAAAAAAAAGCTTTCTGGATTTTTTCAAAGTAGATGAGTCCAGTGATGAATATGAAGATGATTTATTTGAAGATGATGAATATGATGACGATGACGAAGAGGATTTCGAAGAGGATTATGTTCCAAAGACCAAAGCTGTAAACGGACGTGCATCTTCCTTTACCGCTGCATCACAGACAGCAGCCCAGCCTGCAAAAAAGCAGAAATTTACAAAAGCTGCCAGAACATCAGCTCCAGCATCATCAGGCAATTCAAAACTTGTATCTTTTAACAACAGAAGCCAGGGAGGTTCCCAGCAGGTATTTGTTATTAAACCAGATGAATTTGATGATGCCCAGATGATCATTGACCATTTAAAGGGTGGTCAGGCGATTGTGATCAATATGGAAGGTATGGAGTTATCAACAGCCCAGCGTATCATTGATTTCATTGCCGGCGCATGTTATTCCTTAGATGGTTCATTACAGGCGATATCCGGTAATATATTTATTGCAGCACCTGCTGACATCTATGTATCAGGCGATCTCAGAGAAGAGTTATTAAATGATGCTTTTCTTTCTCCTGAATTAGGAAAATATTAAGTCAATTTTGATATCAGTCTGTATCAACATATTCTGAAGGTATGATAGGGAGGATTACAAATGCTTACACCTGTTGATTTACAACAAAAGAAATTTCAGCATGGCATGGGGTATACAAAAAAAGATGTTGACTCATTTTTTGACATTGTTGTCATGAGTTATACGGAATTATATAAGTCTAATGCTGAATTAACAAATCAGGTAAAAACACTTACCGATAGTCTGGTTCATTACAGAACAACAGAATCGAAGCTTCAGAAATCACTTATGCTTGCAGAGAAGAATGCAGAAGAAGCTACGAAGAATGCAAATGACAAGGCTAAGATCATTGAAAATGATGCCAAAATCAAGGCAAATAACATAGTTCATCAGGCACGGGAAGAGCTGGATCGGATTGAAGACAGCATTGAAGGAATCAAACAGCAGTATCGTGATTATACAATGGCATTTAAAAATCTGATGGATTCTCATCTTCAGTTTCTTGCTACCAATCCAATTAATGAAGAATTGGGAGTAGACTTTGATGAGATCATGAAGGATGCCAAGTATTTCAACGGAAATGCTGCCGTCTATACACCAGGTTCATCTGGCAGTGAAAACGCCGGATCAGGTTCCTTTGCATCCTTTGGAGGAGATCCTCAGGGCAGAGAAGAATCTACACTCGGCGGTGGCGGAGGCTCAGGAATGGGCGATTCCACACTTGGTGGAAGTGCAGACAGCAGCAATGTTGCCAGTGATTCTTCTGTTTACACAAAAAATTTAGGTGGTGGATCATTTGTTGATCCATTCAAATTCAGAAACGAATAATATAATAGAATTTTTCTTTAATTCCCTGTCTGAATGAATGTCGGACAGGGAATTGCTAATAAAAGATATACTCCAGAAAGGTAACGATAATGAAAAAAAACAGTATTCTTGCATGTATAAGTATACTTCTTTTGATCGGACTGGATCAGATTGTGAAATTTCTGATCACAAGTCATATGGCTTTATATGACACAATACCTGTTATCAAACAGGTTTTTCATATTACATATATTCAAAATAAAGGAGCTGCATGGGGCAGCTTGCAGGGAAAGCGTTATTTTCTACTGGCAATAACCATTCTTGTTCTGGCATTTCTTGTATATTTTTATGTTCGGATGTTAAAGATGAATAGGTACAAAGATCTTCGGATTTTATTTATTTTTGTTTTTTCCGGAGCTGTCGGAAATATGATCGATCGTATCCGTCTTGGTTATGTAATAGATATGTTTGATTTCCGTCTGATCAATTTTCCGGTCTTTAATGTTGCAGATATCTATGTAACCTGTAGTATGATCATCCTGTTGGTTTTTATCCTGTTCAAATACAAGGATAATGAACTGGACGATCTATTTGGAAAGTCAAAGAAAGATTCAGAGCAGGAATAATATATGGAAACTTATAATATTGAAGCAGATGAAAACTGGAAAGGCAAACGGTTGATAAAAGTTTAGCCGATTACTTTGACGATTATTCGCGCTCATTTCTGAAAAAACTGTTAGATGATGGAAATGTACTGGTAAATGATAAAAAGGCAAAACCAAGCTTGAAAATCGCGTCTGGTGACAAAATAGATATTACGATCCCGGATATTTTACCTGTAGAAATTGAACCGGAAGATATTCCGCTTGATATCGTATATGAAGATGATGATATCATCATTGTAAACAAACCAAAGGGCATGGTCGTTCACCCGGCTCCCGGACATTATTCCGGAACACTGGTAAATGGTCTGATGTATCATTTCAAGGATTCTTTATCTGGCATTAACGGAGAACTTCGTCCCGGTATCGTGCATCGGATTGATATGGACACAACCGGGCTTCTTGTTGTCTGCAAAAATGATGCTGCACATAATTTTCTGTCGGAGCAGCTTGCCGTTCATTCGATTACAAGAAAATACTATGCGATCTGCTATAATTATTTTACAGAAGATGAAGGTATGGTAGATCTTCCGATTGGAAGACATCCAACCGACCGTAAAAAAATGGCGGTTAATTATAAGAATGGCAGACATGCAGTCACCCATTATAAAGTTCTGAAAAAACTGAAAAACAATTTCTGTCTGATCGAATGTCAGTTGGAAACCGGACGGACACATCAGATCCGTGTCCATATGGCACATATCAAGCATCCGCTTTTAGGAGATGCCGTATATGGACCTAAAATCAGCCATATCACCTGCAGGGGCAGACACTTCATGCCGGTGTACTTGGTTTTATTCATCCGTCTACAAAAGAATATGTGGAATTTTCAAGTGAACTCCCTGAGTATTTCCAGAAACTGTTAAAACAACTGGAGCTTTAAAATTCGTTTTATATTAAAATTAATATAAAACGAATTTTTTGATTTACATTTTTTTGTGGAAATGTTATAATTTTTACTATAAAAAGTAAACAAATTTATAGTTTTTATACAGAAAACAGTTGTTTATTCTTTATAGCAAATTAAAATCATACTTGCAAAGGGGGCTTTTATTATGGCTTGCAACAAAATCATTACAATAGGACGACAGTTCGGAAGTGGCGGAAGAGAAGTCGGACAGAAACTTGCTGAAAAGCTTGGTATTCCATTTTATGATAAGGAACTTTTAAAGATCGCGGCAAGAGATAGTGGCATCTGCGAAGAATTATTTGAGAATTTTGACGAGAAACCAACAAACAGTTTTCTCTATACATTGGTAATGGATCCGTATTCATTGGGATTCGGAACATCCGGCGAGCTACCACTGAATCATAAGGTATTCCTGGCTGCATTTGACACGATCAAATCTATTGCGGAAAAAGATGGTTCCTGCGTATTTGTAGGTCGTTGTGCCGATTATGCTTTAAGAGATTATTCCAATATTGTAAATGCATTTATATATGCAGATATCGATGATCGTATAAAACGTATTGCGCAGAAATATGAACTGACTGATGCGAAAGCTAAGGATCTGATCCGTAAAGAAGATAAGTCGCGTGCATCTTACTACAACTATTACACATCCAAGCGTTGGGGCGAGATGAAAGGCTACGATATCTGCCTGAATTCCAGCCAGTTTGGAATTGATAATTGTGTAGATATGTTATACGATGCCGTTACCAAATATTAATGCAATATATAATACATATAATTAATAACCATTCATACAGGTATTCTTGATAATACTTTATGACTCGGATAAATGACAAATGATTTTACATAATGAAAAATGTGCTGAGAAAAACTCAGCGCATTTTTTAATTGTCGCGTTTTTCCCGCAACTGAACACGATTTCTTGCACTTCGTCGTCTGTCCTCATCCATATCTGCATAATGTTTTCTTGTCGTATTTACATCACTGTGTCCAAGGACATCAGCAACCAGATAGATATCACCGGTTTCCCTGTATAATTCTGTACCATAGGTACTTCTTAATTTATGTGGAGTGATATGCTTCATAGGGATAACACCTTCAGAATATTTCTTCACCAACATTTCAACAGAACGAACAGACATTCGTTTTCTCTGACTGGATAAGAATAGAGCATTTTCATGTCCGGATACAGGCTCTATATGTTTGCGTTCCTCAAAATAATCCGTTAAAGCATCTGTAACTTCATCACCGAAATAGACATAAGATTCATAACCGCCTTTTCTGGTTACCTTCACTCGACCATTATTAAAATCCACATCATTCAGATCGATGCCGACGCATTCCGATACCCTTATGCCGGTTCCCAGCATAAGGGTTAGAATTGCAAGATCACGAACCTTTGTTTTTGCATGATATGCCTGTTGGTGCTCGGTTAAATGATCACCATATTCAACAGCATCTAAAAAATCCGCAATCTCATTTATGTCTAATCTGGTTATTGTTTTTCCATGAATCTTTGGCATATCTACTTTTTCAGCCGGATTTGAACTTATACGGTTATTTTTATAGAGATATGCATAGAATACACGTAAAGCCGATAATTTACGTTTAATTGCCTGTTCACCGTTCGTATAGATCTTTCCGTTTTTTTCATAATATTTCAAATATTCCAGATATTCCTCGATGTCTTCAGCCTCAAGCCTTGAAATATCATCCAAGGTGATATCGATCGGCTTACGTCCACGAAACTGTGGACATTCGCTGCATAAAAAGTTATAAAATGTCTTTATGTCGATGGCATAACCAAGTCGCGTTCTGGATGAAGCCTTATTTTCAATTCCTCGAAAGACAACCTTGACATATGAAGGAAGCTCTGCAAGAATATCTCTTAGTGAAATTGTATTTTTTATATTGATGTCATTTGTATATTCATTTGCCATAATAGATTTACCTTCCTATTATTCCGACACAACTTTTCGTAAAACCTGAGTTTAGCGAATAGTTATGCCTGTTAAATTAGTTATATCACACTCTGACTCCAAATGCAATTCTTTATTTCATGTCAAACAAAAATCCGTTTTATTCTTGTAGAATTTCCTTCATATGTTGTTAAGATTGTCTTTCGAAGAATTGTATAGATATCTCCTTGAAACAAATTTCATTTATAAGTATAATATACACGGTTATGAAACAAATCTTATCATTTTGAGGTAATTATATGAATTTACAAAAGTTATTAAGTTATACTAGACGTGCCATCGATTCATATGAAATGATCGATAATGGTGATAAAATTGCAGTTGGAATTTCTGGTGGTAAGGACAGCCTGACTTTACTCTATGCTCTGGCTGAATTACGACGATTCTATCCAAAAAAATTTGATCTGATCGCTATTACAGTTAATCTCGGTTTTGATAATTTTGATACTACAAAGATCGAACAATTATGCAAAGAACTTTATGTTCCTTATTATATTGTAGATACAGAAATATATGATATAGTATTTAATATCCGTAAAGAGAAAAATCCATGTTCTCTATGCGCGAAAATGCGAAAAGGTGCATTAAATCAGAAACTAAATGATCTCAGATGTAATAAGATCGCTTATGCGCATCATAAGGATGATTTTATTGAAACCTTTTTAATGTCCTTATTATTCGAAGGCAGAATCCATACTTTCTCACCAAAAACATATCTGGATAAAAGCAAATTGATGGTTATTCGCCCTCTTATGTATATAAACGAAGGTGAAATTATCTCTTTTAAAAATGATATGCAGCTTCCTGTGATTAAAAGTCCATGTCCTGCCGATGGATATACGAAACGTGAATATGCAAAACAGGCACTGGCGGAGCTGGAAAAGGAAACTCCCGGTTGCAAACAACGGATTTTTTCCGCTATTGAACGAGGAACTCTGGATGGCTGGCCTGTAAAGATTGACAATCCAAGACTTTACAATAAAGATGCCAGATAATCGGATTTAAGTATAGAATTTATTCTGTATTCTATACTTGTTTTATGATTATATATATACTCCTGTTTTTAAAAATAAAAAGTATCTGTTTTTATGTTATATGGTAAATCTTAATTCAAACAGACAGTCAATATAACATTGCATAACAGATACTTTTTATTATTTATTCGTAATCATTTACTTTATAATATGGAATCAGTAAATTAGTTCCATCTACGATGACATCTGTATTCAGATTATTCATCGCAAGCACTTCATCGATATAATCCTGTGTGGAAGCATACTCTTCCGTCTTGTATTCATTTGCGATGTCCCAAAGGGTATCTCCTTCTTCTATGGTGATACATTTATAATATTTCTTACTTGCGTTCGATGCGCTGGTTGCCGGTGAATCCTTATGTGATATAAGGATATACAATACTGTAACCAGAATAATACCTGCTATAATGAAAATCTTCTTTGTACTGATAAATCTTACTACGTTCTTCATGTTCTTTTCCTCCTTAAAACTCAATTCTATATATAATATAATCTTCTGAACAAATGTTTGAATAAATTATATCGAACAGTTGTTCATTTGTCAATATATTTTCGAACATTTGTATGGATTACTCGAAAATACATTCGTCATATCCCGATCACTCCTTTATAATACCAATATGGATGGGGAAAAAAACACACACAAGAAAAAGAACATTTGTTTGCAAAACAAACAATTGTGTGCTACTATTATTTATATAAGTTTTTAAATACATTTAGGAGGATTTACATATGGGTAAAGAAAAGCTCACGGATAAGCAAACGCAGATCCTTGAATATATACGTCATGAGATTCTTGCAAAGGGGTATCCGCCATCAATCAGAGAAATCTGTCAGGCTGTTGATCTGAAGTCTACTTCTTCTGTACATGCTCAGTTATCATCATTAGAGGCAAAGGGCTATATCAGAAGGGATCTGACAAAGTCCCGCTCAATTGAGATCATAGACGATGATTTTTCACTTACCAAACGGGAACTGGTAAACATCCCTATCGTTGGAACGGTTTCTTGTGGTCAGCCTATCCTTGCTGAACAGAACATCGAAGACTATTTCCCTGTTCCACCGGAATATATTCATAATACGAATAACCAGACCTTTATGCTTCGTGTAAAGGGTGACAGTATGATCAATGTAGGTATTTATGAAAAGGATCTTGTAATTGTTGAGCAGTGCTCTTCTGCCAGAAATGGCGAAATCGTCGTTGCATTGATCGAGGATTCTGCAACAGTTAAGACATTTTATAAAGAAAATGGTTATATCCGGTTACAGCCGGAAAATGATTATATGGATCCGATCCTTGTCGAACATTGCGAGATCCTAGGCCGTGTGATAGGTCTGTTCCGCAATTTTATCTAATCATACTTAATTTGTTCAAATTTTTTATAAAAATGCACCTCAAACGATATCAGGCATAACAAATACCTGACAAACTGATATTCCACCTGTCTACTCGACAAGAGGAATATCAATTAAGAGGTGCATTTTATTATATCATCTTTAATTAATATACCTGTTTATCCGGCTGTCTCTCTGCGATCTCCTTGAATGCGTCAAAGTTCTGCTTGAACAGCTCTACAACCTGTGGATCAAAATGCTTTCCGGACAGGCTTACGATCTCATTATACGTCTCTTCTACGGACCATCCGCGCTTGTAGTACCGTTCAGAGGTAAGTGCATCGAAAACGTCACATACCGCCATTAAACGGCTGATATAGGCAATCTCCTCACCCTTCATACCTAGATATCCTGTTCCGTCCCAGCGTTCATGATGCTCCTTTGCAATCGTTCTTGCAATCTGCATGATCTCACCCGGACAATGCTCCAGAAGTGCATCACCATAGAGAACATGACTTTTCATGATCGCAAATTCTTCATCTGTCAGTTTACCGGGCTTATCCAGGATCTCCTCACTGATCATAAGCTTTCCGATGTCATGCATCATGGCAGCCGTTGACAGCTTATCAACGTAATCATCATCAAAACCGGATGCCTTTCCGAGCACCCGCATGTAATCTGCTACACGTTTGATGTGTTCTCCTGTATATTTGGATTTACTCTCGGATAATTCAGCAAATGCAAATATCAGCTCTTTCTGATTGCTCTTTACTTCTTCTGCGTTATCAATTACGGAATTCAGCATCGTAGAGTTCCTGGATACAATGAAATATGCAACGAGTGACAGGATCAGAATCGTGATCACACATGGAAATACCGATAAGACCATGCTGTCTGTATAGTCCAGATAAATCGGCGCAACCATGAAATCACAGTATGTAAGATTGATAAAATCTGCAAGGATAACACCGACAGTAGACATCAGCGCAGTAAATACGACCAGCGTCTTATTATAATATAACGATGTCAGCAGGATCGGGAAGATCCAGACAACCAGTGCCATATGGGAAAATACAGAGCTCAATATCATACAGTTAAAAACTGCGATACATATGACTACATATTTGATTGCCTCATTCCTGTCATGCTTGAAAAAGTCAATAACAAGTGTTGGAATAAGCGAAAAAATACAGCAGAGAACCATACATATCGTAACCACTACAAGGTACATTCTCTGCTGAAAAATGCAAATGCCCATAACGCAACTATCAGTGCAACAAAAAAAACGCATACACTTCGCTGCTATATGATTGATCTTTATATAATTGTCTTTTAATAATCTGTTATCGTTCATACCTACCCCAAAAACATATCTATGAAAGTAAATCCTTTGTTACATCGGCTGCATCATTCCAGATGCGTTCGATATCATAGAATCTGCGTGCCTCATCCGAAAAGATATGAACAATTATATCATAATAATCTAACAAAATCCATCCTCCCTGTGAATATCCTTCCACACTTTTTAAAGAATATCCGGCTTTGTGCATTTCTTCTTCCACACTGTCGCACATCGCCTGTACCTGATTCTTGTTTGTTCCGTCTGCAATAACAAAATAATCAGCTACAGCAGAGATCTTTTTAATATCAAGTATCTTAATATCAAAGGCTTTTTTATCATCCAGGCTTTATAAACAATTGCTGCCATTTCCTGTGCTGTATTCATATATGACGCTCCTCCTGCTCTGTATATTGATTTTAATATTGTACCCCATCCGTTTATTTATTGTTGCCTGTTTAAATATCGTCTTCTTTCAGCTTATCCGCTACCGATTGATGAGCAACATAATAATTATAAGTATCGATTGACATCGGATCAGTATCATCCGTTGTGGTCTCAAGATACGATAAAGTATTTTTCAGTATATGAACGATGCATTTGTCAATATCGGTAAATGCTTCCTTCCGGATCTCCTCGATCTCCTTTAATGGTTTCCGGTTCGGCTCGATATAGTCTGCAACAAACAGGATCTTCTCAAGCATATTCATTGCCGGTTTTCCGGTGGTATGACATGCGATTGCAGACAGGATATCCGGATCCTTTACATCGTACTTTTCTCTTGCGTAGAATGCCCCAAGCTTGGCATGTAAGAGTTCCGGATTATTATATTCACATTCGCTGATCGGAAGATTATTCTTCGTACAACGCTCGATCTTTTCTTCCGGTGAAAGGCACTTTGCACAATCATGTAATAGTCCTGCAGTCAGTGCTTTTTCTACATTTACACCATGTACCATAGCCAGACAGCCTGATACATATTCTACCCCTAACGAATGCTCAAATCTTCGATCTGTCAGTTTCTTCTGAAGTTTCTCTCTCATTTCCTGTCTGTTCATTGTTCTGCCCCTTCTCCTGTAAATTGTTTCTGAGCTATATTATACTGTTTTACCAATCTGCGTCAATTATTTGTCTGTTGATCAAGGTTTTGATCAAGGTTTTCATCCGTCTGATATAGCCCATATTCCTTAATATAGCGGTATACTGCCATTGGTACGGCTCCTGATATATCCTGTCCGTTTTTAATGGCTTCCCGGATGCCGGACGATGACACATCAACCGGATGGATCTGCATCTGTCTGATATCCGCATCTGCATATAGTTTCTTTAAATGCCGGATCTTAGCCTCGATATCTTCCGCCTGGATCTGATCTCTCGTTGTAACGATCAATTTAGAGAGAGAAAGAATCCTGTCCGGTTCTCTCCAGCTGTCAAATGCAAGGATCGAATCCCCACCCATGATGAAATACCATTCCGTATCCGGATACTGTTCATGTAGCTGTGCCAGTGTATCAACGGTATAGGTAACTCCGCCACGCTGTAATTCCAGATCCGAACAACGAAGTCTGTCATGATCCTTTACTGCAAGCTCTACCATATGGAGTCTGTCTTCATTTGTAACCGATCTGTCCCACTTCTTGTATGCCGGGATATGATTCGGCATCAGCCAGATCTGATCCAGTGCAAACTGCGCCAGAGCCTGTTTTGCAAGCTCCAGATGGCCGTTATGAACCGGATTAAAGCTGCCGCCTAAAATACCAATCTTCATGTTCTGATCTTTCATATTATTTTGGAAGCTCGATTTTCTTATGCTCTTTGGATGGACGATAGAATACGATCTTACGGCCGATGACCTGAACGACTTCTGATTTGGTACGTTCTGCGATCATGGCAGCCATTTCTCTCGGATCATCCAGACAATTCTTTAATACTGAGATCTTAACCAGCTCTCTGGCCTCTAACGCTTCATTTACAGACTGTGTAAATTCCGGTGTCAGGGAACTCTTGCCGATGTTTAAGATCGGATCGATATTCATTGCCAGTCCTTTTAAATATGCTCTCTGCTTACTTGTCATAGTATACTCCTAACTTATATCCTGTAACCGGCAGAATCACCTGCCGGTTTGTTATCACATTTATCTTTATTTATAATAATCAAATTCCAGTCCATACATACGAACGGTATCGCCTTCGCCGATTCCAAGCGCTTCCAGCTGGTCTAAGATACCGTTTGTCTTTAAGAATTTCTGGAAGAACTCAAATCCTTTTTCTGATTCCAGATTCGTATATCCAAGCATACGTTCAATACGAGGTCCCTCGATCACATATACGTCATCTTCTTCATTGTAGCTGACCTCAAAAGGAAGATCCGGATTATCATGGAAATCGAGATCAACCTCCGGTTCGAATTCGACTACATCATCCGGTGCATTCTTTACAAGGTCGTTGACATACCATAAAAGCTCGGAAATACCCTTACCGGATACTGCTGAGATTGGGAATATCTTCACACCGTCTTTTTCGAATTCTTCCTTTAACATCTCGATCACAGTCTCGTAACCGATCTCATCTAAGGCATCGATCTTATTTGCCGCTATAACCGTTGGACGGCTTTCGATATCCTTGTTGTATTTTTTCAATTCTTCATTAATGATCTTTACATCATTGACCGGATCTCTGCCATCGATCGAAGCTGCGTCAACAATGTGGATGATCACCTTTGTACGTTCGATATGACGCAGGAATTCCAGACCAAGTCCGACACCCTCTGCTGCGCCTTCGATGATTCCCGGAATATCCGCGATAACAAATCCATTATGCTCTCCGAGATCTACAACACCAAGATTTGGTGTCAGTGTCGTAAAATGATATTCTGCAATCTTTGGTCTTGCATTTGTAACTCTTGCAAGGAAGGTTGATTTACCTACGCTTGGGAAACCAACAAGACCGACATCTGCGATACACTTAAGTTCCAGATCGACGATCAATTCTTTTGCCGGCTGTCCCGGCTGTGCGTACTTTGGAGCCTGCATGGTTGACGTAACATAATTACGGTTACCTCGTCCACCTCGTCCACCCTTTAACAGTACGACCGGTTCTTTCTTATCTGCCATATCAAGGATCACTTTTCCTGTCTCAGAATCCTTAATGACAGTTCCTGGCGGAACTTTTAATACAACATCTGCACCATTTGCGCCATGACAGTTTCTCTTACCGCCCGGTTCGCCATCCTGTGCTCTGTACTTTGTTATATGTCTGAAATCAGTCAGGGTGTTCAAACCTTCATCTACTACAAAGATCACGTCTCCACCTTTGCCGCCATCTCCGCCATCCGGACCTCCGTCCGGCACGTATTTCTCACGACGGAAGGATACATGTCCGTCTCCGCCTTTTCCTGCTCTGATAAATATTCTGGCTCTGTCTGCAAACATTGCTTTCCTCCTTTATACATACATCCGTATGTAAAGAAAAAGCCGGAATAAACTATATTTACTCCGGCTAATAACATGCATAAACTAAGTAATATTACTCATTTACTACAGGGTAAATAGAAACCTGCTTCTTATCTCTACCCTTTCTCTCAAATCTAACGATACCATCAGCAGTAGCGAATAATGTATCATCTCCGCCGATACCAACGTTAAGACCTGGATGAATCTTTGTTCCACGCTGTCTGTAAAGGATGTTTCCAGCCTTAACGAACTGACCGTCAGCGCGCTTAGCTCCTAATCTCTTAGACTCGGAATCTCTGCCGTTCTTAGTAGAACCCACACCTTTTTTATGAGCAAAAAACTGAAGTTCCATCTTCATCATTTCAATTACACCTCCTTAAAGGTTATACAAACAAAATCACTATAGGATTCACTGATATCCGTAATACCTGTCTCAAACACTCCCATGATCAGTAAGGCATCATGTCCCGGCTGTTCATCAAACAGAAACTTCATATCTCCGTTTTTCTGATCGCTGTCTACATGAAATGCTTCCTCACAAAAGCGTTCAACAGAATTCACAACCGTGATCGCAAGTGCCGATACAGCACTGCATACGATATCAGATCCTGAATCTGCATATCCTGCATGACCGGATACATAAAATCCCATTGTGTCTGAATTAGCGTTTTTATAAATGGTTACCTTTATCATAACAGATTATGCGTTGATTGACTTGATCTCAACCTGTGTATAAGCCTGTCTGTGACCATTCTTCTTATGATAGCCAGTCTTTCTCTTGTACTTGTAAACAACTACCTTCTTAGCCTTGCCATCACCAATTACAGATGCTGTAACGGTTGCGTTTGCAACTGCATCACCACATTTAACGTCTGAATCAGTACTTACTAAAATAACGTCGTCAAATGTTACTTCGCTGCCAGCTTCTGCTCCAAGCTTCTCAACTCTGATTACGTCTCCTTCAGCTACCTTGTACTGCTTACCGCCTGTTGCTATAATTGCGTACATAGGGTTTACCTCCTTAATCAAACTCGCCAGTTGTGGTGTCGCATAAAAATATGCGAACTTATACCTCACTGTGCGGCACACTAGTACACTCTACCATTTTGGTTTTATTTTGTCAACTGTTCTTTCAACGATTTGCGAATTTTTTTTCGGGTCAATTCTACCAGAGAAAGCTTAGTAACATCCACAAATGCTGCCGGAACAGAATCCTTTGCCAGCTCCTGTTCAAGGATATCTTTTATAATATCCATTGAGCCCGATTGCTTCATATTTATAAAATCAACTACGATGATCCCCGACAGATTCCGCAGTCTTAACTGTCTGCATACCTCGACTGCCGCTTCAGAATTGATACGGAGCAGATGTTCCTCAAAAGAATGTTTATCGACCGATTTACCGGTATTTACATCGATCACGACCATCGCTTCTGTCTGTTCAATCACCAGATATGCGCCCGACTTCATCCAGACCCGTTCCTTTTTCAGATTTTCCAGATCTCTTGGCAGATTATATAAAGTCAGCAGATTACAGTTCTTATCATTATACATGGTAAGCTTCACATCCGTAATCTGTTTCTCTGACAGATAGGTCTCGAATTCATCAAATACCGCCTTCTGATCCGTTACGATCTCTTGAAGCCCTGCATTATGCTTTAATATAAAATAATCGAGATATTCCGCATCATTCTTATACAGACAGGATAACAGGTTCTGGTCTTTGCTGTCTGTATGATCTGTTCTAATTTTTCAGATAGTTCGTTTAAATTCGACAATATAACTTTATCCGGCAGCTCCTGACAGACAGTTCGTAAGATACAGCCAAATCCATCCGGCAATACTCTCTTCGCCAGTTGGTGCAGATGATCTCTTGTCTCTTTCTTTCGGATCTTCCCGGATATACCAATCCTGCCTGATGTATTCACAAGAAGATTTTCTGTCTTCAATTCAATTTCCGACGTAGCGACCGGATTCTTTGTCTTGATTGCATCCTTGCTTACCTGTATGAGAATCTCGTCTCCGGCTTTTAACACAGAATCTTTTTTTGCATTTAAAAATATATGTTTATTATCAGTGATACTATAATAGCACGGAAGCCCTGTACCGATATCGACAAAGGCTGCGTCTATATTGGACACGATATTTTCCACCTTGCCGACATAGATATTCGATAAGATGGATTGTCGATCAAATAACATCAGATCTGACAGCTTTCCATCCGAATAAAGAGCTTCCAGTATATGATCTTCATAATTTGTTATTACAAGCTTATTCATCAGAATTCTTCACCTGCCATATAAAGCGGCTGTAACGAGCCGTCTTTGTCATAATACGTTTCCAGTCGGTGAATATAGATCCGGAAGAAATCATAGGTCTCACCGCAAAGGTCATATAATGCCTTTACCACTAATTCCGGTTTCAGATTATAGACACTTCCGGTCTGTAACAGCATGTAGATACTGTCACCTCTCCGTTCCAGCTTTAAAATACCCGGACGGATATTTTCTTCTTTTTCACTCTTTTTTGTTTTCTTTAATACAATGATCTCGTCCTGTTTATTCAACTCTTCAACGGAAGCAAGCAGTTTTTCACTGAGATCATTCTGCTCCCGGAATGTGATCTCATAATCCGATGCAGCAACGATCGACATAGCATTCTTTGCATTCTCCGGGATCTGCACACATTTCGTAACATGTATCTCATCAACGGATACCGCATTTAAAGCTTCGATCATCTCAGCCGAAGTTGTCACAGAATTA
Organism: Clostridium sp. AM54-37XD; assembly: GCF_003478225.1. Taxonomy (NCBI): domain Bacteria; kingdom Bacillati; phylum Bacillota; class Clostridia; order Eubacteriales; family Clostridiaceae; genus Clostridium; species Clostridium sp. AM54-37XD. Next base: position 45,191 of record NZ_QUEV01000006.1, read on the forward strand.
AATTCTGCATCAAAATATTCACCATCCGATGTAATCCCAAGTGCAAGCGGTGCTGCAAATGAAATGATCTGGTGTGGAGAATAACCTTTGGAATAACTGATATCCAGCTTTGCCCGGCGGATCTCCTTCTGGAAATAACGCATGACATCCAGATGACCGATAAATTTCAGATTTCCAAGTTTGGAGTATTTAATTCTTATTTTCAAAACAAACACCTCCTCCAAACTTCGCTGCGCCGCAGCCGGAACACTTCATCCGGCAGTTTGGTGTAACGACCTCTGCCTGTGCGCGCTCCCATTCCTTTTCCATAAACTTTCTTGTCACTCCGATATCTATGAAATCCCACGGGAGGATCTCATCTACACATCTGTCACGATAGGTATAGAAGCCGATATCAATATGATTCTTTTCAAGCGCATTGTCCCAGTTTGATTTATCAAAATATTCCGTCCACGCATCAAAAATCTGTCCGGACTGATAGACATCATAGATTACCTGACAGAGCTTACGGTCACCTCTGGCAAGCAAACCTTCTAAGATGGTGATATCCGCTTCATGGTATGCGAATTTCAGACTCTTGTGGTTCTTTGCTTCACGGAATTTATCTTTAACAAAATACGCACGCTTCTGGAATTCCTCCGGTGTTATCATCGGCGCCCACTGGAATGGTGTAAATGGCTTTGGTACGAAATAAGATGCGGAAGCCGATACCATGACACGACCATCCCGTTTCTCTTTTGGTATATTTGCAAAATACAGTTCACTGATCTCCTCTGAGAGGTCTGCAATACCTGTAATATCATCATAAGTCTCTGTCGGAAGTCCCATCATAAAGTACAGCTTGACCTTATTCCAGCCGCCAAGGAACGCCTGTAACGAACCGTTTAATATATTCTCTTTTGTCAGACCTTTATTTATAACATTTCTTAATCGCTGTGTTCCGGCTTCCGGTGCAAATGTCAGGGAATTCTTCTTGATATCTTGAATCTTCTGCATAACATCAAGGGAAAATGCATCGATTCTGAGGGATGGAAGGGAGATATTGACATGATTGTTGTCCATCTTCTCGATCAAGCAGTCCGTAAGCTCAGGAAGTGACTGATAATCACTGGAACTAAGCGAACTGAAGGTAATCTCCTCCTGACCGGTATTGTCTAACATAGCCTCCGCATAATGCTTCAGTACGTTTACATCCTTCGGTCTGGTCGGACGATAGATCATACCCGCCTGACAGAATCGGCATCCACGGATACAGCCACGCATGATCTCCAATACAACACGGTCCTGTGTAACCTTCATATAAGAGACAACCGGCTTCTCCGGATAGACAGCGGATGACATATCCGTAACCACCTGTTTCAGAATCGTCTTTGGAACACCTTCATATTTCGGTCCAAAGGATGCGATCGTTCCATCCTCATGATAAGTGACATCATAAAGAGCCGGCACATAAAGCCCCGGAATCTGTGACACCTTGATCAGGAATTCTTCTCTTGTCATATCGGAATGTTTATAGATCTTATATAATTCGATCAGATCACCATACACTGTTTCGCCCTCTCCGATATAGAAAATATCAAAGAAATCAGCGATCGGTTCCGGATTGTAAGAACAGGGACCACCTGCGATCACAATCGGATCCCCTTTTTTCCGGTCTTTCGACCAGATCGGAATCTCAGCCAGATCAAGCACCTGCAAGATATTCGTATAACACATTTCGTACTGAAGAGTGATGCCAAGAAAATCAAACTCTTTTAAAGGATCTTGAGACTCTAGGGCAAATAACGGAATGTGCTGTTCTTTCATAACCTTATGCAGATCCGGCCACGGAGAATAAACACGTTCACACCAGGTATCTTCTCTCCGGTTGAACATGTCATATAAAATCTGGATGCCGAGATGGGACATTCCGATCTCATACACATCCGGGAAACACATGCAAAATCTGACATCGACCTGTTCCTTGTCCTTCATGACACTGTTATATTCCCCTCCGATATATCTGGCAGGTTTTTCGATACTCATTAAAATCTCATCTGATAATGCAAGCTTTCTCATTTTATTCTCCGTTATTTATATTAGTTCTTGAAACTGTGGATAGGTGCAGGGATTCTGCCTCCACGGTTGATAAATTTTTCACATGAAAACCGGTTGACCGGCATGATCGGTGCATAGCCAAGCAGTCCACCAAATTCAGCCTGATCACCAACGCCCTTGCCGATAACAGGGATCAGACGTACAGCCGTTGTCTTCTGATTGATCATACCGAGTGCCATCTCATCTGCAATGATACCGGAAATGGTAGCTGCTGATGTATCACCGGGAATTGCGATCATATCAAGTCCAACAGAACATACACAGGTCATTGCCTCTAATTTTTCAAGAGAAAGTGCACCTGCTGATACCGCATCGATCATACGCTGATCTTCACTGACAGGGATAAATGCACCACTTAAACCACCAACATAAGAAGAAGCCATAACACCGCCCTTCTTTACCTGATCATTTAATAAAGCAAGTGCTGCTGTAGTTCCCGGAGCACCGGCATATTCCAGACCAATCTCCTCAAGAATCTCACCAACACTGTCTCCGATTGCGGGTGTAGGTGCAAGTGACAAATCTACGATACCAAACGGAACACCGAGACGTTCGGATGCTTCCTTTGCAACAAGCTGTCCAACTCTTGTAACCTTAAATGCTGTCTTCTTGATCGTTTCACAGAGAACCTCAAAATTCTCACCACGAACTTCTTCCAATGCACTCTTAACAACACCGGGACCGCTGACGCCGACATTGATAACGCAATCGCCCTCTGTAACGCCATGGAATGCACCAGCCATAAACGGGTTATCATCCGGTGCATTACAGAATACTACGAACTTGCAGCATCCAAGGGAATCTTCCTCTTTTGTAAGCTCTGCTGTCTCTTTTACCATTTCACCGATCAGTTTTACAGCATCCATATCGATACCTGTCTTTGTAGAACCGACATTTACAGAGCTGCATACCTTACCGGTACATGCAAGTGCTTCCGGAATGGAACGGATCAGAAGTTCATCGGATGGAGTCATGCCCTTACATACAAGAGCGGAATAACCACCGATAAAGTTTACGCCTACGGCATCTGCAGCCTTATCCAATGTCTTTGCGATCGTTACATAATCATCTGTTGACTTACAAACAGAACTTCCGATCAATGCGATTGGTGTGATTGAGATTCTTTTATTTACGATCGGAATACCATATTTTCTTCCGATATCATTTCCGATAAATACAAGATCCTTTGCCTTTGTTGTGATCTTGGTGTAGATCTTCTCACAGGTTTCTCCTACATCCGCACCAACGCAGTCTAACAGGCTGATACCCATTGTGATCGTTCTGACATCCAGATTCATCTTGCTGATCATGGCATTGGTTTCAATTACTTCATTTATACTAATCATAGTGTGACCTCTTTTCGCCTTTTTCTATTCTAAATCTTAGATTCTGTGCATGGTTTCAAAGATTTTCTCATGCTGTACCTTAATCTGTACACCAATCTCATCGCCGATCTCTTTCAGTTCATTTGCGATAATTTCTGTTGACTTTGAAGATTCCTGTATATCAACGACCATCATCATATTGAAGTACCCGCCTACAATTGTCTGTGCAATATCAAGGATATTGACACTGTTCTCTGCAAGGTATACACAGACCTTTGCTGTGATTCCGATGCTGTCTTTACCAACTACTGTAATAATTCTTTTTTTCATGATGTATGTATCCTCCTATATATCACCATTTATTTGGTTTTATAATAAATTCTTTTGATATGCAAAAGAATCTTCTTCAAATAGTATTTTTATAATTGATGAACAATTCATTATCATTAATTTCCGGCTGTGAGCAAAGCACCGGGCCGATCGCGTCTCGCTACCTCAAGACCGAATTCCCTGACATCCGATGCATATTCATTATCTGAAAGCTCAAGCTTTACCGTCTCATATGCCAGTTCTTCAAAATTATTTTCCTTACTCAGGTGACCAAGCAGGATTGCTTTGATATGACTGTTTAACAATGCTTTTATTAACTGTCCGGAACGCTCGTTGGACAGATGTCCGCGGTTTCCCAGAATACGCTGCTTCAGATAATATGGATATGGTCCCGCCTGAAGCATCCGTATATCATGATTTGCTTCGATCACCATGATATCGGAATTCTTTAATTTATTTACAACATAGTCATCAAAATTCCCCATATCCGTTGCAATGGAAAATTTACTTTTTCCGTCACTGATACTGTAACATACCGGATCAGCGGCATCGTGCCAGATCGCTGATGCATCGATCGACAGATTGTTAATAATGAATGGTTCATCCGGTTCGATCTCATGAAACAAGCTGTCATCAATCGTTCCAACGGACGACATTTTCTTAATCTCAGAGATCGTTCCCCCTGTTGTATAGATCGGTATGCCATGCTTTCTCGCCATAACACCAAGTCCTTTTACATGATCAATATGCTCATGTGTTACAAGAATTCCATCCAAATCTGACGGTTTCCGGTCGATCTCATTTAATGCTGTTTCAATTTTCTTACCACTTACGCCTGCATCTACAAGCAGATGTGTCTCTTCGTTGCCTACATAATAGCAATTTCCACTGCTACCACTGGCAATACTCAGTAATTCCATATTCTACGCCTCAACTCTGCATCTCCAAAATGTATGAAAAAGCTTCCAGAATATCAGCTTACTCTATCTTTCATACTTATTCCGGTCTAATATATCCGAAACGGCAGATGCTCGATATATATTGTATTAAAATCCGAACGATTACTCAGATCCACATACCGGATCTTCTCTTTAAACCTGTTTATTGTATCAATAAAACCCGGTTCAATCAAGGACAAATATGCGCCCTCAAGTGAAGTATTGCCAAGAACCTTCATTTTCCCCTGAAAGCTCTGCGGGAATAGTCCCAGTGTTACTGCATTTGTCAAATTTAGATGGAATCCAAAGCCTCCTGCAATACAGACTTCAGCAATATCGGAAAGCTCAATACCGATCTCTCTTACAAGCATCATGATTCCTGAAAGAATTGCTGATTTTCCAAGCTGAAATGCCCGAATCGTCTCCATGTCAATCTTCATGTTGCTTCCCATCGAGATACCGGATTCAAAATACGGTTCCGCAAGCACTCCTTCCGCATCCATCTGTCCCCGTTTTAACAATAATGCCAGCATGTCAAATATATTCGAACCGAATACATTTGCTGTACGAAAACATCCTTCAAACGCTGAACCACAGGCAGCAGAGGTCGCCACTCCGTATTCCTTATTACAGAGAATGATCTCCCCGTTTGTTCCAAGATCAATCAGCATACGATATGAGAAATCCCGATCAATCTCTGCGGCAACTGCGCCTGCTGCAATATCTGCGCCGGAAAATGCAGCAATATTCGGCAGACAGATAACATCCGAAGCCGCATTCTCAAAAGATGGAGAAACGATAAAGTCATTCTGTTCTATCACCCGGATATCCGAATTCTTAAGTGTAAACGGATATCCAAACAGATTCTCTGTCGTAAGCCCTTCTGCGATCGAAAGCATCGTTGCATTTCCTGCCAGAACATATCTGCGGATATGATCTACAGCTTCCGGCGTATTTATAAGCATATGGTCAACACCCTTTTGAATATCCGAAAACAAAAGTGACCGCAGATGCTTAAGACCTTCCTTTGTATCTGCCGCTTGAATCCTCGCTACGACATCAGCACCTGTCGCGATCTGTGAGTTAAGCGTACTGAATGAGCATTTAACTGCTTTCTCATTCAGATCCACAAGCTCCATACCGATCGTAGTCGTACCGATGTCAATGGCAATGCCATATGCGGAAGTAACAGACTTCTTTCTCTGTTCGGTTGGCAGATTCATCTTATGCCCTGTAATACCGGTAAGCTGTTCTTCCTCCAGCCGTATCGAGATATCCCTATCTACAATGTACTGGCAGCTTTTTACAAAACTGCCAGTATCCTGATTCCATACCAGACACCGGTTACAGCGTCCTTTCATGCCGCAGTTTCCTGCGAAGACATATCCTGCCGCAGTCAGTACCTGATACAGATTATCTCCTTTATTACATTTGATCTGTTCTGTTCCGTTTACAGTTACATTTATCATTAATTATAAATTCCTGTTGTCATTTTTTCCTTTGGTCTGTAACCATGTTCTGCGAGCGTATTAATGATCAGCTGCTTATGTTCCGGACCAAATGCTTCCAGTGTGATCACAAGTTCAACTGCCGAATTACGGTTGATCGATACAAACTGGTTATGCTCCAGTTTGATGATATTTCCCTGTAAATCTGCAATAATCTTGGAAATATTCATCAATGCGCCCGGCTTATCCGGAAGCAAGGTTGAAACTGTGAAGATACGGCTTCTGGCAATCAGTCCGTGCTGTACTAAGGATGCAAATGTGATCATATCCATATTACCGCCACTTAAGATGCTGACAACCTTCTGTCCCTTCACATTCAGATGCTTTAAGGCTGCAACAGTAAGCAGACCGGAATTTTCAACCAGCATCTTATGATTTTCCAACATATCAAGGAAGCAGACGATCAGTTCATTGTCTTCTACTGTGATGATACCGTCCAGATTCTTCTGAATGTATGGGAAGATCTTTGATCCCGGAGTCTTAACTGCTGTACCATCTGCGATCGTGTCTACCATTGGAAGTGTCGTTACTTTCTTATTCTTCAAAGAAACCTGCATACAATTTGCGCCTGCGGGTTCTACACCGATCACTTTGATATTCGGATTCATCATCTTGGCCAGTGTAGATACACCGGTAGCCAGTCCGCCACCACCGATCGGAACAAGAATATAATCTACAAACGGAAGCTCCTTGATGATTTCCATTGCGACAGAGCCCTGTCCGGTTGCAACATCCAGATCATCGAATGGATGAATAAAGGTATAACCCTTATCTTCTGCAAGCTCTAATGCATATGCGCAGGATTCGTCGTATACATCTCCATATAAGATAACCTCTGCACCATATGATTTGGTGCGGTTTACTTTGATCAGAGGAGTTGACGATGGCATAACGATCGTTGCTTTTACCCCATATGCTTTTGCTGCATATGCAACACCCTGTGCATGATTTCCGGCCGATGCAGTGATCAGACCTTTCTGTCTTTCTTCGTCTGTCAGTGTACTGATCTTATAATATGCTCCACGGATCTTATACGCTCCGGTAAGCTGCATATTTTCCGGTTTAAAAAATACTTTATTTCCTGTCAGGTTGCTGTAATATTCGCTCTCTACCAGCTTTGTTGGTAAAACAACTTTTTTAATTATATTATATGCCTCTTCAAATTTTTCTAATGTAAGTTCTTCTGCCATTGTCAGTCTCCTTTTTCTGTATTTCATATTCAGACAGTTATTATCCACCATTGTCATTACTTTTTTATTTTCTAACAGTTACTAGAATAAACTGCACGATTTTCATAATTATAGATCAGCTTCATCCATAAGAATGTCAAGCTCGCTTCGGTCTTCGTCAAAGCCTGAGAACAGTGCTTCCACATATGCGGACGGATCAAAACGCTGTAAGTCGTCAATCTTCTCACCGATTCCGATAAATTTAACCGGAACATTCAATTCTGCCTGAATTGCAATCGCGATACCACCCTTGGCTGTACCGTCTAGCTTTGTGATCACGATACCATCAATCTCCGTTACATTGCTGAACTGTCTTGCCTGCTCTAATGCATTCTGTCCGGTCGTTCCATCTAACACGATCAAGGATTCTACATTTGCATCCGGATAATCTCTGGAAATGATGCGGCGCATCTTAGCCAGCTCATCCATCAGGTTCTTTTTATTATGAAGTCTTCCGGCTGTATCGATCAATAAAATATCGGTATTTCTTGCCTTTGCAGCAGATACCGCATCGTATACAACTGCCGCAGGATCTGCGCCCTCATTATGAGAGATCATCTCTACACCTGCACGATCCGCCCAGGTCTTTAACTGATCGATCGCGGCTGCACGGAATGTATCAGCGGCTGCGATCAGAACCTTTTTACCGCTCTTCTTATACTGGGCTGCCAGCTTACCGATCGTAGTTGTCTTACCGACACCATTTACACCGATCACAAGTATAACTGATTTTTTCTTTTCAAAATCATATGCACTTTCATCCACCATCATCTGATCTCTTATGATATTGATGATCAGTTCCTTGCATGCCGCAGGTTCTTTGATCCTGGCCTCCTTGACACGTTCTTTCAGGTTTTCGATCACCTTTTCCGTTGTCTCATATCCCATATCAGCCATGATGAATGTCTCTTCCAGTTCTTCATAAAAATCATCATCAATATGGGATGCTCCGAACACGGAAGAAAAACTGTCTACGATACTATTTCTTGTCTTACTGAGTCCTTCTTTTAATCGTTTGAAAAATCCCTTTTTTTCCTCAGCCATAGCTTGTACCTCCTTATTTGTCCAGATCGTTCTCGATCAGATTTACGGATACCAGAGTGGATACACCCTTTTCCTGCATCGTAATACCATACAGGATATCGGCTGCTTCCATGGTTCCCTTTCTATGTGAAATGACAATAAACTGTGTGTCCTTTGTCAATCGGTTCAGATACTGTGCAAATCGTCTTACATTTGAATCATCCAGTGCTGCTTCGATCTCGTCCAGCAAACAGAATGGTGATGGTTTCAGACTCTGGATCGCAAATAACAGTGCAATCGCTGTCAGTGACTTTTCACCACCGGAAAGCTGCATCATGTTCTGTAATTTCTTTCCCGGCGGCTGTGCAATGATACGGATACCGGTCTCTAAAAGATTGGTATCATCGACCAGTTCCAGTGCACCTCGTCCACCACCGAACAGCTCTTTAAAGACCTTGTCGAACATAACCTGGATCTCTTTGAACTTCGTATTGAACTGTTCCTGCATGGATACATTCAATTTCTCGATCACATCTAACAGATTCTTCTCTGCAAGAACGATATCATCATGCTGTCCCTTTAAAAACTCATATCGTTCTGATACTTCTTTATAGTCCTCGATCGCATTGACATTGACATCACCAAGTGATTTGATCTTTGCTTTTACTGCGGTGATCTCTTTCTTTAAGGATGAAAGATCGTTTAATTCCTCATCCCGGAACTCTGCCGCCATATTTAATGTCAATTCATATTCTGCCCACATATAATTTGACAGCTCATCCGACTTCTCCGTATTCTTCTCAATCGCTGAATCAAGCTTGAATACTGCCTTTTCCAGACCTGCGATCTTCTCGGATAATTCTTCCCGGATCGCAAAGAATTCTTTATGACTGGCTGTCATATCATCCCGTTCTTTATGATATGCTGCAAGCTGTTCTTCCTGATCAGATACTTCATCGGAATCTTTCTCGATCGTCTTACGGATCGCCTCTGCCTGTTCTTCTAACTTCGTGATATCTGTGCCTGTCGCCTGTACCTGTGTTATATAGGATGCCAGTTCTTCCTGTAATTTCTCATCATCCAGACGGATACGTCTTATATTCTCCTGAATAAAGTCATCCTTCTGTTTTACTGAGTTATATTCGATCAGTAATTCAGATACCTTCGTATTTGCCGCTGCAAGCTTGCTCTGTGCTTCGATAGCCTTGGCTTCCAGTTCCTTGATCATTTCTTCACACTGAACCTTGGCAGCTTCATGCTTCTTATTATTATCAGCAAGCTGATCTTTATTTGTATTAATCTCCGCTATCTGACTGTTCAACTCATTGATTTCTTTCTGGATCGATGCAAATGCTTTCTCAGACTCTGCAAGCTTGGATGCTACCTGCTCCATATTTAAAGACAACGTATTCTTCTCAAGATATGCCTGCTGAAGCCTTGTGTTTAAGCTCTCAATCTGCGCGCGGAGTGCATCTCTTGACGTTTTTAATTCTTCATCCAGTCCGGCTGCATCCTTTGCGATCAGATTTAACTCATCGATCTTTTCCCTGATCTCATCCAATTCTCTCTTTCGTCCAAGAAGATTACTGGAATTACGGAAAGCACCACCTGTCATTGATCCGCCCGGATTGATCAGTTCACCTTCGATCGTAACCAGTCTCAGAGACTGATTGTATTTTCTCGCAACTGCAAGTGCATGGTCGATGTTATCTACAACCACGATCCTGCCAAGCAGATTCTTAACGAGTCGATCAAATTTTGCATCTGCCTTTACCAGAGAAGAAGCGATACCGATCACCCCCTGTTCTGACAGAACTTCATTTCGAACCTGTCCACGGTCTGTGATCGTATTTAACGGAAGAAAAGTTGCACGACCATATTTGTTCTGTTTTAAGAACTGAATGATCTTCTTTGCCGTGCTGTCATCCTCCGTAACAATATTCTGAATGCTTCCGCCAAGTGCCGTCTCGACAGCAACCTCATACTTCTTATCTACATCGATTATATCAGCAACAACTCCAATAATGCCCGGATTGTTCTTTTTCTGCTCCATAACACGACGGATGCTGTTGCCATAGCCATCATAGCGTTCTGTAATATTCCGGAGTGCTTCCATCTTGGATCTGGTCGCTGATAATTCTTCGTTTGTATTATGTATCCGCTCACGATTGACTTTATTTCTGCTCTGATTTTCTTCCAGATCCTTTTCTGCAGTTTCGAGTTCCTTGATAATGCCGGATACATTCTGATCCAATACAGATAGCTTTGCCTGTAACTCATCATGTTCCTTCCGGTCGTTATTATCATCACTTTTAAATTGCAGATATCTCTGATTTAACTGGGTCTTACGGAAGTTGATGTTCTCAAGCATCGCATCATATCTTCCGACCTTCGCCTGAAGATTTCCACTCTCATGGATATATTCGATGATGTCGGATTTACATTCTTCGATCTTATCCTGACATTCATGGATATAGGCATCCAAGCGGCTGCTTTCTCCTTTTGCAGTATCCAGAGAACCGGAAATGGTTGAAACCTGATCTCCAAGGGCATCCTTTTGTCCTTGATAATTCTCCATCTCTTTCCGATCAGTTTCCCGCTGACGGCTGATCCTGTCGATCTGTTCCTGTATATTCTTATCATTCTGTCGGGAGTTCAAGATCTGCTGGTTGATAACGTTGATCTCACCTTCCAAACGTTCATTTTTTAACCGGAGCTCATGCACCTGATTCTTGGATGCATCGATTGCCTGATTGATCTCCTCTAACGCCTGCTCGATACGCTCATATTCTTCCTTTGTATGCTCCAGTTCTTCTTTATTCTGCGTGAGATCATTATTTAAGATTTCCCGATTCTCTGTATCTTTATCAAGAATCTCTTTTAAATGCTCCATTTCAAGGAAAAAAGCATTGATATCCAGTTTCTTCAGTTCGTCCTTAAACAACAGATATTTTCTCGCTGTTTCTGACTGCTTCTGTAATGGACCGACCTGCTTTTCCAACTCATATAAAATATCATTGACACGACTTAGATTGTCACGCTCTGCTTCTAATGATTTCTCGGCTGCCGCTTTGTTCTTTTTAAATTTTACGATTCCTGCCGCTTCATCGAACAGTTCCCGTCGTTCCTCCGGTTTACCATTTAAGATCTTCTCAATCTGACCCTGTCCGATAATGGAATATCCCTCTTTACCGATACCGGTATCAAAGAACAGCGAATTTACATCCTTTAAACGACTGACTGTGCCATTAATAAGATATTCACTTTCTCCCGAACGATACACACGTCTGGCAACCGTTACTTCATTATAATCAATCGGCAGATGATGATCACTGTTATCTAACGTGATCGCTACATAAGCAGAACCCTGTGGCTTACGAAGCTGTGTACCGGAGAAGATTACATCCTCCATCTTAGAGCCTCGGAGACTCTTTGCACTCTGTTCACCAAGTACCCAGCGGACAGCATCCGCTACGTTACTCTTTCCCGAACCATTCGGTCCAACGATACAGGTTATTCCATGATTGAATTTGAATACGATTTTATTTGCAAATGATTTGAAGCCGTTTACTTCAATACTTTTTAAATACATATATTAACCCTGCTTTTTCTTTATTTGTAACAGTGCATTATATGCTGCCGTCTGCTCCGAAGCCTTTCTGGATGCTCCTTCACCTGTTGCAACATGCTCCCCGTTAATGCACACCTCGGATACATAAGATTTATTATGATCCGGCCCCTTCTCCTCTAACAAGGCATAAGTAAGGGTTTTTTCTTCTTTCTGCGCAAGCTCCTGCAAGGTTGACTTGGCATCATAAAACAGTGAATGTGTCTCAACATCATCAAGTAAAAAACGGTGGACAAATTTCTTTGCCTCATCTAAGCCGCCATCCAGATAGATTGCACCGAGAACTGCCTCAAACAGATCACACATGATCGAGTTCCGATTTCTCCCTCCGGTCAGATCTTCTCCCCTGCTTAACAGAACATAATGTCCAAACTTTAGTTCCTTGGATATCTGAGACAAGGTAAATTCACATACCAGACTTGCTCGGAGCTTTGTTAATTTTCCTTCCGGGTATCCGGATAATTTTTATAAAGATATTCACTTACAACGAATTCCAGGATTGCATCCCCAAGGAATTCCGATCGTTCATAGGATTCTACTTTATTGATCTTCCGCTCATTTGCATAGGCTTATGTGTTAACGCTGTTACAAGCAGTTCCAGATCATGAAAGGTATACCCAATGATATCTTCTATATTATGAAATCGTTCTGTGTTCATAATTACTTCGCCACTTCTTTTCCAATATTCTCGGCAATTTTTTCATTTACACCATTTTCCTTGAAATTAATACACTGGAAAATAGCGCTCTTAACCTCTTCGTTATGAGAATTACCGTGGATCTTTACAACAAGGCCCTTTAAGCCAAGCAACGGTGCACCACCTTTGTTCTTCGCATTAAAACGTTCCTTCAAGCCATTCAATGAACTCTTGATCAGAAGTCCTCCGATCTTGGTTTTAAATGAAGACATAATCGTATTCTTGATCTCACCTAAAAGCATCTTTGCAAGACCTTCATACAACTTTAAGATAACATTTCCGACAAATGCTTCACAGACAATGACATCTGCTGCACCATTTGGAATCTCTCTTGCCTCGATACTTCCAACAAAATTAATGTCCTTACATTCTTTTAATAATGGATATGTCTCTTTTACAAGAGCATTTCCCTTTTCTTCTTCATCGCCGATATTTACGATTGCAACTCTTGGATTCTTTACATGCTCGATATTCTCCATATAGATAGAACCCATCTTGGCAAACTGTAGCAGATGCTCCGGTCTCGCATCGACATTCGCTCCACAATCGATCAGAAGGGAATAACCCTTTGATGTAGGAAGTAATGGCGCAAGTGGTGAACGCTTTACACCTTTGGAACGTCCGACTACCAACTGTCCACCTGCAAGGATCGCACCTGAGCTTCCGGCTGAAATAATCGCATCAGCTTCTCCGTTCTTTACCATATTCAGGCCAACCACCAGTGAAGAATCCTTCTTGCTTCTGACAGCCTGTACCGGGGCTTCATGACAGGTGATCTCCTCTGTTGCATTTACAGCCTCGATCTTTGACTGATCGTAAGTATATTTTGCAAGTTCCTTCTTTATTACATCTTCTTTACCGGTCAGTATTATCTGTGCCTTTGCGCCTTCATTGATCGCTTCTACTGCACCTCTTATGATCCACTCCGGTGCATAATCTCCACCCATGGCATCTACGACTACTCTTGTTACTTCGCTCATCTTATTCCTGCTTCCTTTCTATACCGGAACTATTCCGGCATTTCCATATTTCTTATTATACGAATCGGAGTCCAGACTCCTACGCAGACCAACCCCAGGGTTTGTCAGAATAGGACTCTGCTCTGACCGTATAAATGCACAAAGCTATTATATATTTTGCCTTTCTTAAAGTCAACAGGGGATATCGGTGCAAAAAAATAAAGCCTTCCGATCGCTCGGAAAGCTCTATTTATAATTACTCACCTACTGAGATAATCTCTTTCTTGTTGTATGAACCACAATTCTTACATACTCTATGTGGAACCATTAATTCGCCACACTTACTGCACTTTACTAATGCAGGAGCAGTCATCTTCCAGTTAGCTCTACGCTTATCTCTTCTGGCCTTTGAACTCTTATTCTTTGGACAAATTGACATTAATCACACCTCCTCAACCTTTCAAGATGTTTGCAAAAACTGATAATCTTGGATCCGGAACAAAATCATCACAATCACATGTTTCATGATTCAGATTTGCTCCACACACTTTGCACAGACCTTTGCAATCATCTTTGCATAATATCTGCATCGGGACTAAAGTCATTAGTTCCTTCTGTAAAAGCATGTCCATATTAATAATGTGATCTTCCAGATAATCTAATTCCTCGATCTCATCAACTTTATCTGTTTCAAAGATAGCCATATCGATCATCTCGTCTATGTCCACTTCAAAATCCTCTGTAATTTCATCCAGACAACGGTCACATAGCATCTTAAGTGTGACAACACAGCCGCCCTTAAGACTTGCTTTTCTCTTACCTTCATTTCTGGCGGTAAGATGAAAATCCTTTACATTATCGACTACATATACATTTCCGTTGAAAGAAAATTCCTTCAATTCAGATATAACATCGTAGTCTTTTACCTGTCCTTCTGTCGATAAAATCTCTGATAAATCAATTAACATAATATCTCCTAAAAATCGCACATTGGTTATTATACATATTTGAATACTCTTTGTCAACGATAAAATCACATATTTTTTGCCATATTTTCTTTTTCGTTACACTAAAGCAACAGTCTCTCTGGCAATCGCAAGCTCCTCATTTGTAGGAACTACAAATACCTTTACCTTGGAATCCGGTGTGGAGATCAGCTTTTCATCTCCCATAACCTTGTTTGCTTCCTGATCGATCGTGATACCCATGTATTCCATATCTGACATTGCAAGGTTTCTGACATATGGATTATTCTCACCGATACCGGCTGTAAATGCAATCGCATCTACTCCACCCATTGCTGCGGCATATGCACCGATATACTTCTTGACACCATATGCAAATACATCAAGTGCAAGACGACATCTGTCATTTCCTTCTTCCATACCCTTGCCGAGATCTCTGAAATCACTGAATCCACCGGAGAGACCATAAACACCGGACTTTTTATTTAAGATCGTATTGATCTCTTCGATATTCTTTCCTGTCTTGTTTGCAAGGAATTCGATAATGGCAGGATCGATATCACCGGATCTTGTTCCCATGATCACACCTGCAAGCGGTGTCAGACCCATGGTTGTATCTACTGATTTTCCACCCTTAACCGCTGTAATACTGGAACCATTGCCAAGATGACATACGATGATCTTTGTATCTTCGATATTTTTTCCAAGAAGCTCTGCTGTTCTCTTTGATACAAAGCTGTGGCTTGTGCCGTGGAAACCATATCTTCTAATCTTATAGTCTGTATAATATTCATAAGGAATACCATAGATATATGCTTTATCCGGCATTGTCTGATGAAACGCTGTATCAAATACACCGACATTCGGAACACCCGGCATCAGCTTCTGGCATGCACGAATCCCGATCAGGTTTGCCGGATTATGTAATGGCGCAAGATCGTTACATTCTTCAATCGCAGCAATTACTTCATCTGTAATCACAACAGACTTGGCAAATTTCTCACCACCATGTACGATTCTGTGACCTACCGCATCGATCTCGGACAGATCAGTGATCGCACCTGTCTCTTTATCTGTTAATGCTTCTAATACATAACTGACTGCTGCATTATGATCCGGCATAGGAAGATCCTTTGTATATTTCTCTTTTCCTGTCGTTGTATGGGTAAGTCTTCCATCTACAGCGATACGTTCACATAAGCCCTTTGCAAGAAGTTCTTCTGTATCAGAATCGATCAACTGATACTTCAATGATGAACTGCCACAGTTAATAACTAAAACCTTCATATTAAATATCCTCACTTTATATATTTTGTTCTGACCGGCACAACGCCTGTCGTATATAACATAATTTATTTATACAGTTATCTGCTTGAATCTTTATGTGTCAGACAACACATTATATTCTACATTCATCTAATATGTGCTTCAAGTCTTTTTTCGTATTTTCAATCGACCCGGAATTATCAATCTTATAATCGCAGGCTTCCAGATAAAAAGCTTCCGACTCCTGTGAATCGATAACCGCCTGCGCTCGTTCTTTGGTAAAGCCACGATATTCGCAGAGTCTGGATATCCGGACATCCAAGTCTGCATAGACATAGCACATCTTATCACAGATACTCTTATATCCATCCTGAATCAGCAAAGCAGCTTCAATCACGAACAGCTTTTTTCCGGCATCCTTCTGTTCCTCAATCCGGCGCAGGATTTCTTCTTTCACTAACGGATGTGAGATACTGTTCAGCAAAGCCAGCTTATCTTTATCGTGGAATACGATATCTCCAAGCTTCTTTCTATCAATCGAGCGGTTAACCGTTGATTGACCGTTGTCTGTCACTGCGTCCCCTTCAGCAGGTGCAGATATATCTATATCAGTATCCATCAAAACCTCCATACCAAATGCATCCACAATTCCCTGATAAACCGTTTTTCCGGGCTCCATCAACTCATGTGCCAGACGGTCTGCTTCTATTATATATGCATCATATTCTTCCTTTAATATCGTAAGAACTGCTGTCTTTCCGCAACCAATGCCTCCTGTTAGTCCAAGGATCAGCATCTCATCTTTATTTCGCATCATACCAGTTATCTCCTTCACTGATACCGATCTCAAGCGGTACTGCCATGTCGGCTGCACCCATCATTTCCTTTTCCATGATCTCTTTTACAATGTCAATCTCATCCTTTGCAGTCTCTACCAGAAGTTCATCATGGATCTGTAAGATCAGGCGGGATTTCAGTCCTCGTTTTTTCAGTTCCATATTCACACGGAACATAGCAATCTTAATAATATCTGCCGCTGTTCCCTGAATCGGCGAATTCATTGCAACACGTTCACCAAAGCTTCTGGTCATGAAGTTTGAAGACCGAAGCTCCGGTACAGGACGGATACGACCGAACATCGTCCGCACAACACCATCTGCTTTTGCTTCTTCCACCTGACGGTCAAGGAATGACTTTATATTCTTATAGGTTGCAAAATATTTCTCAATATAATCAGCCGCTTCTTTTCTGGATATTCCAAGATCCTCCGACAAACCAAATGCACTGATCCCATAAACAATACCGAAGTTAACTGCCTTTGCATTTCTTCTCTGCAAGGATGTTACCTGATCGATCGGAACATCGAACACCTCAGAAGCTGTCGTTGCATGGATATCTACATGATTCAGAAAGGCATTCTGCATAACCTGATCTCCGGACAAATGAGCAAGTACACGAAGTTCAATCTGAGAATAATCAGCATCTACAAATACATATCCATCCTCCGGAATAAATGCCTTTCGAATCAGTCTGCCAAGTTCCAGTTTCATAGGAATATTCTGGAGGTTCGGATCAGTCGAACTGATACGACCGGTCGCTGTGATCGTCTGGTTAAAGGTTCCGTGAATCCTGCCATCTTCTGATATATATGCCGTCAATCCCTGCGCATAAGTGGAATTCAGCTTTGTAAGCTGACGATATTCCAGTATCGCAGGTATGATTGGATGGTCATTCTTTATCTTTTCCAGCACATCAACGCTGGTGCTGTATCCGGTCTTGGTCTTCTTGCCACCGGAAAGTCCCATATCTTCAAATAAAATAACACCTAACTGTTTTGGCGAATTGATATTAAACTCTTTTCCTGCATAACCGATGATATCAGTATGCAGGTCGTCGATCCTGCTCTGCAGCTTTACGCTGTAATCATCCAAAGCTTTTCGGTCAACCCTGATTCCCCGGTGCTCCATATCATAAAGTGTATATACCGTTGGCATCTCGATCTCATTATAGAGGGTAAACATCTCCTGTTTTTCCAGATGTTCCATCAGAAGATCACCTACAAGATATGGGATCAACGCCTTATATGCAAATAATTTCTGAAAGGTTTCATTTGCAAAAGAGAACAGATTCAGTTCATCTTTTCCAACCAGTTCTTTTTCAGACGGCAGTGTTGCACCAAGATAATCCCTTGCGACCGCATCATAGGAATATACATCCTCCATCGGATTTAAGAGATATGCCGCTACACCGATATCATGCACCTTTGTATCACTCTCATCAAACGGAAAGACTGACAATGCATCCTTTAAATCCAGAATATCGATCTGCATACCGTTCCTGGTGGCTGATACTATATTCTCTGTCAGTCTGTCATGCTCCATTCCATTCAGATTCGACAAAATATAGACCTCTTTATCAGATATGGCAGCAGACAGCCCGAATAAGGTTCCATCCTTCCAGATTGGATATAAACCGATCTTATCTATATTTTTCATCTTATCGGCAAGAAAACCATCTATCTGCTCCGTTGTTTCAAGCAAGGTGATAACCGGATTGATCTCCGCCGTCTCTGTCACTGTGCCAAACTTTTTTAACAGACTGTTAAAGCCTAATCTTTTAAAAATCTTATATGAATCATCATTGAATAATGATTCGATCGTCATTTCATCCAGAGAAACATCCAGCTCGCAGTCCAATTTGATCGTTGCAAGATCCTTTGACATAACTGCAAGATCCATGTTCTCGGTCAGATTCTTCTGAACACGCGGAGGCTTTACCGTATCCAGATGATCCAGAATATTCTCCATGCTTCCGTATTCAATCATCAGCTTTGCCGCTGTCTTTTCTCCGATTCCCGGAACTCCGGGAATATTATCAGAGGTATCGCCCATAAGCCCCTTCATATCTATAAACTGAACCGGTGTAACACCATATGCCTCAACAACATCCTTTGCATAATAATTTTCTATCGTTGTGCCGCTTGCTTTTGTTTTTGGGATCCGCACAAGGATCGTATCTGTTGCAAGCTGCAGAAGATCTCTGTCACCCGATACAATCACAGTTGCATAGCCATTTCGTTCTGCCATCCTTGATATCGTACCAATGATATCATCTGCCTCATAACCGCCTTTTTCCACAATCGTGACATGCATAGCTGTAAGCACTTCTTTCATAAGTGGAACTTGTTCACGAAGTTCCTCCGGCATCGGCTTTCTGGTTCCTTTATATGCGCTGTATTTCAGATGACGGAATGTCGGTTCATGCACGTCAAATGCTACACACATATGATCCGGCTTTTCCTCGTCCATGATCTTAAATATAATATTAAGAAAACCAAGAACTGCATTTGTATGCAGTCCTTCATAGTTTGTGAGATCCGGCAGACCATAGAATGCACGGTTTAATATACTGTGTCCATCAATTAATAATATTTTCTTCATTTTCCAAATCGTCCTTCTCTGCCGTTTCTTCGGCGACTTCCAGATAGTTTTTGTGTGTCTGGTTATATCTCTTTATTTTATCCATAAACTGTACGTTTTTATCACTGGTTCCGGGAAGATCATCCTTTTTATATAAAATTTTCTCCAGATATTCGATCATATATTTATTGTCAAAAAACAGCTTTTCTCCAAAAGTATCACTATAATAATATTCTGTCTGCGATTTCTGTTTGGCATTCTGCTCATAATGATATACTTTTTCCAGAACTCCACTATATACCCATACAAGTCCGATCACAATTGCAGCCAGAACCAGAACGATTGTAGAGGTTGCAATTCGTTTAACGGCTGTCATACGTGTCATTTCTTCATCCAGCTTATCATCCAGTTCCTTTTTGAAGTTCGTAGAAAGATTTTCTTCATTGTCCAATTCTTTCATACCAACGATCAAGGTATAGTAGATTTCCAATTCTTCCGAACAGTTTTCACAATTTTTGACATGCTTAATAAACTCCTTCAATTCATCGTCCGGGAGTTTGTTCTCTATGAATGCCATGATCTTTGATTGTGCTTCCAAACATGTCATCTGACTGTCACCTTCTTCATCCTGTCCGTATATTTTTATCTTCTATCGAATATGATCCTGGGATTCATCGGTTGTCTTAACAATCTCCCGTATCACAATATGGAAAGGATCGCCCTTTCCCGGAACAACCTCTACACGGTCACCGACTTTATGACCAAGCAATGCTTTCCCCATCGGAGATATATTGCTGATAATACCATTTAATACATCTTCGCGGACTGTCGTTACGATACGATAAGTATCTTCTTCATCATCTTCTTCAAAATAAACACGAACAGTATTATTCAAACCTACTTCATCATCCGCTGACTCATCTTTTATGATCTCAGCAGTTCTTACCATACGATCCAGATAACGGATTCTTTTTTCATTCGCATTCTTATCCTTCTTCGCTGCATAATACTCGAAATTCTCACTCAGGTCACCCTGTGCTCTTGCTTCCTTTACAGCTTCCAGCTTTTCTTTTCGAACTACTACTTTTCTATATTCGATTTCTTCTTCCATTTTCTTGATGTCAGATTCTGTTAACTGATTAAACATAAAACCAACCACCCTGTTCACATTTTTGCTAACAGTATAGCACAAAACATTTTTGGATACAACAAAAGCAGATCTTACGTCCGAAAACATAAAATCTGCTCCTGTTATTATATAAAATAAAATATATCTACTTCAGATTAGTTGTTGATGAGCTTGTCTTCACCATTCCAGCTGTACAGCTTTCTGATGCTCTCGCCAACGATCTCTGATGGATGCTCAGCAGCTTTCTTTCTCATAGCCTTAAAGTGAACCTGACGTCCTGCAGGTGACATATCAAGTAAGAATTCCTTAGCAAATGTACCATCCTGAATATCAGAAAGAACTTTCTTCATAGCCTTCTTTGTATCTTCTGTAATGATCTTAGGACCTGTTACATAATCACCATACTCAGCAGTATTTGAGATAGAATATCTCATTCCCTTGAAGCCTGACTGGTAGATCAGATCTACGATCAGCTTCATCTCATGAATACACTCAAAGTATGCATTTCTTGGATCGTAACCGGCTTCGCAAAGTGTCTCGAAACCAGCCTGCATAAGTGCACATACACCACCGCAAAGAACTGCCTGCTCACCAAAGAGGTCTGTCTCTGTCTCTGTTCTGAATGTTGTCTCAAGAACGCCAGCACGAGCTCCGCCGATACCAAGTGCATAAGCTAATGCTCTGTCAAGAGCCTTTCCTGTGTAATCCTGCTCTACAGCTACAAGACAAGGTGTACCCTTTCCTGCCTGATACTCAGAACGTACTGTGTGACCAGGTGCCTTAGGAGCGATCATGGTTACATCAACATTCTTAGGTGGAACAATTGTTCCGAAGTGGATATTGAAACCATGAGCAAACATTAACATATTGCCTTCTTCAAGGTTTGGCTCGATATCGTTCTTGTACATATCAGCCTGTAACTCATCATTAATAAGAATCATGATAATGTCTGCTTTCTTAGCAGCTTCTGCAGCTGTATATACTTCAAATCCCTGTGCTTCAGCCTTTGCCCAAGACTTGCTTCCTTCATAAAGACCGATAATTACGTTACAGCCTGATTCCTTTAAGTTAAGGGCATGTGCATGTCCCTGTGAACCATAACCGATAATAGCGATTGTCTGTCCGTCCAGTAATGATAAATTACAGTCTTCCTGATAATAAATTTTTGCTTCTGCCATTATTTTGTCCTCCTGATATAAATGACTTCTTTATAATAATTAACTGCATAATTGCAATCAATCTATCAATAGTTAACTAAGGTGCGCATGATTAATCCTGACGCTGACCTCTCACCAGTCCTGTCAGACCAGTACGAACCAGTTCAATGATCTCAAATCCATCTAACAGTCCGAGAAATGCTTCACACTTCGAGGTTGCACCTGTTAGCTCAATGATCATGGAACCTTTTGAAACATCAACGATGTTTGCTCGGAATATATTTGCAATGGACATGATATCCTGACGGGTATCCTTATCACTTCTCACCTTTACGAGTACAAGCTCTCTGCATACTGATTTGCCCGGCTCCAGTTCAACGATCTCTACGACATCCTCGAGCTTATTCAACTGTTTCTTGATCTGGCTCAGACTTGCATTATCTCCGCTTACTGCTACAGTCATTCTGGAATATGCAGGATTCTCCGTAACACCTACCGTAACGCTGTCGATATTATAACCTCTGCGGCTGAATAAACCTGAAACTCTGCTCAGTACACCTGATGTATTATCTACAAGAAGTGACAAAACTATATTATCCATCAATAAGTACCACCTTTCAAACCTATGAAACGGCTGTATAATCAATACAGCACAAATCCTTGTTTTATTATAGTTATCTTGTCAATTATTGTCAACGAAGAATTACTCAATACCAAGCAATCTTTTTACAACCTGAACACATTCTGCCGCATCCTCTGAATAACCATCTGCATGAATCTCCTCAGCAAAGCTCTCTGTGATAACAGCTCCACCGATAACGACCTTAATATCCAGATTTTTTGCTTTTACCAGTTCCACGACATCCACCATTTTCATCATAGTTGTTGTCATCAGTGCCGAAAGTCCGATGACCTTGGCATCATTTTCTATGGCTGCATCAACGATCACATCCGCAGGTACATCCTTTCCAAGATCGATAACCGGGAATCCGTAGTTTCGAAGCATCAAGACAACCAGATTCTTTCCGATATCATGGATATCTCCCTCTACGGTAGCAACCACGATCGCAGGCATTGACTTTCCATCATCCTCCCGTACGATAAGTGGTGTGATATGATTGATCGCAAGCTCCATCGTCTCTGCGCTGGCGATTAACTGTGGCAGAAAGTATTTTTTCTGTTCAAATAATTTTCCAACACGGTTAATTGCCGGAATCAGCTCATCATCAATAATCTTCTGCGGATCTATCCCCTGTTCCAGTTCTTTTTTGACATCTTCTGTAATATTTCTTTTATTTCCTTTTACAACATCTGTGTAGATAACACTTTTTTCTTTTTCATCCTCCTGACTGCCTCCATTCTGTACAGGTGCAGCCGTTGTGATCCCGAGAGGTTTTACATTCTGGATATACCGGATATCTCCTTCGTCTTTGTTAAGAAGCATATCCGATGCATATGCCATATTCATAAGCATGGTCTGTGACGGATTTGCAATTGCCATCGTAAGACCATTCTGGATCGCCATCGTAAGAAAAGCTGCATTTACAAACATACGCTCCGGCAATCCAAATGAGATATTCGAAAGTCCGCATATCGTAGCAAGCCCCATATCATGACAATAACGGATTGTTTTCAGGCAGTTGACAGCAGCAGCTTTCTCTGCTCCGACTGTTGCAACCAGACCATCGACCACAACATCCTCTTTCTGAAAGCCCATCTTATAAGCAGCATCCAGAACTGTATGTATAATACTTTCTTTTTCATCACTGTCCTTTGGAAGTCCCTCATCAGAAAGCGGAAGCAGAATGAACATCGCACCATATTTTCTGACCAACGGAAGGATCTCCTGCATTTTTACCTTTTCCAGAGATACAGAATTCACAAGTGCACGTCCCGGATAGATACGAAGTGCCGCTTCGATAACAGCAGGGTTACTGGAATCAATACATAACGGAAGATTCACTGCCTGTGACACCTCATATACAACCCTTACCATCATTTCTTTCTCATCAATACCATTCATGCCGACATTGATATCAAGAATTGATGCCCCCTTTTCCATCTGTTCTTCTGCCATCGTCATAACAGTATCGAGAACTCCTTCCCGAAGCTCCGCCTGCAGTTTCTTCTTACCGGTTGGATTGATTCGTTCTCCAACTACCATAAAAGAACCATCTAAGTTGATCTGTCTTGTCATGCGTTCTGATGATAGCAAACGTTCTTTCTTGTCTGATATCTCAGGAATATCCATTGTCTTTGCCATATCGGAAAGTGCTTTGATATGGGCAGGAGTTGTTCCGCAGCAGCCGCCGACCATACCGGCTCCTGCTTCTATGATCATCTTCATATCTTCTGCAAAGGTTTCCGGTGTCATGGCATATACACTTTTACCATCCACAAGTTCAGGCATACCGGCATTCGGCTTCGCAAATACGGGGACAAATGCTACCTCTTTCATGGCAGCCACAAGCTCTGTCATCTTGTCCGGTCCTGTGGAACAGTTTACACCTATTGCATCCACGCCAAGATTCTGTAATACATTGACCGCGGTTACCGGATCCGTTCCATACAAGGTTCTTCCGTCCTCGTTAAATGTAAGGCTCGCCATGATAGGGAGATCACAGATCTCATTTGCAGCGATCACAGCAGCTCTGGTTTCGGCAAGGCTCATCATTGTTTCTACAACAAGAAGATCACAGCCTGCCTCAACAAGAACTTTGATCTGTTCTTTATAGATATCAACCAGCTCTTCAAACTGAAGTTTTCCCATCGGATACAGCATCTCACCTGTCATGGTAAGATCACCTGCGACATAACCATGCCCGCACTCGGCAACGGCCTGCTTTGACAGAGCTACCAGATCCATATTCATCTGATAGAGATCAGTTTCCAATCCATATTCACGAAGTTTTAAACGATTACAGGTAAATGTCGGAGCATATAAGATATCTGTGCCTGCATTCAGATACGACGTCTGAAGTTCCAGCATAACTTCTTTGTGCTCCAGTATGTATTTTTCCGGACATACACCAAGTGGCATGCCTGCATTCATCAGATTTGTTCCGGTTGCTCCATCTAAGATCAGTATTTTCTCATTGAACAGTTGTCTAAATTCGTGTTTATTCATTCGTTATCACACCTTCGTCGTCTATTTTGTTATCTCCGTCTGCCGCTGTCGTTGCAAGCTGATCACATCGTTCATTCATCGGATGTCCTGCATGTCCCTTTACCCAGTGAAAGGTTACTGTATGCGGCTCTTTTGCTTTTAACAACCGTTCCCACAGATCCCGGTTCTTTACCGGTTCATTCTTGCCACGTTTCCAGCCCTTCTTGATCCAGCCCCATATCCAGCCTTCATTAAATGCCTTTACAAGATACTGGGAATCTGAATATAATTCCACATTACAGGGTTTTATCAATGCTTCTAAACCAACAATAGCTGCCATAAGCTCCATGCGGTTATTTGTAGTCTTATTATAGCCCTGTGAAAATTCCCGTTCATGGAGCGTTCCTTTTCCATCAATAAACCGGATAACCGTACCATATCCGCCCGGTCCGTCCGGATTTCCTCTCGCTGCACCATCTGTATATATCTTTACATCCATTCTTTTCGCACCTCATATCTATTCTAATTAATCCATATCCGCTTATAAATGACTGATTATCACTTTTCATCAAATGATCGGAATATTTTATTCTATGCCATCACTATAACTTTCGATCAATTCTGTAAGGAGTCTGCTCATTTTATCAGACATCTCCTTACTGCGATCCAGAATATCCTCATGCTTTAATTCAGCACCAAGTCCTGCCGCTTTATTTGAAATTGCCGAAAAACCGGATACCCGGATTCCCATATGGCAGGCCGCGATTGCCTCACATGCTGTACTCATACCAACCGCATCTGCGCCAAGCATATGAAACATCCGTATCTCGGCCGGCGTCTCATATTGAGGTCCTGATGTCTGAAGATAAGTACCTTCCACAGTATGAAGTCCCATTCTCTCAAATATTTTCCTGCTTATCTGTATTTTTTCTTCGTCATATATATGGCTCATATCCGGAAATCTGACACCAAACTTGTCTATATTCCTTCCAATCAATGGAGATGGAACAAAGCTTGATATCTGATCCGAAATGATCATGATATCTCCCGGTACCAGCTCTTCACTGATTCCTCCTGCCGCATTGGTAAGAATCAGCCACCGTATTCCAAGAAGCCCCATCAGCCGGATCGGTTTCACGACATCCTGCATGGAATATCCCTCATAGTAATGAACTCTGCCCTGCATGACAACAATCGCTTTTCCACAGGAATAACCAAATATAAATCGTCCCTTATGGCCGGCAACTGTCGAAACAGGGAAGCCCGGAACCTCTTTATAATTAATATACACCGGATCATCCATGGTAAATGCATCACCCAGTCCGCTTCCAAGTACGATCCCTATCTCCGGCTTCATCTTTATTTTACCAGTGATATAACGAACAGCCTCATCATACATAAATAACATCTCCTTATCCCAGTGCCGCAGCTCACCTGTACCCAGTCTCTGAAATACATAATTCTGATTTTCCACATATATCCATATGGTAAAAAAGCTGACACCCATCTGAATGTCAGCTTATTTTCATAAAACGGAGATAGAGAGATTTGAACTCTCGCGCCGGTTGCCCGACCTACCGCTTTTCGAGAGCGGACCCTTCAGCCACTTGGTATATCTCCTTTTCCTATGACTTTGCTATAATACCATTAATACACAAAATATACAACTATTTTTTATTTGTAAAATACGATTTCGCCTGTATTAAATGAGTTGTGCTCACAATATCAACCTGCTTTTTTCTGATAAAATAAACATCTTAATAATAACAGATCACAGGCATACCTGCGTATATATTTTCATAAATAACCGCTGCTTTCTGATATGGCAGATTAACGCAGCCATGCGAACCGCCGGAATAATAAATGTCTCCGCCGAACTCATCACGCCATGTTGCATCATGAAGCCCGATTCCACGATTAAAAGGCATCCAGAAATTCACCTTTGTCTCGTAATCTTCACCTCTGAGGACCGATGGTGATTCCTTATATGTAACCGAATATAATCCATCCGGTGTACCATGACCGTTCTTCACGCATCCGGTAACACAAGGGGAATCTGTGACCAGTTTTCCACTTACAATCAGATAAACATGCTGGTTCGACAGATCGACCTCTACATAAGAATAACCGATATCCCCGTATTTGTTATATGCCGCTCCTACCTGGGAAAACTCCGGTGTACGCTCCTGTGATTTCCCACTTGCAAGTGCTTCCCGCAAGCCCTTTGTCTCCGCTTCCACATCAATTGCCCATCCATAACGATTGCCTGTTTCTTCTACATATCTTCCTGTATAGGTCTGAAAGGTTCTCGTTGTTCCGACAGTATCATATGTCTCTGCAAGCTGTCTCACATATGCCTGAACCGATTTCTTTTTGAACTTCCATTTTCTGTTATCATAATAGAGCCAGCTGCCAAATGTTGATGCATCAAGCGTCCATGTTACACGATCAATGCTGTAGTTGATCTGAACCGCAAGATATGTTTCCAGTGCTTTTTTCCGGTCTGCGATCTCCTTACTGTCTGCCGTGATCTCTGCATTCTCATAACACGCTTCTTTATCAAGGTCTGTAGTAGCTTTCACCTGTTCAAGTGCCGTTTCTATCACTTCCTGCACCTTATCTGTATCCAGATAACTGCCTTCTGTCTCTGGTATGATAACCGCCTCGCTCTTTTCAACTACTACATAGGCATCCTTTGGCTTATCCATATTCTTTTCCTGCATACAGTCCTGATTTTTTAAGAACTGATACAACTTTTCTTTATCATATGTTACTTCGTAACTGGTTTTATAATCTTTCCGATTATCATTCAGATACAAAAACCACAGAAAGCCATTTTGTTTCTTCTTGATGCTTTTCTCATTGGAAACTGCCTGTATCGTCATATCGATATCTTCCGGACGGATCACAAATGATGCATGTTCTCTGCCGTTTACGCTTAAAGAATATTCACTCATATATGTATCGATCGTGTTTTTTACGGATTTTACTGTATGATAGGATACATTCTGTCCGTCAATATATGTATTCTTGTTAAAATGAAAACTAAACCAGATCGACAATGTAAGATAACAAAGTAAAATAACTCCGCCCACAGAAATTGATATAATAGCAGCGATCTTTTTTCCTTTTTTCCGTTTATCGATCTGTTCATAGACACTCTTATCGACAAAGACATCCGATGGTATGGCAGCAGCCGTGGCAGCAACCTCCGGCTGGTCTTTTGTTTCTATTTCTTGAGTCTCTGTCTGGTCTGTCTCTTTGACTGCTTCCATCTCAGCCCCAGTCTGCTCAGCCTCTTTGTCCGCCACGTTTTCGGTTTCTTTGTCTGCGCCGCTTTCTGTTGGCTCTGCTTCACTCTCTGTCTGCTCTACTTCTTTGTATTCCTCACTCATAATCTTCCCCTGTTATTCTCCTTCCAGATGGATCACGCATATCTCCGGTTTATTATTGACCCGGAACTTTAAAGTATGACCACCAAGTCCACCTGTTAAAATCATTTTTTTATTACGATATTCATACATACCCCGATAATATTTCGGAAACAGCCGTACCATCGGTGATATCACTCCCCCAAAAAACGGAAGTATGATCATGCCCCCGTGTACATGACCGGATAACACCAAATCTGCTCCCCATTCCGCATAAACCGAAAAATAATCCGGGTTATGCGCCAGTAGAATCGTATATGCATCCTGATGCCTTGTTGGAAGAAGCTTCACCAGATAGTCCGTCTCCATCTTCTGAAGCCGGAATCTTCTGTAATAAGCTGCATCCATGTCAAGCCCCACGATCTGAATGTTGTCAGATGCCAGAGTAGCTTCCTCATTTATAAGCCAATGAACGTAATTCTTTGTCTGTTCATACAGGCATTCCCATATCTCTCCATACTGCTCTGTATATAAAACGGTTCGCATCTCATGATTTCCCTTTGAAATATAAACAGGGAATTCACTTCCAAGCTTTTGCAGAAGGTCTATCGCAACACCCGGTCTGACATCTTTCTTTCCGACTATAACATCTCCTGCAATCAAAACTGCATCAGGAGCAATCTTTTTTATCTCTTTTATGAGATCCTCATTTTTATCTCCGAATTCTGCATTATGAAGATCTGC
The DNA here is from genome assembly GCF_003478225.1 of Clostridium sp. AM54-37XD. Classification (NCBI taxonomy): domain Bacteria; kingdom Bacillati; phylum Bacillota; class Clostridia; order Eubacteriales; family Clostridiaceae; genus Clostridium; species Clostridium sp. AM54-37XD. Next base: position 74,082 of record NZ_QUEV01000006.1, read on the forward strand.
GATCATCGCAAATGTAGCAGACTTTTTTATCCTTTTATCCGTGATTGTATAATGAGATACCGAAAGCATATGATTCTCCCGTCTGCTTTCGATCAGAACTGCGCACAGACAGATAATCGCAAATATACAGATGATACTGATAATATCGAATAACATTTTCTCTTCCTCTAGGAACGAAAGGCAAGATATAATACTTTTTTAAAGCTGTAGCCAAACGTCATTTTCTTTATATTTTCTGCTGCAACGACCTCGACTGAACCAAGGATACGACCATTGATTGAATATTCTATATGACCGACAACATATCCTTTTTTTATCGGTGCTGTAAGCGGTTCATCCTGAACCAGTATCTTCTTTACATCATCTGCCTTTTCCCCGCGAAGCAGAACGGATGAGAAGTCCGATACACTGTCAATCGCCAGCTCGTCACTGATACCATTTTCTATAGAAACGCTACGGGTGTCAAGTACATTTTCATCTTTATACAGATTGCAATTTGCATATCCATAATCTAATAGCTTGCAGGCCTCTTTATTTCTGATATCCTTTGTTTCAGCTCCCATGATGACTGCGATCAATGTAATGCCGTTTCTGTTCGCCGTCGCCGACATACAGTATTTAGCTGTCGCCGTATATCCGGTTTTAGCCCGGTTGCCCCGGTATACATATTCAGGAATTTATTTGTATTAGCAAGGTCAAATCTTGACTCTCCCCTTGCGGTTTTATGTACGATTGAATCCATCCAGATACCGGAATAATTCAGGATCTCAGGATGTTCGTCAATCAACTGTCTGGACATGATCGCAATGTCTTTTGCCGATGTCTCATGTCCATCTGCATCCAGTCCACATGCATTGACGAAATGTGTATGCTCCATTCCAAGTTCCTTTGCCCGGTCATTCATTCTCTGAACAAAGGCTTCCTCGCTTCCTGCCGTGAATTCTGCCATAGCAACTGCCGCATCGTTTCCTGATGCAATAATGATACATTTTATCATATCTTCAACCGTCTGCTGTTCCCCGGTCTCAAAGAAGCATTGTGAACCACCCATAGAAGCTGCATGTTCACTCACAGTTACAATATCAGACATCTGATAATCACCTGCCTTCATTGCCTCAAAAATCAGAAGCAGCGTCATTACCTTTGTGACGGATGCAGGTTTCCTTGCTTCATCTGCATTTTTCTCATATAATACCGTTCCTGTCGTTGCTTCCATAAGGATACATGATTGTGATTCCAATTGAAGTCCGGACTGATCTGTCGCTATTTCATCTGTTGCTGTTCCATCTGTTACAGCAACACTATATATTACCGATTGGCCGATATGTCCGACTACAAGTGCTATTCCAAGAACCGTACCTGCAAATGCTCTGCCTATCCTCTTTCCCATTTTTACCCGTTTCAATAACATCCCTCTAATCTGTTCATTTATACAATTTATGCTTAAAAAAATGAATAAAGAATGTTTGTGTTGATATTTTTCTTTCATAATTAATTATATTCTGCTATAATACTACAGAATTATGCGCAATATGCGGTAATTTAAGAAATAATGACACTTTCGTCATTTATTAACTGGACAAATTATAACAGGAGGAAAAATCAATGAGTATGAAATTGGTCAAACGAGTACCAACCGGTGAAGAGATCAAAGAGTTATATCCTCTCTCACAGGAACTCAAAGACATTAAAGCAAAACGAGATGAAGAGATCAGAAAAATTTTTACCGGAGAAGACAAGCGATTTATATTTATAATTGGTCCATGTTCCGCTGATAACGAAGATGCTGTATGCGACTATCAGAACAGACTGGCAAAGGTTGCAGAACAGGTCAAAGATAAAATTCTTGTAATTCCACGTATATATACGAACAAACCAAGAACAACGGGTGATGGATACAAAGGGATGTTGCATCAGCCGGATCCGAATAAGGCTTCTGATATGTTAGAAGGTTTATATGCAATCCGTAAAATGCATATCCGCGCGATCAAAGAAACCGGACTCACAGCAGCAGACGAAATGCTCTATTCCGAGAACTGGCAATATGTTGACGACATCTTATCCTATGTAGCGATCGGTGCACGTTCCGTTGAGGATCAGCAGCACAGATTAACGGCAAGTGGAATGGACATTCCGGTTGGCATGAAGAACCCAACCAGTGGGGATTATACTGTTATGATGAATTCTTGTCTTGCTGGACAGCATCCGCATACTTTCTTATATTCCGGATGGGAAGCCCACACAGACGGAAACCCACTGACCCATTGTATATTAAGAGGTGCATTAAACAAACATGGTCGTTCCATCTCAAACTACCACTACGAAGATCTTCGTCTTTTATATGAATCATACCAGAAGTTCAATCTGGTAAATCATTCATGTATCGTTGATGCAAATCATAACAATTCAGGTAAAAAATTTGATGAGCAGCCACGAATCGTAAAAGAAGTTATCCACAGCCGCAATTACGATCCTGATATCAAAGAACTTGTAAAAGGTGTTATGGTTGAAAGTTATATCGAAGACGGTAATCAGCCGGTTGGTGGAGGATGCTATGGCAAATCCATCACAGACCCTTGTCTCGGATGGGATAAGACAGAACGTCTCTTAAAGGAAGTTGCTGATCTGTTATAAAAATCTGATACCATGTAATGCAATGATATCAAACATCTTTTAAGTTGAGATGTAATGCAACGATATCCAAGCTTCTTTTATAAATAAAGATGTAACACATCGTTTATAGCTATAAAGGCAAAAAGAAACCTGCCAGTTAATATCTGACAGGTTTCTTCTTTTTTACTCTTTGATGATGCGTGACAGGAAATTTCTTCCCAATGACACATCACCAGCAATATTTAATTTTCCTGTAGCATATGCATAAATCGGATCCATTACTCCATTTATCACCCGTTCCAGACTGGATATTGTAACGATAAACTGAACATTTCGTTGTTTATATTCCCCCGAAATGACCTCAAATGTACCATCTTTCAAATGAATATAAAAATGTCCACTGTCACGTCCAATAACATCAAACTGGAAATAGGTATCATCCTGTAATCCATCTATGTTCCTATGTACTGATAATTCATGAAAATAATCGAGACATTCCCTATATGTCATACAAATCAGCCTGCTTTATAAGAATTCGAAATCGTCATCCTCATCGCCATCACCGATCAGAACCTGATTGCGTTTAACGCCTTCTTCGATTTCTCCTACGATTACTTCGTCTTCTTCATCCTCTGTTACAGCACTCTTCCCTGCAAATGCCTGTGGCTTGCTTTCCTCTTTTGGCTCTTCCTTTGGCTTCATCTTCAGCTTCTGAGGTTCTGCTGTTGTCTGAGACTTCATCTTCAGCTTTGTAATCGGATCAGCTTCTAACGCATCTTCATTGATTGATGAAGCTGTCGTGCTGGCTGTTGCTGTTACAGTACCGCCATTTGCCTTAAGCTCTTCCATCTCCGCTTTTAACTTTGCAAGTTCTGCCTTTGCATTGGAAAGAACTTCATTTGCACGTTTCTTTGCATCGTTAATGATTTTGTTTGCTTCACTGTTTGCCGCATTCTGTTCCTTTTTGGAACCCGGAGCAGCCTGCTCTAACTGTTTCTCTAATTCATAGATCTTTACACTATTATCTCTGAGAGAATTCTGAGCCAGTTCATTTTCTGCTACAGCGGCATCATATTTTGCCTGTAATGAAGCAAACTCATCCGATACTTCTCTCATAAATGAATTTACTTCATCTTTATTATAACCAAAAAGTCCCTTTTTAAAGGTCTTTTCTTCAATGCTTTCCTTTGTTAACATTATAGCGCTTCTCCTTTACGTGTTTATTTAACATAACCTAAACTCAATTATATTAATTCTTTGTATGTTTTTCAAGAAATAATCGTATGTTTTTGAAAAAAATTTACAATTTTTCATGCAAGATATTCAATTTGGATCCATTCCCATGTATTTTTTTACATTTCACGGCTATCAAACAGGATCGTAAACGGTCCATCATTGGACAGATCCACTCTCATATCCGCACCAAAAATACCGCTTTCTGTAACTGCGATTTTTTCCCTGCAAGCAGACAGGACATATTCATATAACGCATTTGCTTTTTCAGGGTTGCCTGCCTTTGTAAAAGATGGGCGGTTTCCTTTCTTACAGTCTGCACATAAGGTAAACTGTGATACGATCAGAAGCTCACCGTTTACATCTGTAAGAGAAAGATTTGTCTTGCCATTTTCATCCGCAAATATACGAAGTCCCAGCAGTTTACGGATTAATTTGTCTGCAGCTTCTTCTGTATCTTCTTCGAATACACCTACAAATACCAACAGACCTTTTCCGATCTTTCCTACCTCTTTATCATCTACTGTTACACTTGCATGATTCACTCTCTGAATCAGAAATCTCATAATTTTTATCCCCTTTAGCGCTCCGACATGCTGATTGCTTCTACTGCAACGCTTCCTCCACGGACAACCTCGATCCGATTTGGAAAACTCTGCTTGAATAACTTGATCGCATCATTGTCTGATTTTCTGTCTGTAAACATTCCACCAGAATATTCTTTCTGTCATAGTCCGTGATCTTGAAGTTAAATGCATTTGCAATACGGAATACTTCATCCTTATCATCGGTATTACATTCTTTTACCTTGATGAATAAGATCTCTTTATTATGGATCGGAATATCCGTATAATCAACCACCTTGATCACTTCCACGCTGCGGTTCAACTGCTTCTTTACCTGTTCAAAAGTACGGTCATCACTGGTAAAACTGATCGTCATTCTGGATACCGTCGTATCCTCTGTTTCTCCTACAGTCAGACTGTTCAGGTTATAGGATTTACCGGAAAACAGACCGGAGATTCTTGCAAGTACACCTATTTCATTTTCAACATATAAACATATCCATCTTTTCTTTTCACTCATCTGTCTATCCTCCTTAACAATCCATGATCATATCATTTAATGACTTGCCACCCGGAACCATAGGGAATACATTTGCAGTCGGATCAATATAGAACTCTATAACTGTAGGTCCCTTTGTATTTGCCTTTGCCTGCTCAAATGCTGCTTTGATCTCTTCTTCCTTTGTAACACGGATTCCAAGCGCCTCATAGCTTTCCGCCAGTTTTACAAAATCCGGTGTATATTTCGGACAGCATTTGTCAGGATTCTGGCAGTCATGATTACAGCTCTTTCTGTATCTCAGACAGGTACTGCTGTAACGCTTGTTGAAGAACAGCTCCTGCCACTGACGTACATTTCCAAGATAACCATTGTTTAAGATACAGATCGTGATCGGAAGCTCCTGTGCAACCGCAGTCGCCATCTCCTGAATATTCATCTGTACACCACCATCACCGGAAATGCAGATAACATTCTTATCCGGGTTACCGATCTTTGCCCCGATGGCAGCAGGAAGTCCATATCCCATCGTACCAAGACCGCCGGAGGTTAAGAGCTGGTTCTCACCGCCAAGTGCAATATACTGTGTTGTCCATAACTGGTTCTGTCCTACATCTGTAGTAATAATGAGATCGTCATACATCTCATTGATCGTCTTAATGATCTTCTCAGGTGTAACACCTTTATAAGAATTCATGTTGATAGGATACTGTTTCTTCACTTCCATGATCTCAGCAACCCAATCGGATATATCTAATTTCTTTGCATATTTTAACATCTTCGTGATCGCAAGCTTTGCATCTGCTACGATTGGGATGTCTACCTCGATATTTCTGGAGATTGATGCTGCATCGATATCGATATGTATGATCTTTGCATTCTTTGCAAATGTGTCAATCGTACCGGTGATACGGTCGTTAAATCTGGTTCCGATCGAGAATAAGACATCACATTCCATGATTGCTTTATTGGATGCGAGATTTCCATGCATTCCGATATTACCAACATATAAAGGATGGTCCGTCGGAATTGCTCCCTTACCCATGATCGTAGTAACAACAGGGATTCCTGTTAATTCACATAATTCCTGCATTTCTTTTCTTGCATGTGCGATATTCACACCGCCACCGATCAGAAATACCGGTTTCTTTGCATGGTTTAATTCTGCCAGAGCCTTCTTAAGCTGACCAGAATGTACACCCTCTGATGGCTTATATCCTCTGATATTTACTTCATCCGGATATTCATCCGAACCCATTGCAAGCTGGATATCTTTTGGTATATCAACCAGTACAGGACCCGGCTTACCGGTTCTTGCGATATAGAATGCATTCTTGATAATTCTTGCCAGATCTTCTCTCTTTCTGACTGTTACTGCATATTTGCAGATGTTTCTGGTGATACCTACGATATCGACCTCCTGAAAGGCATCGTTACCGATCAGATTCATCGGTACCTGTCCGGTAAAACATACCAGAGGAACACTGTCATAATTTGCTGTTGCAATTCCTGTAACCAGATTCGTTGCACCAGGCCCGCTTGTAACCAGACATACACCAACCTTTCCGGTTGATCTTGCATATCCATCTGCTGCATGAACAAGTGCCTGCTCATGTCTTGGAAGAATCATATCGATTCCCTCTGCATCGTATAATGCGTCAAATAAGTCGATCGCTGTTCCACCCGGATAGGCAAACAGTGTATCAACATGTTCTTCCTGTAATGCTTTTACAAACATCTGTGCTCCATTAATCTCCATAACCTATATCCTCCTTTAATTGTCATCCATATAAATTCCCAAAAAGAGCGTTTCTCATCCACTAAAAAAGCCCTAAGCCGTATATCAGCTTAGGGCGAATAATCATATCCGTGGTACCACCTAAATTCAGGTTCTTCCTGCTCTCATCCAATACTTACAAATCTTATCTGCGTTATATTGTATTCCTGTAACGGGGAAATCCGTTGAATCCTACTCAGCACTTCTTACGAAGTCATGCTTTTCAGTCCACTGCTCGAAGGCTACTTCCATACATCCTAGCTGAAGATTCTCACCACCATCTTCTCTCTGGGAGCCGGTCCTGTATGTACTCCTCCTTGTCATTGCATTTGACATATAAACTGTTGTTACTTTAGCATAAATGAGAAAAAAAGTCAATGCGTTTTCTGGGAAAATTCACCAAAATACCTGCATCAAACATACAGGACAATCCCCTTTTCTAAACGTTCGATCTCAAAGGCTGCATCCCGGTTGGCATCATATGTAATAAAGATCACCTTTGCAAACCGATGAATAATTTCACGCTCCAAAATATAATCCAGAACACGGTACTCACTCTTATCCGCTACCGTTTCCAGAACCTCCTGAAGCATAACATCATATTCCGTAAGTTCAAATACCCCACGGTGAACAACACGATTTTCTTTTGTATCCATATGATAGATCGTATGACCTGTTGACAGACGGATCAGCTCATGACTGACAGATGCAAGTGCTTCGATCAGCTTCTGATTCGTCTTCCTGTCTTCCTTAGGAGCATAATCAAAAAATATCATGACGGAATTATCATTTGGTGTATCCAGTTCTTTTACCATGGTCTTTCCCATCTTAGCTGACATTTTCCAATGAATATTTTTGATACTGTCACCTTTCATATATTCCTTGATCTGAAGGATCTCTGAAATATCATTTCCTTTTACATGCTTGTAATTCACATCATTCTCGCTCACAAGACTGCCTTCTACATCATACAGATCCATGGAACGCTCTTTCGGATATTGATAAAACATACAATCCTTATGTGAACGGATCTCCGCTTTCGTCAAACCGAAATAGTCATAAATATAGATTTTATATATTTCAACATTAATCTGTCCGCAGTACTTACTCTCTATCGGAAACTGGTATTTCTCTCTGCTTTTTCTTGCCGCCGAACATTCAATATAAGTAGGGAATTCTGTTCCAAATACAACATTTTCACAGTTAAACTCTATCCTGATCTTTGGAACCGGAAAAAAAGATGAATTCTCTATTTCAAGAAGTAAGGCAGGATCTTCCTTTAACTCATTGATAATATCAAACTTCACTGCAATCTTCCCCGCATTATACCGATTGATAAAAAACATCGGAAGCCAGATAATCCCAAACATTCCAAACAGCCATAAGGTCTGCAGTTTGTTTGTCCAGATAAATAAAAGCAACAGGATAACGATAAAAATAATATATGCAATTTTTTTCTTCATATCGTTTTCTCTCCTCCTATATCAGACATTTGACAAACCGCATCCTGCATCTGCTCCAGAGATTACTGGAATGATAAACCTCTTGTTTTACCGTTTGCGCATAGTCTCTTACAACCGCAACATCCGTATAGTCAAGTTCTTCTCTACTGAATCTGTTTTTTTGTAAAACAGTAATAACTTCTGACGGAAGGGATTCTTCCATCTTCTTACCGGCATATTTGTACAAGGCTTCTATATACAGACTGGCTGCTGCAACTGCTTTTTCCCGGTTTTCACTCTTCATTGCTTTTTTTCGTTTGCTGCAGATCACTGCACGTCTGACAATAACAACGATCAGGAATAATACGAGCAGTGAAACAATTGCGATCAGAATATATAACAGATTGATCTCCGTTGAATCATCATTATCATTATTGTTCTGATCACTGCTGGAATCTTCTGATTCTGAATCCTGATTATCGGAACCACTGACCGCACCGTTACCAATGGTACTGTTATCATCCTCAGAATAGAAGCCCGGTGTAACTTCAACCGGAATAAATCCAAGCCCATTTACATAAATCTCTACCCATGCATGTGCATCCTGATCCAGAACATCAATCGATGTCTCTCCCTCTTCCGGAGCAACCAGATATCCTTCTACATATCTTGCCGGAATATTATAATATCGGAACATCATAGCAGCGGCTGTTGCAAAATGAACGGAATATCCTTCTTTTTTATTCTCGATCAGATCCTCTACAAAATCTGTTCCGGGATCATTAGCTGTTACATCTTCACTGTAAGTTATAGTGTCCCGCAGATAATGTCTGACTACATCAATCGCATCAAACGGATTTAGTTTTTTCCCGGCTTCCGGCAGAGTCCGGTCAAAATACTGCTTCATTTCATCCGAAACCTCTGTATAATTCTTGCTTGCAAAATAAGCATATGTCTGTTCACAGTCAATAAAATCCGTATCACCGGTGCCTTCCGTATACCAGCTTTCATTATAGATACTCTCATAGTCATTCTTCGAAAGTGTATCCATATAAAATCTATACGGCTTTCTGTTTCCAAATCCCTGTGCTACAAAATTTACATCCTTCTTTGGTGCATAAAGATCTGGAAGAGAATCGTAGGTCATATTTTCAGGCAGATATTGATATTTACTGCTTGCAGCCAGGTTTTCAACCTCAACCGATATAATATCTGACAACGGCATATCTGCATCATTGATCTTTGTAATATCCATATAACTTGCAAGTGTTGCTAAAGGATAATAATTAAATTTTGCAAAGTATTCAAATACACCTTCATAATCTCCGCCGTAAATATCCTTATCGTTTTCTGTCCAGCCGTCTTCCGTGTATTTGGAACCGACATAGCCCCGAAGATACATCACAGCAGGCTCTGACATCTCGATATGGAGTTTTTTGCTTCCATTTGTTTCAACTGTATGAAACCGTTTGAACGATCCCTCCGGATAATCATTTTTGCCATAGATCAGATTGCCGCCGTTATATACAATTGAATCTTTTATATCATCAACCACCGGGATCGGTATGTATGTGAGCAGTATAAAGATCAGACATGCAGCTCCTGCCAGAACTCCTGCAAATACAAGCATTCCTGCATACATGTCCTTCGTGATCCGTCCTTTGATATTGCCAGCAAGCAAAATTCCCACCATCGTAACTCCGGCAAGTACGAGCGTCCATACTGACGGAATACATTTATACATGAATCCGGATGCACAAAGCAGGAATTGGAGCAGCACTACCCAGGCATTCAGATGAAACCGAATGAAAATTGCAAATACAAATGTTACGAGCAGAGAAAGAATTATGGATGCAATATATTCATCTGCAACCAGACTGTCCTCATTCACAACAAACATCAGATTTGCCATCGCCATATTCTTATTGACCGATCTGAGTACATCATTTGCGATTGCTGAAAAACCATTTGAAACACTGTTCAACAGGATCACAGACAGGACAACGATCACAATAGCCATCCCTGTACCGCCGATCCAGCCTGACTTTTTCCTGAGAAAAAGGATCTGGGAAATAACTGCCATAACAAGTGCCGGAACCGCTGTCACAATCAGTGAAACTTTAACCTGAAATGCACTGAAGCAGCAAAATAATACACTCACCGATGTCAAAAAGGTAAGCACTATACGAATTGCAAGATAATTGGATTCTTTTACGGAAAGTGCCTGCAGATCGAGCCGGATCTCCTGTCTGTTATTTTGCAGCTTTAATCCATTTTGCAGCTTACGTTTTGGAATCATTCGTTTTTTTCTGCCTTTTTTATGTTCTTTCTCTATCTGTGTCTTTTTGTTTTTCATAATTATTCAACCAAATCTACATCTATATCCGGAGCATCCAGATCTTCATCATCGTCGTCTGATCCCTTTTTATTGCCGGATCCACTTCCGTCGCCATCGCCGTTACCGTCACCGTCGCCAAAATCATCTCCGTCACCAAAATCATCACCACCATCACCGCCATTGCCATCATTATTATGTTTATTACCGTCTTTTTTTGATGAATCACTGTCGTCTGATGTTTTTTTACTATCCTTTTTCGGGTCATTCTTTGGCTTTTCAGTATTAGCTTCCGTATTCTGTGCCGGTGCATCGGTTTTAGGCTCAGATGTCTTTTCTTCTGTTGTCTGTTCCTGCTCTGTAGATTCTGTCGTCATTTCAGTCGTCGTTTCTGTACTTGATTCCGTTGTAGACTCTGTTGTGATCTCAATCATAGCATTGCCACCCTGCATTTCCGTCGTTGCATCACTCTCTGTCGTAGTATCTTCCGTATTCTCTGTATCGTCTTCTGAACGGTCCTGTCCGGATAACTTAGCCGCCTGCTCCTTATCTGCCTCCTGATTTTTCATATAATCCTCACGTTCGAATTCCGAACGGTCACGCTTACATGCAGTCATGGAACATCCAAGAGTCAGACACAATGCAAATAACAAGATTTTTCTTTTTTTCATTTCATCAGGTCCTTTCTCGCATCTTCTTACCTTAATTCAGCTTCTGTTTTAATTGGATCTTTCTCCCGCCATAGAAGGAGCTTCTGTCGTCTGACAGATATCGTAAATAATATTTTCTGCTCCATTCTTCTCTCTGCGTGCAGAAGGTGTCAGGATCAGACGATGTTTGAATATATCATAAATAACATACATAACATCTTCCGGAATCACATAGTTACGATCATACATATAGGCGCATGCTTTTGCCATATTAGCGAATGCCTTTGTGCCTCGTGGACTGATACCACACTCAATCTTATCATGATGTCTGGTTGCATCAACCAGTCTGGAAATGTAATCTGCAATCTCATAAGAAATATATACATTTGCGACTTCTGTACGCATCTGTATCAGATCCTCTACGCTCATGACAGGCTGTACAGCATCAATCGGATTCTGTCCATGATCCTCCATCAGCATCTCCACCTGACTCTGTACATCCGGATACCCCATACTTAAACGCACCATAAAACGGTCAAGCTGGGAGTCCGGAAGTGCCTGTGTGCCACCACTGGTGATCGGATTCTGTGTTGCGATCGTTATAAATGGTTTTGGAAGCTGATACGTAACATTGTCAACCGTTGCTGTCGCTTCTGCCATAGCCTCAAGCAATGCCGCCTGTGTCTTACTGGAAGTACGGTTGATCTCATCAGCTAACAGCAGATTCGTAAATACCGGTCCTTTCACAAACTCCATCTTTCCTTCCCGCTGATTATACATGGAATATCCAAGAATATCACTTGGCATTGTGTCCGGTGTAAACTGGATACGATTATCCTGCATAGAAGTTGCTTTTGAAAATGTCTTTGCAAGTGTTGTCTTGCCAAGTCCCGGATTATCCTCCAAGAGGATATGTCCGGATGCTAGAACGGTCATAATGATCTTAACAATGATATCATCCTTGCCTTTAATGACTTTGTTCATTTCCATTCTAAGATCTGCAATTTTTTTATTCATCTTTTTCTACCCCGTATGTTATTTCTTCTTCCATTTTGCATAAATCACAATGTTTTTATCTTTAATCTTTGTACTGTTCTTTACCTTAACTTTTTTGTTGTCCTTATTGATGTAATACCAGCCGACCAGTTTATAACCTGCCCTCTTTGGCTTTAATGCAGCAAGTTTTCCCTTTAAGAATCCGGTCGCTACACTCTGATTTCTTACTACTTTTACTTTCTTTGTACTCTTACTGCCAAATTTTCCTTTATTCGCATCGAAGGTTACACTGACTTTATCTGCTCCGACATCATAGATCTTTGTCCATTTGCTGTAAATCTTTGCCCCGGTCGAATCATAACGATAACTTCTGACTTCAAAAATTGCATAGGTCTGCAGGCTGATCGCAGGAAGGATCTTTTCTTTCTTATTTCTGATATCAAAGGTCGTTGCATTGCTTAACTTTTTAGCAGTTGGTGCATACCGATATTCATATCCATCGGCTTTTTCACATTTCCAGGTTAATGTAACTTTATATTTTCCTTTATTTCTGCCTCTTGTTATCTTGTTAAAGGTAGTCTTTTTCGCTGTAACCTTTTTCGCTTTGACCTTTGTCCATTCTGCAGTCGCTGTGACATTCTGTTTGATCGCCGTTCCCTGCATCAGAGTATAAGTCTTTGTTCCTGATTTATAAGTCCACCGGGAGAACAGGTATCCGGCACGTTTTGGTACAGGAAGTGTTCCATTTTTAAATCCGGTATTGGCAGAATCTTCAAATTGATAAGTTTTCACATAAGATGACTTGTTGTTTATTTTTCCACCGTTTGCATTATAGGTTACTTTATATGTATTCTTTTTCCAGAATGCATACAATGTAACATTATCCAGTATCGTTACACGATCTGTGCTCTTTCGCACCTTTAACTGCTTTTCATCTGTTGACCAGCCCTGAAAAGTATATCCGGTTCTGGTTGGATTTTTAAGATTATTATATGTAGAACCATAGGTTACATAAATCGTTCCTGAAGTATTCGCCTCTCCATCGTTATAGACAGAGTGACCTTATACCGGTTTGCCGTCCATTTTGGATACAATGTGATCGTCACATGGTTATCTTCCGTTTTTGTATCCTTTAATATCTGATTCAGATTTTTCTTTCGGATGATATCCCCGGCAAAAAAGTCCGTTCCGGTTCCATCTTCCCTTGTATTCCATCTGTCAAAGGTATATCCGGCTTTGTAATATTGTTCATCCACATCTGATATGGTTACATTCTCACCATACAGGAAATCCTTTGGTGCGATCACCTGATTACCAAGCTTATATTCCAGACGATAATTAAATGCCACCCATTTAGGAACCAGTACAACATCCTTTCCTGCTTTTGTTGTCAGGTTTTTCTTATATGTTTCGCCCGGCTCAAAAACAGTATTCCTTATATCCTCGGTCACATTCTTTGTATCATCCAGAACCCAGCCCGCAAATACATATCCCTCTTTACTGAACTGGGAAATATCATATGCAGGGATCGTATATTCCGCATCATATGTACATGCTATGGATTCCGGTGCTGTTCCGATTACATCATCATCCGAATTCTCCAGACTGAATGTGATCGTATAATTAATCGGCTCCCATAACGCATATAATGGTATGGTATCCGTTGTGTCTACAAAATTTGTAACATCTGCCCCATCTGCCAGTACCTGTTTCGCAGGAATCTCTGTATACCAGCCGGCAAATGTATAACCAGCTCTCTTGTATACACATTTATCTAATTTTGCCGCTGTATCATAATAACATTTTTTATCCGGCTGTACGCCACTTACGGTATAGCCCGGATCATCGTTTGTGCCATATTCTTTATACGGATAAAATGTAAATGTATATGACTTTTTCTCCCAGACCGCATACAGTGTCACATTTGCTTTATTTGTAGTTGTAAGATTGATCATATTGGCTCTTGGTGCATAATCAACTGTTGATCTGTCCGCCTTTCTGGACCATCCCATAAATGTATAGCCGGTACGCCCCGGAATATTCTTTGGCAGGCTCTGATCATAAGTTGCATTTACAACCTCCGGAGTCTTGTCATCTCTTTCCACAAAAGTAACTGTATATGTGATCGGTGTCCAGACAGGGAATAAACATATGATCTCTGTTTTCGTTGTCAGGTTCTTTACACTTGCCTGATCTGCATATACAACTTTATCCGGATTGCCATTGACCGCCCATCCTTTAAATATATAACCAACTCTGGTAAACTTACACGGATCTAATTTTGCTGCTTTATCATAGGTTAATGTCATATCCGACATAGCACCCTTTTCTGTTGAATATCGATGCTGAAAACGAATATTATACTGGATCGGTGTCCACTTAGCATATAATGTGATCACGCCAGTCTTTGTAATTCCCTTAACAGACTGTCCTGCCTTGTAGTTGGTGCCGGTTCCATCTGCTTTTGTATTCCAGCCGCCGAATGTATATCCGGTTCGTGTCAACGCATTGGAAGACAATGTAATGTTTGTTGTATATACAGCACTTGCCGCAGCAGGTACTGTTCCGCCGGTTTTTCCATTTCCATTATAAGTAATCGTATAGTTATATGCTACAGGTGAAGAAACTAACGTACCACTTGCCTTAACTTTATTATATGATCCGCTGTTCTTTACCCAGATATTTGTAGTACTCTTTCCTGCCTTTGAAAATGCATTTGCTGCAACTCCGGTCAGGTTTGAATTTTTAAAATTGAATTTCGTAACTGCAGTACAGTTTGCAAATGCAGTACCGTAAATCTTTGTCAGAGAATTTGACATACTGAAATCCACATTTGTAAGTGCTGTACAATTCTGGAATGCATTTACATTGATCTGAACCAGGGAGCTTCCGGATACCGTTTTTACAGATGTGATCGTTTTATTATTTGCATATGCAGATCCTGCGATCATGGTTACCTTATACGTTTTACTATTCACTACAACTGTATTAGGAATTGTGATTGCACCCTTGCTGACACCTGCTACTCCTGTTTTTGCAGGTTTGATCGATACTGTCTTTGCCGTCTCATCTACGATTGTACAGGTCCATTTGCCCGACTTATCGGTATATGTTGCTGCAGATGCATTCCCTGATATACTGAAAATACAGATTCCGCAGCAAAGAACTGCTGCAACTGCCAGGATCAGCTTTTTAAATCTTATACTATTACTCATCTTACTTGCCCTCCTTATGGTATTTTTTTACTGATCGTACTTCCAAATTTTCCATATTTCTTCTTGCCATTCTTTACTTTGTACTGTCTGGCTCTGAAATAATATTTTGTTCCATTTTCAAGTCCGCTGATCATCGTTGATAATGATGTCTTTGAACTCTGTATCTTAACAGATTTTGCATTTGAGAAATCACTGTATTTTGAATAATAAATAATACAGCCTTCCGCACCTGCATATTTCCGGATCGTCAACCGGACATTTACCTTGCCGGTTGATTTGGATTTCCAATGTGCATAAATCTGTGTATCTTTTGCAAATGTCGTTCCTGCCGTTACCTTGGAGCCTCCGGTATAATCCGTCCACCATCCATCAAAGGTATAATTCTCTTTTTTTGCTCCAGGAAGTCCCGTAATTCCTGTTCCGGTATCAATTGAAAATTTGCTCTTATTTCCATTGATCTTGCCACCTGCAGCATTCAATGTAACCGTTATCTTCTTTGCCTGCCATCTTGCATATAACGTCAGACTGCCTTCCAGATCCACAACTGTTGAACTGGTATACTGAATTTTTCCGAACTTGCTTGTAAACCAGCCTTTAAATTCATATCCATCCCTTACCGGTGTTGGAAGCGTGCCACAGGTATCCCCATAGCCTACAACCTTGCTGGTCCGTCCAACGGTTCCGCCATTTGGATTAAATGTGATCGTAACATCATTTTCTGTCCATCTTGCATATAACGTCACGGTTCCTTCATAAGGAAGCAGATTCTTTACAGTTGCCTGATCTTTATAGACCTTTCCACCTGTCTTATCGGTACTCCAGCCATGGAAGGTATATCCCGGTCTCCGATATGCTGATGCTTCAAGTTTAATGGATTCTCCATATGTAACAGTCTCACCCTTCATGCTTCCATATCCTCCGTTCGCATTATAAACGATACGATAGGTTACCGGGCTCCATACTGCATATAACGCAATACCATCTTCCGTATTATGCAGGATCTCTGCTTCATCTTCATATACAACAACATTCTTATCTGATTCCTCTGCCCATCCGATGAACTGATATCCATCCTTTTCATATGTACACTTTGGAAGCTTTGCTGTTTCTCCACATTTAAAGACAACTGCTTCCATATATCCTTCACCATCTGTTTCGTCGAAAACAATACTGTATGTTTTCTGTTCCCAGACAGCATTTATCCGAACTTCTGTATTAGCCCCATATAATTCCCTGAGGTAGGAATACAGTTTGCTCAATCTCCAGGATTGTATGGTTTTGACCGGATAGATTGTTTCATCCTTATCAAACTGGAAACCGATCAAAGAGCTTCCCTCTTTCTGAAAATCCGTTGAGAAAATTTCATATGCTGTTTTAGAATCATCCAGATTATCTGCTGAGAGCACAATTTTCTTTTCCGTACCAGTTCCGCCATTCGGAACAAGTGTCAGATTATATCCGGAGGCATCACTCCACACCGCCAGAAATTCATAATATCCGGATGCCGTTGCATAAATATTCTGTGTATCACTGAATTCTGCCTCATCCTCGTAGGTTCCGACAATAAAGCTATGGGAATCATCCGAATTCGTATATATCCATTGCCATCTGTAAAATTTCTTTCCAGGACAGGTAAATGTACACTTTGGAAGCTTCAAGGTTTCGCCCTGCTTTACGGTAGCCTCCTGCATGGTTCCCTGACCTTCACCGGCAGAGAAACGGATCTTAATGCTTCTCTTTTCCCAGATCGCATAAAGTGTAATAGAGCTTTCGGCTGTCAGTTTTGTGACCTTCTGACCTTCTTTATAAGATGTTCCTGTTCCATCCGGCTTTGTATTCCAGCATTTGAAGACAGAATCGCTCTTCATAAAATTATTCTGTCGCAATTCTATATACTGGTTATACACAACCCCATCCTGAATGTTCATAGAACCAATACCACCGTTTGCATTGTAGCGGATCTGATATGTATTTGGAACAGCCGATACATATAATACGACATCTCCCTGTCCGGAAGGATCCACCTTCTGACCATACTTATAAGTTACTGTATATCGTTCTCCATCACTGTCTGTCAAAGTACCGGTAAACTTTAAACTGTATCCTTTATATACATTTTTATCATATGATGGATTCAGTGTTACCTGCGTATTATATCGAAGGTTCGTCTGTTCTACTTTATTATAAGTCTTAGAGCCTACTGTCTTTGGTATCATATATGTAATCTTATATGGTCCGGTGTAGACCGCCTTATAATCAACATTTCCATAATTTTCTTCATTCTGCAGCTCTTTTATCATTCTTTGATATGTCGCTTTATTGGCAGTATAAATTGTTTTATTACCCGTGCCAAACGCACTTCCCATTTCCAGATCAGCGGTATCAAAGGTAATATTGTTATTTGGCAGATATACATTTCCAAGATCACATTCATCGAATGCCAGTCCACCAATAAACTTTAGTTTAGAACCACTTTCAAATGTAATCTTTCTCAAACCAGAATAAGCGAACGCTGCTACACCTATCCTTTCTACAAGCTTTGGTATAACAATTTCTTTTAAATTCACACAGCTATAAAATGCAGCCTCATCTATCTCTTTCAAACATGAACCTTTTTCAAATATAACCTTTTTTAATTCACAACTCATAAATGCATTTTCACCAATGATGACACAGTTCTTTGGAATCGTGATATTGGAAATCGATTCATCACATGCGAAGCAATCCTCACCAATCGAATATACACTATACTTCTTATTCGCAGGGTTTGTAATTACATTAGGGATTGTATATGATGCTATTTTCTTTGTTGATTTTGGATCATACATTATCAGTTCTGCTTTACCGGGATTATTACCGTTCGGTTCTGAAATTATACGATAATTATAGATTTCATCGGCGGTCCACCATTCATTCACCCACCAATAACTGCCCTTTTTCATTTTTGATATATCTTTGAATTTCGATCCTTTTTCAAAATTAACTTTTAATACTCCGGCATTAAATGCTCCGGCACCAATTGAAACTACAGACTTGGGAATGGTAATTGTAGATATCGTTTTTTTGGTAGAAAATGCTTCTTCTCCTATTTTTTTTAATTTCGAGCCTGATTCAAAAGTTACTTTTTTTATATTCATATCTTCAAATGCATAATCACTTATTGTTTCGCAATTTTTTGGAATTGTGATCTCAGTGATTTTTTCTTCTACATTTGAATAATCGTTCTCGTCAACTGACATACCATCAATCTCTACAACAGTATATTTCTTTTTATTTTTACCTATGATCGTATTTGGGTAAACTATCTTATTGCCAAAATGCCCACCTGATACTTCAGCAGAAATTGAAACCTTTCCAGGTGTCTTTCCCTTTGGATCGGTAATCACTTCATACCAGAACTTTCCATCTGAAGTATTACCACAATCCCCTTCCTTTGCATTTGCTGTACCAGAACAGAATAAACTTCCTGTCAGGATCAGGATGCCCGTTATCATCATGATCATAAAATGTCTGAATGCCTTTGAATGATTCCTCATATTCTTCTCTCCCTTTACAATATTTAATCGTTATACCTCTGTATTCAAAATAATTTTTTATGTAAAAAAAGTGATGTAAAAAACATATGCCTTCTCCATATGCTTTTTACAACACTATTCGGTTCAGATATAGAATTGTCTGTTGTCCATCTATGTTCCCCCTGCCGGATCTTTCCGGCTTTCATGAATCTATTTCCAATCTCTTCCTTATATTTTGTTAATTTCTATGTCGCACCTCGTATATTATAGCAATCTGACCAATTTTTGTAAATAGTTTTGTATATATATTATATTTTACTTTTATCAATTCCGCAAACATCCAATCGAAACAACTTTATTTTGTATTTTTCGGCACTTTTGTTTTGTATTTTTCGGATTTCTTTTTCTGCATATTTTACTGCCCTGTTTCATACAATTATACGACGAAACCGAAACGAGTTATCTATGTGTTCTATTTCTGGATTTTATAATGTACATGGCAGATACCTGGAAACGCCCGGACATTTTCGTGATATTCTGTCTGCCATGAATGCAAAGCAAAAGCATCGCGGGCCGGATGATGATGGTATTCTTCTGATGGATACATGCGGACTGTCTCATACAAGATTATCCATCCGGGATATCAAAGCCGGACTTCAACCCATGTCCCGCACTGTACAGGGAAGAATGTTCACGATCGTATTCAATGGAGAAATCTATAATACAGATGAACTGAAAAGGGAACTGATCTTACGCGGTTATTCCTTTTCCACAACATCCGATACCGAGGTACTGCTGTTTTCATACATATACTATGGGCCTGACTTTGTAAAACATATCAATGGTATATTTTCTTTTGCGATCTACGATCATACAGAAGAAGCCATCTTCCTCTACCGGGATCCATTCGGTGTAAAGCCTTTATATTATACCTTTTTATCTGACCGGACACTTGTCTTTGCATCAGAGCGAAAGGCACTGTTCTGTTATCCCGGCACATTTCCAAGACTGGATAAAAAAGGCTTATGTGAGATTTTCGCCATCGGGCCGTCCAAAACACCCGGTTGCGGTGTCTTCAAAGGAATCGACGAACTAAAACCCGGTCATTATATCCGGTATGACCGATTTGGCTGTTCCACCACCTGCTATTTCCGGATCCAAAGCATACCTCATACCGATGACTATCAGACAACCGTGGAAAAGACCTCTGATCTGTTAAACGCTGCAGTAAAACGACAGATCGTATCCGATGTTCCGATCTGTACCTTTCTGTCCGGCGGTATCGATTCCTCGATCGTCAGTGCCATCTGTGCGGAAGAACTGAAGAAACAGGGGCAGATATTAGATACCTATTCCTTTGATTTTACCGATAATTCACGCTATTTTAAATCAAATGCTTTTCAGCCGGAACAGGATCGGCCATATGTAGATCAGATGGTCTCTTTCCTCGGAACGAAACATCACTACCTGACCTGCAATATGGAAGAGCTTGCCGACCTGCTTTATGATTCCGTTCTTTCCAGAGATCAGCCGACCATGGCAGACGTTGATTCATCCCTGCTGTATTTCTGTAAGCTGGTATCTGAAAACAATAAGGTTGTGCTGACCGGGGAATGTGCCGATGAAATATTTGGCGGATATCCATGGTTCTACCGGGAAGATCTGCTTGCATCCGATACTTTTCCATGGATGACCGATCTTACACCGAGAAAGCAACTGTTGGATCCGGAATTTGCAGATGCCCTGCAGATGGATGACTATGTGAAAAATCTTTACCATCAGATCATCTCCGAGATTCCGGTGCTGCCGGAAGAATCCAATATCGAAAAATCCCGTCGCCGAATCGGTTACATGAATATCCGGATGTTCATGCAGACCCTGCTTGACCGTATGGATCGTACCAGTATGTATCATGGTCTGGAGGCAAGAGTACCATTTGCTGACATCCATCTTCTGCAGTATGTCTTTAATGTGCCATGGAAATACAAATACCGAAACCAGACAGAGAAAAGCCTGCTCCGTCATGCCGCTGTAAATCTGGTTCCAAATGAAATCCTGTTCCGGAAGAAAAGCCCGTATCCTAAGACCTATAACCCACTTTATGAAACGATCCTTGCCGACCGGTTAAGAGAAGTGATCCACGATCCTGCAAGCCCTGTCAACCGGTTTCTGGATAAAAAAGCAGTTCTACAGTTTCTGGAATCTCCGAAGGATTATGGAAAACCATGGTATGGCCAGTTAATGGCAGGCCCGCAGATGATGGCATACTTGCTGCAAGTCAACTACTGGTTAAAGGAATACCAGATTGCTGTTGAACTCTGATTTCTGTTTTATACCATAAATAAAATGCAGGCAGAAACTTGTGTCTGGTGAAATCCACAATGGTGTCCATATAAATAACATCGACATTCGCGTTATTTCGTTGCGAGACCCGTGCTAACTGTCAGCATCAAGCCCATGTCTGAACCCGTCAGGGTGAGTTTGGGCGACTGCTGACAAAATAAGTGCGCGTGTCGAGCAGAAATGAAGCGAGTCGTGTATTTATATGGACACCATCGTGGTTTTTTCCGGGCACAAGTTCCTGCCTGCGTTATCACTTGTCACATAACACCGGCTGAAGCTGCTTCCCCTTTAAAGCCTCCTCTATCGTCTCCGGTATCATGGACAGTTTTCCGATCAGGGAATTCGGCTTCTTTACCGGATCATCCTGATAAAATGGAACAAAATAAATATTCTTCATATTCATCAACATTCCGATATTCTTAAAATTCATCCCCATCGCATCATTTGTTGAAATGCTGATGATCAGCGGTTTATTATTTCTGATATGCGCCTTCGCTGCCATCAGCACCGGAGAATCCGTGATACCGTTACATAACTTTGCAAGTGTGTTGCCTGTACATGGAGCGATCACCAGTACATCCAGATATGCTTTTGGTCCGATCGGTTCTGCCTCCTGGATGGTAAAGATCCCTTTCTTCCCTGTTATCCTCTGAATGTCTTTTACAAAATCATCCCCTCTGCCAAATCTGGTATCGTACGTTGCAGACCGTTCGGAAAAGATCGGATATACCGATATTCCAAGCTTTGTCATTTCCTCTATCTCTATCTTTACTTTATCAAAAGTACAAAACGAACCGGTTATTGCAACGCCGCAATTGCACCCTGATAAACTCATATCTATAATCCTTTCCATTCAATACAATCCATAAAATCATTCTGATCCATACTGTTTTATCAATTCCAAGCTGTTGTGTCTGGTTCCAACTATTTAACAGAACCAGACAAATACTACTGCCTGACAATGATTTTATGTTTATTATAGTGTATGCAGGATCATAAATTATGTGACTGTTTTATCAAAGATACGACAAAACTGCCTCGCCCAGAATCTCACCGGAAGTTTTTGGTGAATACCGTCCCGGAATCCCCAGACTGTGTTTATAACAGATCCCCTGCTCATCCAGATATGCAAAATCCGTTCCGCCCGGTTTGGATGCTATATCCAAGATAACAACATCCGGACGAAGCTTTGACAAGACTGCCCGATCAAGCACAGGCGCCGGTATCGTATTGTAACAGAAATCAAATGTATCCAGCTTTTCACAGGAAGCCAACTGATTCAACAATATCGTATGGCAGTCCCCCATGGCTGCCTTAATACAGGCTTCCACACTTCTGGCTGTAACCGTCACCTCCGCTCCCATACGAAGCAGCTTCTGTGCAAGGACACGCCCGCATCTTCCATAACCGGTAACCAGACATTTGCTGTTTTCTATATTGATATCACTCATCATAAAGCTTTCCGTGATCGCACCTTCTGCCGTTGCAACCGCATTTTTTAGTGCAACACAGTCATCTTTCATATAATCATGACATGGTATACCTGATTCTGCACAGGCTTTTGTCAGTTCCTGTGAGATCACGCCCCCACATACCAGACCAAAATCCCCCACCATGAAAGCAAGTGCTTCTGCCGTAAGCCCTGAGCAGCCATTGATATGGATACCGTCCTTTGTAACCGGAACCGGAAGCAACAGCCCGGTTTCTTTTAAAGTATCATCGGTCTTGAGATTTCCAATTATATCCTGTAATTTTTCTCCGGTATCTGCAAGTTCCGGCACCTTCCATGTAAAAACCGGATAGCCCTGTTCTTTTAAATATAAGACCAGATAGTGGCAACGCAGGTCACCACCCACTACAACAAACTGTTTCAAATAATAACCTCCCTGTTTCTTTTCATCAATCTTATGCTCCATATTATATAGTAACCTGTCATCTGTTGTCCGTATAATACAACTATAATTCAACGATCAGGAATAATTTCTAACAATATAATACTTTATGTACCCACTTATAAAATCCTTCCATGTCATTCCGGATATTGTTTCTGTAATAAATACCGGATAAATAGCATAGACCTTACCGTTAATTGACAGAACAACGGAACCAATCTGCATCCCGGTTTGCAACGGAAGTTCAAGTTTCTCCGGCAGAATATACCGGACAGTGATCTGCTCATCTTCCCGCAGTAACAATGTTTCTGAAAAGCTGCATTCCCATGCGATCGTGGTCTTTTCTGCATCCTGCTGTCTTCTGTAATTGGGATCATACTGAATAGGAATGTCCGTTTTTTGCAGGATATCATCTTTTATGGTATGTTCCTGATAATGATCCAGTCCATAGTTCATAAGCTTTTTCGTATCTGCCCATTTATAAGTTTTATTCCCCGGCCAGCCGCATCCAAGCAAAGCTACGATGAACAGTTTTCCATCCCTTTCTAACGCTCCAACATAACAGTATCCAGCCGTACCTGTAAATCCGGTCTTTCCTGTCAGTGCTCCATCCATCATATTCAGAAATGCATTATGATTATTGCAGGTAAAACTTCTGGTTCCGGCAAGATTGGTAAAAGAATAGACAGACGTTCTTGTGATCGTAAGAAATGTATCCTTTTCAGGCGACTCTTTGATACAATACCGCAGGATCCGAGCCAGGTCAGTAGCCGTTGTTCCATGTATTCCATGTTTATCCTTTGCATCTAAGCCATTTGGCGTAATAAAATGTGTCTTCATGCAGCCAATATCCTCTGCCTTCTGATTCATCAGCTCCGCAAATTGTTCCACACTTCCGCCAATATGCTCTGCGATCGCAACCGCACTGTCATTATGGCTTTCCAGCATCAGCGAATACAGAAGATCTTTTAACTTATATTCCTCTCCCTCTCTGATATTAAGCTGTACATCCGGCATCTTTGCTGCATAGGAAGATATGACCACCGTATCGTCCAGATCACCATATTCAAGTGCCAGGATACAGGTAAGGATCTTCGTCGTACTGGCATTTGCACGAACTTCTTCACCTGCTTTATCATACAGGATCCTGCCGTTTTCTCCATCCATCAGAACAGCCGACAGTGCATGAAGATCATTGTCTGTGATCTTTTGCTCTTTATCTACCTGAAGGGTATTACTGTTCTGTTTGCTGCGGTTATTCCAATGAACTATCCTTTGCTGCTGCGGCTGCATCACAAATGCTTTCGCAGGAATCACAGAACAGAGCAATACTGCAGCGACAAGGATCCATACAAACAGAAAACCTGCGGGAATCTTCTGTCGCCTTCTTCCTGCAGGTTTCTGTTTTCTTTTATGATATTTGAAATATAACCCTAACATACGATCACCGGATATATTCTTTCTTCATAAAAATATATTCCGGATCTGTCGGTTTTATGACTCATTATCCAGCCCGAGTGTGATCTCATTTGCCTCTTCCTGTGCTTCCTTCTTAAAGTCCTCGATCTTATCCGGACTGATCATCGGAAGCTCCTCTGTCGATGCAACGCCGAAGCTTCGCAGAAATTCCTCTGTCGTTCCAAACAGGATCGGTCGTCCCGGAGCATCCAGTCGTCCAACCTCATCTACCAGTCCGTATTCCATCAGCTTATTGATCGCATGTGCACAGGAAACTCCACGGATGGCTTCAATCTCCGGTCTGGTGATCGGCTGCTTATAGGCAACGATCGACAGGGTTTCAAGCAGTACATCCGTAAGATTTGGTTTCTTCGGTGTACAGACAACCTTTGTCAGCACATCGTAGTACTCATTTCTGGTACACAACTGATATGCATTTTCAAGCTCGACCATCTTAATGCCCCGGTCAGACTGATTATAAATTTCCAGCACCTCTTCCATCTGCTTGGACAGCTTCTTTGTCTCCATCTCCAGTGCCTTAGCCAGTCGATCTACTGACACAGACTCCCCAATGGAAAACAGTATTGCTTCAACTGCAGAAACCAGATATTCTGTACTGTATTCTTTATAAACAACCGGCTGTTCTTCTACATTTTCCAGTGTTATCTCATTTACTGTTGCTTCGTTCTCTTTTATCTCACCCATACCCATCTTATCCTCGTTCTGTCTCATTGGCTTCACCATCTGCCTGATGAATGGTTTCTGCATTTGTCTCTATTGAATCCGGCACATCTGCATCTGTTTTATCTGTATCAGTATTCTGGCTGTTCAACTCATATGCAGCAATGTCATCTCTGGAATCAATGATGATCTCTCCAAATATCTCTTCCTGCCGGATCTGAATGGCTCCAATCTTCATAAGCTCTAATATTGCAAGAAATGTTACGATAATATTCGATCTCGATGCCTGCATTTCAAGCAGTGTCCGGAAATTGATGCCTGCAAGTCCGCGGACCTGTTCCCGTACCTCCGCCATCTTTGCTTCCAGTGAGATCTCCTCTCTCTCGATATTTTTGAACTTACTACGGATCGGATCTACCTTTTCAACCTGTTTCCGCATCACGGATTTGAAGATCTCATTCAGTTTTTCCAGATTCATATCATATTCCGAGATCAAAGCAACCGGATCCACTGTCGGCTTGAAATTTTTCACCTCTGCAGGAATGCTTTCTTTTTTATAAAATGCCTTTGCACCGTCAAGCTCCAGATCTTTCAGCTCACTTGCCGCATATTTGTACATCTTATACTCCAGCAATCTGCGGACAAGCTCTTCTCTCGGATCCTCTTCCTCCTCATCCTCTTCTGTTACCTTCGGAAGAAGCATCTTGGATTTGATACGAATCAGAGTCGCCGCCATGACCAGAAATTCACTCATAACATCCAGATCTTCCTCTTCCATATGATTCACATAATCCAGATATTGCTCTGTGATCGTTACAATCGGTATATCATAAATATTTACTTTATTCTTTTCGATCAGATGAAGGAGCAGATCAAGTGGTCCTTCAAATACATTCAGTTTTACATCGATTGCCGACATATTGTCTCCCTTTATCCCATACAGACGCCATCAAGGTTTTTTCGCATCTGTTCTCTGTATGCCTATATAATAATGCAGACCAGTCCACCATTTCCATCATTTACGATCTTCTCCATGGTATCCTGAAGCTTCTGCTTGCTTTCTACATTCATCTTATTTGTCTTTGTATTTAATCCATCCTCTACAAGCTGCTCGATCGACTTGCCAAAGATATTCACATCCCAGATATCTTCTCCGTTCTCTCCGGTGCTTGTTTTTATATATTCGACCAGATCCTCCGCCTGCTCCTTCGTACCAACGATCGGTGCGATCTCTGTTGTAATATTCGCTTTGATCATATGAACCGATGGTGCCTCTGCCTTGATCTTTACTCCATATTTGTTGCCTGCCTTGATCAGCTCCGGTGTTTCCAGTGTAATATCCTTCTTTTCCGGCATTACCAGACCATAACCGCCATTTTTCACACTGTCAAGTGCATTTATAACCCCATTGCAGAACTTTTTCTTTTCTGCCATATCTTTGATCTCTGTAATAAAATCATACTCATTATGGATTTCTGTCCCAAGCATATCGGAAAGCATCTCATAATAATATCTTCCATAGATCGTAACCTGAACACTCAGCGAACCGTCTGCAAGATTTACATTGTTATATGTATACTTTTCCACATATTCATTTTCCGGAAAAGCAAAATGAACCATATCATATATGTGCTGATTGCTGTTCATGATGTCCATGGCATTCTCGATCACACTCTTTTTGATCTTATTGTCATTCTCGGATACCTCCAGCCACTTTGGTATCACAAAATTAATACAGGTGATAGGAAAACTATACAGCATCGAAGTAAAGATCGCATTGATATCATTTCTGCTCAACTGATCACAGTTTACGGGAAGAACCGCAACACCATATTTATCTACCATCGTTGCTGCAAGCTCTTTTGTTTCATTTGCTCCCGGTCGATTTGAATTCAACAGGATCACAAACGGCTTTCCAATAGCTTTTAATTCCGCTATCGTTTTCTCTTCTGCTGCAAGATAGTTTTCTCTTGCCAGATCGCCAAAGCTGCCATCACAGGTCACCACGATCCCGATTGTTGAATGACTGTTGATCACCTTCCTGGTTCCGATCTCTGCCGCTTTTGCAAATGGAATATCATAATCAAACCATGGAGTCTTGACCATCCGTTCTTTTCCATCCTCCATCTGACCTTCCGCTCCATCTACAACATAGCCAACGCAGTCGATCAGCCGGACACGCATATCGATCTCATCATCTACCCGGATCTCAACGCCTTCTTTGGGTATGAATTTGGGTTCTGTCGTCATGATCGTCTTACCGGACGCAGACTGTGGCATTTCATCCAGCGCAATCTCACGGTCATTCTCATCTTTTATATTTGGAATGACCATCATTTCCATAAACCGTTTGATAAATGTTGATTTTCCGGTTCGTACCGGACCTACAACACCTATGTAAATTTCACCATTTGTTCTGGCATTGATGTCGTTGTACACATTAAAGCCTCCCATATATACCTCCTGCATTTCTTACACATTTTCCGTTTCTGCTCCTGTATTTGTATCATAAAAAATGGAAATACAAAATCTGTTTCCTATGTAAAGATTATCATATAAGTAATATATGAAAGAGCTTTTACAAGTATGTCAAAAACTTACTCCTCTACAGATATCTCTGCCTTTCTGTCTCTGGTAAGCAGATCCACAACTGCTTCACGGGCAGGCTTGCCCTCGAATAATACCTTATTTACCTCTTCAACGATCGGCATATCGACTCCGTACTTCTTTGCAAGCTTCAGTGTCGCCTTTGCAGAATATACCCCTTCTACTACCATCTTGACCTCAGCCATTGCTTCTTTGTAGCTCTTGCCCTGTCCGATCAGATAACCGGCATTCCGGTTACGGCTGTGCTTGGACGTACAGGTAACGATCAGATCACCCATACCGGATAAACCGGCAAGTGTCTCTACATGTGCTCCCATCGCAGTTCCGAGTCGTAAGATCTCTGCCATTCCTCTGGTCATTAACGCTGCCTTCGTATTATCTCCAAAACCAAGACCATCCGTAATTCCTGCAGCCAGCGCAATAACATTCTTAACAGATCCGCCAAGTTCGATTCCGGTTACATCTGTACTGGTATACACACGGAATACATCATTCATAAACGTATTCTGGATCAATTTAGCTGTATCCATATCGCGTGCTCCGGCTACTACTGTTGTCGGAATACCAATACCAACCTCCTCTGCATGGCTTGGTCCGGAAAGAACTGCAACCTTTGCTCCAGGGATCTCACTCTCGATGATCTCTACGATCGGAGTCAGGGTTGCCTCCTCAATGCCCTTGCTGACATTGACGATCAACTGATCGTTTGTAATGTAAGGCGCGATCTTCTTTGCTGTGCTCCGGATAAATGGGGACGGAACTGCACAGACGATCATTTTTTTCCCTTTTATCGTCTGTTCCAAATCTGTTGTAAATGTGATTGTTTCATTCAGATGAACACCTGGAAGACGATCCCTCTGCTCCCTGTATGTGTTCAACATTTCAATCTCTTTTTCATCAATGGACCAGACGGTAACATCATGTCCATTCCCCGCCAGCAGGTTTGCAAGTGCAGATCCCCAGCTTCCTGCTCCTAAAATACCTATTATCATACTAAATACCTCTCCATCTTTATAACTTTGTGGTCGATATAATTTAACATACTATGCCTGTTCTTCTGTTGTCTTATTTCTTCCCTTTAAAGAGAATTTATTCTCTGTTCCTTTGATCAGTCTGACAATATTCTGTTTATGACGATAGATTGCAAGCAAGGTAATAAGTCCTAAAACAATGCAGCTTTCAAGTTTCATCGAATCGGATGTAAAACCATAAGAACCTGTATATGCAAATATTGTATAGGAAACTAAAAGTCCCAGGACAAGGCAGATAGAACCTACGGATACATATTTGGTTACAACCACACAGAATACGAATAATCCTAGTTCAATAAGCGCAACTCTCCAATCCAGTAAACCGATTGCGATTCCGGATGTCGCTGCAATTCCTTTACCACCTTTAAACTGCATGTAAAACGGAAAATTATGTCCAAGTACAACGCCTGCCGCTGTATAGATTACAAACAAATATACGTTTTCAATGCCAAGAGCATTCATGATAATATGTGTGATGCTGCATGCGATCACTGATTTAAACAGATCACCAAGGAATACAACTGCTCCAGCCTTCTTTCCAAGTACACGGAGTGCATTTGTCGTTCCTGCATTACCACTTCCATATTCCCTTATATCAATACCATGTAATTTACCGTAAATATAGCTTGTCTGGATGATACCAAAGAAATATCCTCCAACCAGACATATGATTCTCGCCAGTACTAACATTATTTTTCTTTTCTCTCCCTGATAATAAATTTTAAAGGTGTTCCCCGGAAACCAAATGCTTCTCTAATCTTGTTTTCAATATAACGTGTATAAGAGAAATGCATCAGTCTTTATCATTTACGAATATAACAAATGTAGGCGGCTTAACAGCTACCTGCGTAATATAAAACAGCTTCAGACGTTTACCTTTATCTGTAGGCGGCTGCTGCATCGCAACTGCTTCTGTCATGATCTCGTTCAATACACCAGTCGCAACACGAAGCGAGTGATTCTCGATGACAGCATCGATTGTTTCAAATAATTTCGGAAGTCTCTGTCCGGTCGCTGCCGATACGAATAACAGCTCTGCATAAGGCATATAAGACAGCTTTTCCCGGATCTCCTTTGTAAACTTATAAATGGTCTTGTCGTCTTTTTCCACAGCATCCCATTTGTTTACAACGATGATCATACCTTTTCCACGTTCATGTGCAATACCTGCGATCTTCGCATCCTGATCTGTGATACCCTCTGTTGCATCAATGACCAGAACCGCTACATTACATCGTTCAACAGCCGATACAGTACGGATGATACTGTAACGCTCAATATCTTCTTTGATCTTGCTCTTTCTTCGAAGTCCTGCAGTATCAATAAACACATACTCCGTTCCATTTCTGACGATTTCGGTATCGATCGCATCTCTTGTCGTTCCGGCAATATCAGATACGATCACACGGTTCTCACCCAGGAGCTTATTGATGATCGATGACTTACCTACATTCGGCTTACCGATAATGGCAATTCTAGGTCTGTCATCTTCCTCTTCATTTTTTGATTCTTCATCAAATGAGACACAACCTCATCTAACATATCTCCGATTCCAAGTCTGGATGCACCGGATATTGGAACAGGATCGCCCAGTCCGAGATTATAGAACTCATATACATCATTCATATATTTCTCAAAGCTGTCCACCTTGTTTACAACAAGGATCACCGGCTTCTTCGATTTACGGAGCATCTGGACTACCTTATGGTCATCGTCCACAAGTCCCTGTCTGACATCTGTCATAAATATGATAACATCAGCAGTCTCAATGGCGATTTCTGCCTGCTCCCGCATACTTTTTAAAATAATATTGTCGCTTTCCGGCTCAATTCCACCGGTATCTATGATCGTAAAATTATAATCGAGCCAGCTCACATCTGCATAGATTCTGTCTCTGGTTACGCCAGGCGTATCTTTTACAATTGAAATTTTCTCTCCTGCCAGTGCATTGAACAGGTAGATTTACCTACATTTGGACGTCCAACGATGGCTACTATCGGTTTACTCATTTACGTTTCCTCCGTCTGCTGTCGATTTCAGCATGATAACAGCTCCCAGATTGCCACGTTTCCCATGGCTCGCCCTGTGTGAAAACAGGAAATCCGGATTGCAGCATGTACATATGTCGGTTACATTTATATGGTTAGGCAATATACCTGCACCAGTCAGATTATAATAATTTGCCCGATGTAAATCAAGCAAATACTTACCATTTCCAATTTTTTTTGTCATTTTATCATACTGTTCCGGTAAATAAGCATCCTGAAATGCCTCAGCTACATCCTCGCTTACCTCATAACAGTTCTGACAAATAGACGGTCCGACCGCACAGATCAGATCCGAAGCCTCACATCCATACTCCTTATTCAAGGCTTCGACCATATGGAGGCTGATGTTCTTAACGGTTCCGCGCCAGCCGGAATGATTCATGGCTACAACCTCTTTTACAGGATCATAGAAGAAGACCGGTACACAATCCGCATAAAACGTGATCAATGGCAAATCCTTTACATTCGTCATCAGACCATCTGTTTCCGTTATATCCGATTCTCTTGTGATACCTTTTCCGGCATCTTCCTCTGTTATTTTACGGATCACAGTTTCATGTACCTGATCAGAAAATACCAGTCTTCTGTAATCATATCCGACTGCCTGTGCCAGCCTCCTGTGATTCTCCATAACTGCATCCATATCATCTCCACGATGAAAGCTCAGGTTCATCGTAGAATATATTCCTTCACTGACCCCACCAAGTCTCGTTGAAAATCCATGAACGATCCCCGGCAGTTCCAGATTCTTAAATACAATATACGGAACTCCGTTTTCCTCTTTTATCTCTGTTGTCTTATCCTGATTGATATATGTTATGTTATACATTTTCATACCTCATAACCTTAATAATATCCCTGATAAGGGAAGGCATCTTTCATATGATGGATCTCATTCTCCGCCACCGCAACCACATCGAATCGTACCGGTGTATTGTAAGGATCATATCCATATCGTTTCATATAATATAGGGCTACCCTGCTGATCTGACGCTGTTTGACAGGTGTTACCGCCGCCTCCGGCGATCCGTATCTGCTGTTGCTCCGATATTTTACTTCTACAAATATCAGATACCCATCTTTTGATACGATCAGGTCGATCTCTCCGGATGCGACCCGGTAATTTCTCGCAAGTATCCGGTAACCTGCCTCTTTCAGAT
This sequence comes from Clostridium sp. AM54-37XD, assembly GCF_003478225.1. Classification (NCBI taxonomy): domain Bacteria; kingdom Bacillati; phylum Bacillota; class Clostridia; order Eubacteriales; family Clostridiaceae; genus Clostridium; species Clostridium sp. AM54-37XD. Next base: position 106,143 of record NZ_QUEV01000006.1, read on the forward strand.
ATGATGCAGCCATCTCTTCATATTCTGTTCCCTTTTTTCTTGTATTATAATGGTCGATACAGTTGTTCTCCTTTTTTCTGTCTATCTTCTATTCTTTCCAGAAATGTGTGATAAAAGATCTTCTGTGGATCTCACATGGTCCAAGTAATTTTAATGCTTCTATATGCTCCTTAGATCCATACCCCTTATTCTTTGCAAATCCGTATCCCGGATAGATCTCATCATAAGAAACCATCAGACGGTCTCTTGTTACCTTCGCTATAATACTAGCGGCAGCGATCGAAGCAGATTTTGCATCTCCTTTTATGATCGAAACCTGTGGGATCTCTACCTCCGGTATCTTAACCGCATCGTTTAATAACAGATCTGGCTGAACCGTAAGCTTACGGATTGCGATCCGCATGGCTTCATAATCTGCATTTAAAATATTGATCTGGTCGATCAGCTTCTCATCTGCCATACCGATTCCGTAAGCAACCGCTTTTTCTATAATCTCATCATATAATTCTTCACGCTTCTTTTCAGAGAGCTGCTTGGAATCATTCAGGTATAGAATATCGCAATTCTCCGGCAGAATGACAGCCGCAGCTACTACCGGACCTGCAAGCGGGCCACGGCCTACCTCATCAATTCCACAGATATACTGACAGTCCGCATGCTGTCTCTCATATTCAAACATATGCTCCATCCGGTCAAGCTCTTTTTGATGTGCTGTAAGCTTCTTTTCAGCAGAAAGGATCAGTTTTTTTACACCTTCCCTGTCATCCTCTGCATATCTTTCCATCACATGTCTGACTGAATGTATATCTGCATTTGCAAATTCGGATTTAATCTCTGTTATACTTTTTCTTTTATTTTCCATCTCATCCTCATATAAGCATAAATGGCTGTTGTTTCTTACACACAGCCATTTATCTGCACTTATTATTCTTCTTTATTCAGAAAACCGAAGCCTCCGGTAAACCGGAATACTGCTTTCCCCACAAATTTATTCTTATGGATATTACCGACATCCGACAACCGACTGTCCCGGCTGTTATTCCGGTTATCACCCATAACGAAATACTCATCATCACCAAGTGTGACCGGTTCTGCCGCAAGCCCCCTGTGATTTTCTTCTATGACTTCTTTTCCATAATCTTCCTCCAATGGTTCATCATTGATATAGATCACACCATCTTCATCAATATATACGGTTTCACCCGGAAGTCCAATGATACGTTTGATATAATAGGTATCATCTTCTTCCTCGTATGGAAATACAACAATATCAAAACGTTCCGGATCTTTAAAATGATAGGACAGTTTATCGATCCAAAGGCTGTCACCATTATGAAGGGTATCATTCATGGAATCTCCGCTCACCTCTGTACGCTGTCCAACATATGTAAGGATCAACCAACATACTGCAACGATCGCCAGAATATATAAAGCGAGACTGATTAAATCTTTTACGATATTGATCTCTTCTTTCTCCTGTTTCTTCTTTTTCTTGTCTTTTTTCTTCTTTTTTCTCGGCTGTTCTTCTTCCTCCAGTACATGAGTATTGGAGGATGCATCTGAATCAGCAAAATAATTCGTTACTGTTTCTCCGGCTTCATTTGCAACATCAGACGCTGCTTCATTCTTTTCTTCCGTCTCTGCCTGCTCCGAAGGAATTGTTTCTATTTCTTCCTTCTTCTGCTCCGGATCTATTCCCTTTTTCTTTAACTTTGCAAGCTGCTTTTCACGCTTCTCTTCAAGCTTTTTAATCTCTTTTTCCCGTGCTTTTTTTGCGGGATCATCGTCAAATATAGCATTCAGTGCTTCCACACGTTCGTTATCATCTTTCATATCAACTACTTATCCTTTACAACAGCCGGTCGTTCCAGTGATATCCTGCCAAGCTTTCCTGCCCGGAAATCATCCAGTAGCTGCGCTGCAGCTTTATCGATATCCAGTTCGCCGCCTTTTTTTATACATGCCCTTTTTTCTGCGATCTGTTCCAGAATATGAACAGAATCGGCATCCTCATTAATATTATACCTATCAACAAGGCTCTGACAATAGTTTAATTGTAAAAATTTGATCAATTCATACGCAAGGTCGGTAATACTTAAAATCTCATCATTGATCGAACCGATAAAAGCAAGTCGTAATCCAACCTCTTTATCATCAAATTTGGGCCACAATATTCCTGGGGTATCCAATAATTCAATATCTTTTCCAAGACGTATCCATTGCTTTCCCTTTGTAACACCCGGCTTATTTCCAACCTTTGTACATGCTTTTCTGGCATAAGAATTGATAAATGTAGATTTACCGACATTTGGAATACCAACAATCATCGCACGAAGCGGACGGTTAATGATACCACGCTTTCTGTCCCGCTCGATCTTTTCTTTACAAGCTTCCTTTACCACATTACTGATATTCTTCATGCCATCACCGGATCTTGCATTGATCTTTGCTACAAAAAATCCTTTTTCTTTATAATAATTTTCCCATTCTGCTGTTGCAGATGCATCTGCCAGATCTGTCTTATTCAACAGGATCAGGCGGTATTTGTTCGCTGCAAGTGCATCAATATCCGGATTCTTGCTGCTATATGGCACTCTGGCATCGATCAGCTCGATCACAACATCGATCAGCTTGATATCTTCCTGCATCATACGTTTTGCTTTTGTCATATGTCCGGGATACCATTGTATATTCATCGTGTCTTTATCCTTCCTAATATCTCTGCTTTTTTCACATTTCCCACTTTCAGGAATCTGGAATCTTCACTGTTATTGACATTATCACCAAGCAGGAAATACTCATCATCCCCCAGCTTTACTTCATTCTCTGCCAGTCCTGCTGTAAATATATAATCATCAAATGGCAGATCCGTCCGTTCACTGCCATCAATATATAATTTTCCATCTCTGATCTGAACGGTCTCTCCCGGCAATCCGATCACACGTTTAATATCATAATAAGCATCCGGCGTATCAACACTTCGGTATGCAACAATGTCATATCGATCCGGAGAGCCAAGAAGGTAACATAACTTATTTACTGTAACCTTCTCCTGATTAGTACACACCGGATTCATGGAATCACCAACGACATACACAGACTGAAAACAATAAGAAACCATTCCATATCCCAGCACAACTGCGATCAGAACGGACAACAGCCAGCCAAATATCGTTCTGACCGTACGCCTAAAGCTTCTTTCTTTTCTTCTCTGCCGACGTTTCTCCCGCCGTATTCTTTTTCTGCGTTCACTTTTATCGCTCATATCTCTACTCCGATAGATTCATATTACAAAAATGGCTGGAGCTATCAACCCCAGCCACTTTTTCATGCAACCTGTAAAAATTATTTAACAAGCTCTTTAACCTTTGCAGCTTTACCAACTCTTGAACGTAAGTAGTAAATCTTAGCTCGTCTTACTTTACCATGTCTAACTACTTCAATCTTCTCAACAAATGGTGAATGTACTGGCCATGTCTTTTCTACGCCAACACCGTTTGAGAACTTTCTAACTGTGAAAGTCTCTCTGTTGCTTCCACCCTGTCTCTTAATAACAGTTCCTTCGAAAATCTGGATTCTCTCTCTGTTACCTTCTTTGATCTTGTTGTGTACTTTAACAGTATCACCTACTGCAAAGTCAGCAACTTCTGTCTTCATCTGAGAAGCTTCAAGATTCTTAATGTAATCGCTATTCATTTGTGTGACCTCCTTGATATTTAGATGTTCTTACTACCACACCGGTACAGAGGACCATCGATTTTTTTCACAACTCGTTCAGTTTACCATACAAATAAAAAGAATGCAAGAAAAATCTACACCTTTTTGGGTGTACGACCTTGCATCCTTTTTGCCATAGTTCATGCTATGGAGCTGGTGGGATTCGAACCCACGTCCAAAAGCTCATTCATCACGGCATCTCCCATCACATTCCGTATTTTAACATTTCCTCAGTACCACGCCTACGGACAGGCTGGATACATCAGTAGCTTCATGAATTTTCCGATACCGCAAAGCTTAAGCACCGGAGTTTCCCGTTGGATGATACCAGATCTGAAAGGTACGGGGAACCTTAAAGCTGGCAGTTGCCTTTAATTAGGCAGCGTAAGCTAAATTATCGTTAGCGTTTATATTTAATCTAAGTTTTAACGTGGTCCTAGTCCACGGATGGCTTCCGTGACTGCAAAACCCCTGTCGAAACCAGTCAACCCCTGGTTTATAAAGGAAAGCTCTGTTGTCAGGTGCTTTCTTATATATTACTCAGCAGTTTCTGTTGTGTCAGTCTCTGCTGTAGTTGTCGTTTCGGATGAAGTATCTGCTTCAGAAGCTGTATCTTCAGAAGTAACACTGTCAGTATCCTCTGCATCGGATGCTGTAGCTGTACTGCTGTTCTCAAAATAGCTTCCATATCCCTGTTCTGCCCATGTCTGGCTGACATATGCGCCAAGCTTCTCAGCTTCTACATACTTTGGAATCGCTTTGTATATCTTTACACCCAGTGTAGCTGCAAGAATACAGCCAACTAACACGCCAAATATGCACCATCCAAGGATTTTCTTTCTCTTTTCACGCTTCATGATCGCTGCGCGGTTCTTCTTCTCATATTTTCTTTTATCTACTTTACTCTGGCTCACTTACCTGACCTCCCAGTAAAAATCTTATTGGAGTATATCACATCTGTATGAAATATTCCAGTGTTTCACAAAATCTTTAAAACTTCATATGAAATATCGGGAATTATCCAGTCCATCAGCCTCGGATATTCTGGAAATCCTGTATCAAATCTTACAAATTACGGATCTTGAACTCACGCTCATTCTCACGCTTGACATCCTTCTTCGCAATGTCCTGACGTTTGTCGTATAATTTCTTACCTTTTGCCAGTCCGATCTCCATCTTAACCAGACCGTCACGGATATAAACCTTTAAAGGAACGATCGTGTATCCCTTCACCTGCTGGGCTCCCATCAGCTTATTGATCTCGTATTTGTGAAGTAGCAGCTTTCTGGTACGAAGCGGGTCTTTATTAAATATATTACCCTTTTCATATGGCTGATATTCATACGGTAAATGTAGATTTCTCCTTTATCGATACTGATAAAGGATTCTTTGATGCTACAATGTCCTTGTCTGACTGATTTTACTTCTGTTCCGGCCAGCGCGATCCCTGCCTCGTACTTTTCTTCTATGAAATAATCAAAATATGCCTTTTTGTTATTTGCGATGAGTTTGTTTCCTCTTTCCTTTGCCATGTCCTGCTTCATCTCCTTCTTTGGCATCTGACCGGATCACGAATTCGATCCGTCTGCTCTGTTTGTCTGCCAGCTTTACTTTTACCTTAACGGTATCACCGATCGAATATTTCTTTCCGGTTGATTCTCCGATCATAGCATATTCATCCTGCGAATACACATAAAAATCGTCATAAAGTGTCGACACATCTACAAATCCCTCAATAGTATTTGGAAGCTCTACAAAAATACCACGGTTGATGACTCCTGATATGATACCTTCAAATTCTTCTCCGATATGATGCTCCATGTATTCCACTTTCTTTAAACGCTCGACCTGACGTTCTGCTTCTTCTGCGCGGCGTTCTTTTCTGGAATTATCATCGCTAACCTTTGGAAGGATCGTATCATAATGCGAAAGTCTCCTGTCATCCAATCTTCCATGAATATTATCCTTGATGATCCTGTGGATCTGAAGATCCGGATATCTTCGGATCGGCGATGTAAAATGGCAGTAATATTTACAAGACAATCCAAAATGTCCTTCACATTCCGTCGAATATCTCGCCTGCCGCATCGTACGAAGTGTCATACGGCTGATCAGATTCTCACATGGCTCACCCTCGATCTTTGATAACAGCTTCTGGAACTCCTTTGGATGAATATTCTCTTTGGATGCCTTAAAGTAATATCCAAACTTGCTGATCAGAATGGATAACTGCTTTACACGCTCCGTATCCGGTGCTTCATGGATACGATATTCAAATGGAATCTGTTGCCAGAAATAGTCCTCAGCGATTGTCTCATTTGCAGCCAGCATAAAGTCTTCAATGATCTGATTCGAACGTCTTCTCTCATACACTCCGATATAAGATACCTGACCGTCTTCATCAACTGTGATCTTAGACTCATCAAAATCAAAATCAATCGAACCTCGCTCATGTCGGATCGTTCTTAACAACTCTGACACATGAAGCATTAATTCAAACATCGGAACCAGTTCTTTATATTTTTCTGTTTCTGTCGGATCATGATCCTCTACGATCGCAGATACACTTGTATATGACATTCTGCGGTTAACATTGATCACCGATTCACAGATCTTATGATTGATGATCTTGCCGTTTGCATCTATATCCATCAGGCAGCTAAGCGTCAGACGGTCTTTTCCCTCATTCAGTGAACAGATACCGTTTGACAGCTTATGCGGCAGCATCGGTATGACCTTATCGATCAGATAACAGCTTGTTCCACGCTTCAACGCTTCTTTATCAAGTGGAGAATTCTCCCTTACATAATGTGTAACATCTGCAATATGAACGCCAAGCTTATATAACCCGTTTTCCTCATAGAGTGTGATCGCATCATCCAGATCCTTTGCATCCTCTCCATCGATCGTAACGGTCTGCAACTGTCTAAGATCGGTTCTTCCTGCCATCTCTTTCGTTGTTACCTCATCCGGTATATTCTTCACCTCTGCCATAACAACATCCGGAAAATCAACCGGAATATCAAGATCTCTTACAACCGATAATACATCCGTCTCCGGATCATTAATATGTCCAAGTATCTCAACGACACGTCCCTCTGCAGATTTAGACTTTTCTCCATAATTTGTGATCTCCACAACAACCTTATGTCCGGTTACTGCTCCCATGGATTTCTTCTCCGGTATAAAGATGTCACTGTCTAATTTACCGTTATCCGGAATCACAAAACCAAAGTTCCGGTTCTTCTGATAGGTTCCGACCAACTGTTTTAAACCTCGTTCCAGAATCCGTTCTACATGCGCTTCTGTTGATCTGCCCCGGTTGCCGGATGCAACACGGATCAGCACTTTATCATTATGGAATGCTCCCATCGTATACTTCTGTGGGACAAAGAAATCTTCCTTATATCCTTCCACACGGACAAATCCAAATCCTCTCTGATTGCTGATGAATGTACCGACAAGGACACCCTTTCCAAGCTTCTGATACTTACCTTTGGAGGTTTTCTCGATTCTGCCCTCATCGACAAGCTCATTTAAGATTTCTAACAGATCATCCTTATCACGTCCTCCGATCTGAAGCAGATAACAAAGCTCTTTAAATTTCAACGGTCTGTAATCATCGTCATTGATCAGGGTATATATATTCTCTTTTCTTTCATTCTTTAATTCTTCTGTCATAAATACCTCTCCGTATATCTAAAAAGTGCTTACATATAGGATATATGTAAGCACTGATAAATTCTGTATATGAACTAGAACAGCTTAGAATCAAGAAGCAATGCAATTACTATAAAAAGAATACCAAGCACTGTTGTGATCTTTCTGAGAACCGCATCTTTTGAACTTCCTTTATTCTTGCCCCAGTATGAATTATCATAATTACCGCCGGTAATTGAACTTGTCAGACTGGCTGATTTACCTTCCTGTGACAGGACAATAATTGTTAATGCTATACATATAATTACATATACGACCATGATAATTGTCTTTACCATATTGCCACCTCCATTCCAAGTGTTCTGGTGTCAAATGCGCTTATACACCAACTTTGTCCATAATAACATAGTCATTTGAGATTCGCAACCACTTTTTTCATGATTCTGCAAATCTGCTTTTCAGATCAAAGCCATGATTCATCGGTCCGCTTCCATGTCCCAGATCCATGCCATCTGCAAGTGCACCGGATATATAATCTTTTGCGTTTCTTATCGCCTCATCAATCTTATATCCTTTTGCAAGATTGATGCGATTGCACTTGATAGTGTACATCCGGTTCCATGGGTATTCGGATTATCGATCCGTTTTCCATAATACCAGTTGACTTTTCCGTCCGAATATAAGACATCATTTGCATCGTTGATACTGTGTCCTCCCTTGCAGAGAACCGCACAGCCATAGACTTTTGATATTTTTTCAGTTGCACGAACCATATCCTGTCCATCACGGATCGTCATTTCGGCCAATACCTCTGCTTCTGGAATATTCGGAGTAATGACCTCTGCGATTGGAAGCAGACATTCTTTTAAAGCACCGATCGCATCTTCGTCGATCAGCCGGTGTCCACTGGTTGATATCATAACAGTATCCACTACCACATGTTCTGCCTGATATTCCTTTATTTTATCTGCGATCACACGGATCAACTTCTCGGAAGCGACCATACCGATCTTAATCGCATCCGGCCGAATATCCGTAAATACGGCATCAAGCTGTAAGGCGAGCATCTCCGGTGTCGTTTCCTGGATTCCTGTTACCCCCAGCGTATTCTGGGCGGTTAATGCAGTGATCGCACTCATGGCATAACAACCATTTGCCATAATGGTCTTTATATCTGCCTGGATTCCCGCACCGCCGCTGGAATCACTTCCGGCTATTGTAAGAACTGTCTTCAACCCTTTTGTCTCCTTTACTTTTACAAATACTTTCGTTACCGGTCTGTTCCTGTCTGCTGTACATTTTTATCAATTCTATATCATACCGGTTTCTTTAAAGGAAGAAAATATTATATAATTCCTTTGTATTGTCAACATACAGCGTACTATATTTTTTCAACTCATTTATATGCTCCGCACTTGCAGCATCATAGATGCCACATACTTTGAAACCTGCATCAAATGCTGTTCTTGCGCCATGATAAGCATCTTCAAACACCCATGTCTCAGCAATGTTCGTCTGCATACACTTTGCTGCCTGAATATAAATATCCGGATGTTCTTTCCCAATTCCTACCTCCGAGCAGGTAAGGATCTTTTTGAAAAACTGATCCATATGATTATGCTTCAGTACGGCTCGATATGAACCCTGTCTGTCGCAGTCGCTACTGTCATTGGGATCTTCCGCTCCTGTAAGGCAGATAAGAACTCTATGATCCCCGGCTTTGGTTCTGCTTCATTTCTGTAAAATGCACCAATCGTTTCATTGATCCCATCTATGATCTCAAGAATCGTTTTTGATAAACTGTAATTCTTCTTAAGGTATTCTGCCGATTCTGTAATCGTAAAGGTATACAGTTTTTTCTGGAGATGGGGTTCTGCTTCGATACCCATTCCTGCCAGATATCGTTCTGCCGCATGTTCCCACATTTCCATAGAATCGATCAGTGTTCCGTCTATATCAAAGATCGCACCTTTTATCATCCTTATTCTCCTAACATCTTCTTTGTCTGTTTTTTTAGATCTGCCGTGGCAGCCTCAATATCTGTCTGACCAAAGATCGCGCTGATAACTGCGATACCACAAATTCCACTTTGATTTAATTTCACAACATTATCTCTGGTTATGCCGCCGATTGCAATAACCGGGATATGCACATGCTCACAGATTTCCTTTAACGTCTCAAAACTGACTTCTGTTGCATCATCCTTGGATCCGGTTGGAAATACCGCACCAACGCCCAGATAATCCGCTCCATGCTCTTCAGCCAGTTCTGCCTGTTCCACTGTCTGTGCAGATACACCGATGATCTTATCGTCTCCCAGCACCTTTCTGACATCTAAGGCCTCCATATCAGACTGTCCGACATGAACACCATCCGCTCCGATCTTCTTTGCAAGCTCTACATTGTCATTGATCACAAAAGGAACCTTATAGTTTCTACATAATTTCTGGATCTCAAGCGCTTCTTTATAAAATGCTTCATCATCCAGATTTTTCTCACGAAGCTGGATAAAGGTCGCTCCGCCTTTTAATGCTGCCTCTACCTGACTGATCAGAGTTGCACCGTTCAACCAGTGTCTGTCTGTTACTGCATATAGCAGAAGCTCCTCCGGTTTTGTATTTGTCTGCTTACTCATAGCCTCATTCACTCCTTATCTGATCTCACACTTTGCCATATTGCAAAGCTTAGCTGCATCCATATTATAGATTGCGTCAATAATGCGGTTTCTATAAGTTGAATTGCCATCTGTAGACTCCATATTCGCAAATCCGACTTCTCCGGCAACTCCCATCAGTATAACGGCAGTTGCAGCAGCTTCCAGTTTGTTATCCGGATTTGCTGTCAGATAAGCTGTCATAAGACCGGACAACTGGCATCCGGTTCCTGTGATCTTACCCATCTCCGGTCTTCCGTTCCGGATCACATAACAGGTATCTGCATCTGCTACCAGATCGATTGCACCTGTAACAGCGATGATACAGCCAAGTTTTCCCGCAAGTTTCTTCACAAAAGTAACTGCCGGATCGAGAGTATCTTCTGTGACTGCATCTGCCACATCTGCATCTACGCCTTTTGTACTGCCGGAACCAAATGCAAGTGTCTTGATCTCGGATATATTTCCACGAATCACATCAAATTTTATTTCATTTAAAAGCTTTATCGCTGTCTCCGTACGAAGTCTGCTGGCACCTGCGCCCACCGGATCAAGCAGCACGGCATGTCCCAGCTCATTTGCCTTTTTGCCGGCGGCAAGCATAGATGGGATCGTATTCTTATTTAAGGTTCCAATATTAATATTTAAGCCACCACAGATACTGGTGATATCTTCTACATCGTCAATATCATCTGCCATGATCGGACTTCCTCCACATGCCAGAAGCACATTTGCAACATCGTTTACTGTTACATAATTCGTGATATTATGCACCAGTGGAGTTTTCATCTTTACATTTTCAAAACATGTTTTTATCATTTTATCTACCTCCTGTAATAGCAGCTTAACTATACTCAGTTTTCTTCTCTTTTTCAACTATTTTTATTTGAAAAGATATTCTCTTATTTAAAATTCCTGCCACCAGCCTGCCCGGCTGATTTATATTAATTAATGTCTACTTCTTTCAATTTATAATTCATAGTAATCACGCTTTTTTCATAAAATACTGATGAACACATGAACTGGAGTTTTCCTTATGAAGCATCCTTCTGTCTTATCGGACCGCTCATTCTTCTTATATCCGGCTTTCATCCTGCTTATTATCGTCCTTTGCCTGAATTCTTCCTTTGTTTCCAAAAGTTTCGCAGAGGGTCTTGTGTTGTGGTATAACAATCTGGTGCCCCTTCTGCTCCCATTTCTTCTAATCTCCGGCTTCTTTCTCTCGATGATCGACTGGAACCATCCAAACCGGGCAGGCTGTCTGATTCTGTTATTCTTATGCGGTCTGTTCTGCGGCTACCCGGTCGGCGCGATTGCTATAGGCAGGCTCTACAAAAATCAAGTCATATCAAAAAATTTCGCCCATGCCATTATGCCCCTCTGCAACAACATCAGTCCTATGTTTCTGATGGGATATGTCTGTAACCAATATCTGAACGGACAGATAAATACTATCACCGTACTGGCAATCATCTACCTGCCACAGATCTGCTATGCTATCCTGTACTATCTGCTATCAAAAAATTCTTTACATATTTCGCTTTTTAAACAAAATAAAAAAACAGTTCACAGATCTCCTAATGATGCGAAAGATCTCCAAATACCTCTCTCTGAAACTACGGGCACTATGTCCGAATATGCTGCAGCACAGGATATCGGCAATTCACCATCTGTTATCGAAAACAGTATAACAACCATCACCGTTATAGGTATCTATGTCGCTGTTTTCTCCGTTTTGTATAACCTTGCGATTGCATGTGGAGGAAATATACCAACTTTCCATATTCTGGCATGCTACCTGGAGATAACAAAAGGTCTGTCCGAATTATCCCTTTTTCCACTTTCTTCCATACAAAAAACAGCTCTGATCCTTTCTGTTACATCATTCGGAGGAGTCTCATCCCTCTTCCAGTCCATGCACATTTTAAAAGATACAAAGCTGTCTTTTGTACGCTATACATTCGGTAAATGTATCTGCGCTGTATTCAGTTATCTAATGACGCTTTTATTCTTAAATTACAGGATATAAATTCCTAATCATCTAAAAAATCATCGTCAAAATCATCATCCTCGTCATCTTCGTCATCATTGGAGTATTCTGTCTTACCATATACGTTATAATCCTGCTCATTTTCTACAGTTGTATTATCCTCCTCTGATGCTGTCTGTGCAGCTTCTTCAGGAGCCGCAGCCTGCTGCGCTGCTCCGGTCATATTTGCAATATCTCCATTAATCTCATTTGTATTATTCAATACAATATCCAGATTTGACTGTAAGGACTGAATCAGATTATCGTAATTTGCCTTTTCAGCCTCTAATGTTGCATTAATATAATTGCTGACCTCTGTAAGCTTATCCTTCGTGTAATACATAGAACCCAGACGGATCTCGTTTGCATCTGCATTTGCCTCATTTACAATCTGGTCTGCCTGACTTCTTGCCATATCCAAAATCTCATTCGCACGGATATTTGCAAGTTCTACGATCTGACTCTGATCAACCAGCTTATTTGCCTCTGCAACAGATTCTGTAATAATGGAATCTGCCCTTGTTCTGGCATCTGCAAGTATGGCTTCCTTGTTACGCATGATCTTCTTGCAACGCTCAATTTCATTTGGAAGCTTTAATTTTAATTCATTCAGCATCTGTTCCAGATCATCCTTTGGAACAATAATCATACTGGATGACAATGGTTTATACTTACAATTATCTATAAAAATCTCAATCTCGGAAATCATTTCCTCAATGCCTTTTTTTGCCATGACTTATTTCCTCCTAATACTATCTGCTATATTTTTCTTTTATCCGATCGACAACTCCTGCTGGTACAAACTGTTCCACATCTACACCAAAGCTGGCATACTCTTTTACGATACTGGAACTCAGATATGCATAATCAATACTGGTTGTCAAAAATACGGTGTCTATCTCAGGAGCAACCTTGCGATTACTCTGCGCGATCTGTAATTCATATTCAAAATCGGTTACAGCCCTTAAGCCTCTGATGATCGTCTTCACCCCATTCTGTCTGGCAAAATCAATCAGCAGACCTCCAAAACTCTCAACACGAACATTCGGTATGTCTGACACCACTTCAGACAACATATTAACACGTTCTTCTACAGAAAACAATGGAGTTTTTGAAGTATTATTCAAAACACCGATTATAACTTCGTCAAACATCTCCGCAGAGCGTCTGATAATATCAAGATGTCCTAATGTTACGGGATCAAAGCTTCCCGGATATATTGCACTGCTCATTTTTATAGAATCTCCTGTATAAATGTATGCTTATTTGTCTTGTATTTCTTCACACGATCGATCTCATATCCTATATCGGTCAGATAATCGTATTCCGTATCCAGATCTGATTCTACAATGATCCAGGTATTCTTATCAACAATGCCGGATGATGCAAGACGGTTCAGCACCTGTTTTTCCAATAATTTTCCATATGGCGGATCCATAAATATAATATCAAACACAAGTCCTGACCGTTCCAGACTGTCGATCGCTGCAACACAGTCTCCTGTGATGACTCTTGCCTTATCTTTCAATTTCGTAAATTCCAGATTCCGGTTAATGCAGTCAACCGCTTTCCGGTTCTGTTCTACAAGGACTGCCTGTTTTGCTCCACGACTCAATGCTTCGATCGCAATCGCACCGCTTCCGCTGAACAGATCCAGGAATGTACAATCCGGCAATTCTCTCGATATGATATTAAATAAGGTCTCTTTGATCCGATCGGTTGTCGGTCTGGTATCCATCGTGTCGATCGTTTCCAGCCGAAGACTTCTGGCAGTTCCCGCTATTACTCTCATAAATCATGATCTCCCATAGGTTGTTAAAATCTTTTTTTATTGTATATATTTCGTTCCTTTTGTCAATAGGAACTCTCAATTTTTTCCTTAATATACCTTCCGCTGTCCGACAGATCATCATCTGTAAAGCCGCTTGTCTTTGTACAGGAGGAATCAAATAATGATGACGTTTCAGCTTTGTTCGAGATATTCCATGCCGCATAGCTTAAGTTCTTATCATTAATCAGATCAAACCATGCATCGGACTGATCATAATCAATCGAACCGTTTCCTGATGCATCACACAAGCCAAACTCTGATACAAAAATCGGGAGTCCGGAATCAAGTGCCGACTGAACCTTATTTCTCAGACCATCCTTATGGGTTGCGGCATAGAAATGAACCGCATACATCAGATTGGTCTGATCTGTGATCGGATCTGCGGCTGCCACATCCACATCCTGACTCCAGGTTGGTGTTCCGACAATGATAATGGCATCCGGTGCATTTTTTCGTATGATCGGGATGATCGTTTCCGCATAGCTCTTTACAGAATCCCAGGTTGTACCACCATTTGGTTCATTTGCGATCTCATAGATCACATTTCCGTAAGAAGCATATTTCTTTGATATCCGGTCAAAGAAATCCTTTGCATCATCTATATGCATATTTGGATCATTGTCATTTAAAATATGCCAGTCAATGATCGCATACAATCCAAGATCCGTTGCTGCATCAACACCTTTTCCCAGAAGCTCCTCGATCTCTGATTTATTTCCGCCGGAACAATATCCATAGGAATCTCCTGTATCTGTATACATAGCAAAACGTACCAGATTGATACCAAAGGAATCTTTGAAATACTGATAAGTGTCCTTACTTACAAAATCAGCAAACCAGGTAAGTCCGTGTGTACTGACACCTTTTAACTGGAATTTACTGCCTGATGCATCCACCAGGTCCGTTCCTGATACCGCAAGCTTTCCATGTGCCTTATACGGATCATCTTCTTTTTTACCGATTTTGTTGTCGGTGACCTTATCGCTGCCGGACTGATCTTTTTTATCACTGTCAACGGACTGCCCATCTGTCTGAGCTGCCTTCTCACCGGTATTTGTTTTCACTTCTGCGTTCTCATCATTTTTCTGCTGATCATCACCGGTGACAGTTGTTACTTCTTTTCCTGCGATCATCAATGTACAACGAACAGGCTTCACATCCGATGCTGATAAATTATATCCAAAATCAATGCTGCCACCAGCCGGTATCTCCTCATTATAACTTTCTGCGGTTACATGAACCACCGATCCATCTGCCGTATACTTTCCATTCCAGAGCTGGTCGATCGTTACTTTCCCGGAAAATTCCAGATCAACGCTCCAATCCGTTGCAGCTTTATCGGTCTTATTATAGATCGTGACCGTCTCTGTAGCGGCTGTCATTCCGTTATTTTCCCATGTACTTCCAACCGTTACTTCTGCATATAAGGTCTTCTTGTCATCTGTCGACTTCTGAGTATCGGATGCACCCTTTTCCTTCTTTTGATCAGCGCCATCCTCAGCCTTTTGCTCCGCATCCTGCCCGGATCCCTCTATCACAGCTTCTGTTCCGGCATTCTTCTGTCCGTCCGGATCATTATTTTTCCGACCTTTTGTCACCAGTATAACTGACATTGCCACAACAGCCGCTGCAAGTACTATGATGACTCCCCATAATACGATCGTCTTTTTCTTCTGGTTCATTTTTGCACTACTCCCTTTTTATTTTCTTTTTTATTCACCCTTTTATTCTGTCCGGATGCTGCTTTCATTTCTCGTATAACATAGTTGTCCACCTCTCCTGCTCCATATCGGATCTGTTCATATATGGCAGAAATACCCTCTACATTTCCAACCTCCGTCTCTGTTATCTCCTGCCTGATATCTTCACAGGTCATCCGTTTGTTAAGTGTGATCACATCCTTATATCGCAGGATTGATTTCTTATAAATTTTTCTTGCCCTTTCTTCAGCTGTCAACCTGTGCATTATACGGCTGTTTGTTATACGTTCTTTATGTTGATTCGGTTCTTCGGCGATAAACTCGATCACATCATCTGCATAGCTTCTCGGTTTCAAAAGGAAACGGATCACCTGCAACAATATCCGTACCAGAAAGAATATCAGAAGAAGAACTACAACTACCTTTAATATTAAAGTAAATACATCATATCCCTTTACACTGTTCTGATAATATTCATTTAAAGTATCCTGATAATCGAGATCGGTTGCTGTCGGTCCTCCCTTCGTAAGCAGTGTCAGCACAAATACCCATATGACCATGATCGCACCAAATACTGTCTGAACAACCTTTGCAAATGCACGCGCAAGTACAGTTACAAACCCGGACAGATCAAGGAAACGACAGGCTCCCATTAATAACAACACAAGCACTGCAAGGAATAATACAACCCTGCCATTTATAAATGCGATATCCCGGATGGATTGCTCCGATACTTCTGTTGTCTGTGAGATATAGCGTTTCAACCCCTGTATATACCGGATCATCATATATATAGCCATAAGTAATGCAACTGCAATATAAGACAGGTTCGACAAAACAGGAAGCTCCATGCCGATACTTGCAAAATAAACAATAATTCCTGCTAAGATCGATGGCCATGGTTCGCTCATATCTGTAAGTCTGGAACCTCTCTTTGCATAAGCTACCGCACATGGCAGCAGATACCCGATATCATAAATCCCTGTAACCGTTCGGATCCATACTGTGCCCGGCAAAATAACTAAAAGTCCCGCAAGCACCAGATGTCCAACGGTAAGTAATATATGATTCGGTGCAAAATCTCTGATCAGATAGGACAACAGAAATATTCCTGCGATCCAAATGGCATCCACAAACCGCGGATCTTGTCTCATAAATATCATGCAGAATGTATACATGAACAATTCTGCCGTTACCACCTCATAAAGATAACGCAATCCTCGCTCTGCCCAATATATCTTATGTGTCATTTAACTCTACCTCCATTCCATGAAGATAAGGTCTGATATCATCGCACCTCTGTATATCCAGATATGGAACTATCATATAAATGTTTTTTCCTTTTTCAGCCATATGATCAAGCTCATCCAGCAAATCCTTTTTATGGTATGCAGATACGATGAGATATGTTGTATTGCTGTCTACATCTGTCACTTCCTGCTTCAAGACTTCAACAAATCTATCGATCCCGGCATTTTCCGTTATTCGTGCCAGATATTTATCAACCGTAAATCGATGTTCTCCGGAAGAACCAAAATCCACCCATTCCATCTCACCGGATAACAGATCATATCCATTTGCCCGTATCATGACAGGAATCCGGTTATCCAGAAAGTAAGATGCTGCCGTGGATGCTATACTGATACACATTTCCTGTATATAATGAACTCTTATCATGGTGTTCGGCTCCAGACAGACAAGTATCTTCACCCTCTGTTCTGCCGTGTGCTCATATACATTTACCATCAGGTCGTCGCATCTGGCTGTTGCTTTCCAGTTAATGCTCTTTCTCGGGTCTCCCACGCTGTAAGTCCGCAGGCCGGAAAAAGCAAACGGATCCGGAAAAAGACTTCTCCTTGATGTCAGATCACCCAACATACCATCTAGGACCGTATCAAGCTGTATATTAGAAAGTTTTTCAGGGAAAACATACAGAAATGCCTGATTTTCTACAGACAGCGCAAATGTCTTCGACATCAGAAAATCCTTTGCCATCAGCTTTACAGCACTGATAAAAAACAAGCCTCGCTCTTTCGCCGTAAATGAAAGCTTTCTGACTACCTTCCGGTTTCCCATAATCGAAAACGGATCATTTCTATGATAAAAATCCGTAACAACCGCATTCTCATTTTCCTGAAACTGTAAGGATCTCGCTGTGGAAAACTTCACATGTAAAGTTGTAAGAGGCAGCATCTTTTGATTTGTAATTGTCTCTGTTATCCCTGATTTATCGCCAATCTCCAGATACCTGTCATCAAAATCCAGATCAAGAGAAAGCCCCTGATCCCAGTATTTGCGGTAAATAACAGTCTGTCCGAGATAGATCACCAGAAAACACAATACTGCTATCAGTATCTCCATATTAATTCTCCCAATCTTCAACCGGAACAGCGATCTGATCGACCAGTTCCCTAATCACTGTCTTTTCCTTTTTCTCATCCATGTGTCCTGCCATGATCACACGATGTGCAAGGACATATGGTGCCATATAACGGACATCATCCGGACGGACAAAGGTTCTGCCCTCCATAGCAGCATATGCCTGCGACAGACGAAGAAGCCCTATCGTACCTCTGGAGCTTGCACCAACCTGTATCCGGCTGTTATTCCTGGTTGCAAGGATTATGTCTGCAATATATTCCTTTACGCAAGAATGAACAAAAACTTCTCTGACCGCTTCCTGCATCGTCTTTATATGATCTGTATCACAGACCGTCTGAAGTGTATCAAACGGATTCTCAGACATAAAACGATCCATGATCGAAACCTCTGTAGCCTTTGAATTATCTCTCATGGAGATCTTTATAAGAAAACGGTCAAGCTGGGCTTCCGGAAGCGGGTATGTACCGGTAGTCTCGATCGGATTCTCTGTTGCAATAACAAAAAACGGTGCTTCAAGCCTATGACTTTCTCCATCGATCGTCACCTGCTGCTCTTCCATTGCCTCAAGCAAACTGGATTGTGTTCTCGGTGTTGCACGGTTGATCTCATCTGCAAGCAGGATATTTGTAAATACAGGCCCCTTCACCAATACAAAATCTTCTGATTTACGATTATAAATACTTAAGCCTGTAATGTCGGATGGCATAAGATCAGGTGTGAACTGAACTCTCTTAAACTGCCCTCCGATGCTTTTGGCAAATGTCTTTGCTAAAAGTGTCTTACCGGTTCCTGGTCTGTCCTCCACCAGTACATGACCTCCCGCAAAAAGTGCCGCCAGTATCACACGTATCTCCTTCTCTCTGCCGATCAGTACTCTCGATATATTCTCACAGATCTTATCTGCCTGTTCTTTTACCTCTGTTATCTCCATCGTTCTAATCTCCTTATAATATCGTTTTTCCATACATCTCATTTCTTGCTGCGACACTTCGGTCAAATTCCGTCCGTATACGACTACCATATTTCTCATAGACATCCGATGCTGCCTTTAACATGTCGGCATGTTTATAGATATCTCCCATCTTAAACAGCACATCTCCGCTCTGTCTGATACCAAAGAAATCTCCCGGTCCTCTCCGTTTCAGATCTTCTCCCGCAATATAAAAGCCATCGTTTGAATCTGCAAGTACATTTAACCGTTCCATCACTTCTTTATTTTTCTTTCCACTGATAAAGATACAATAAGACTGCAGATTTCCACGTCCCACACGCCCACGGAGCTGATGCAGGGCTGCCAGTCCAAACCGTTCTGCATTTTCTACCATCATAACCGTGGCATTCGGATTATTGATTCCTACCTCGATAACCGTTGTAGATACAAGTACATCAACCTTTTTTTCATAAAAATCCGTCAGGATACGGTTCTTCTCATCCCCTGTCATCTTGCCATGCAAATAGCCACATGTATGCTGCTGTCAAGCTTCTGTGACAGATCTTCCGAATACTCAACTACATTTGCCACATCATCTAAGGCTTCGCTTTCCTCCACCATCGGGCATACCACATAGACCTGATGTCCTTTTTTAACCTCTGCCCGGATAAACTCCTGTGCTTTCGGGCGGTAGCTCTCATCCACTACACAGTTTTTGATCGGAATCCGTCCTGTCGGCAGTTCATTAATTACCGAAATATCAAGATCTCCGTACATAATGATCGCAAGGGTTCTCGGAATCGGTGTCGCACTCATAACAAGAACATGTGGCGTTCCCCCTTTTAATGATAATTTTTCTCTCTGTCTTACGCCAAACCGATGCTGCTCATCCGTTACAACAAGCGCCAGATTATCATATTCCACCTTGTCCTGTATTAACGCATGCGTTCCGACGATCACATCCGCACGATGCTCTGCAATCTCCTGATACGCTTCCCGTTTCTCCTTTGCCGTCATCGAACCGGTCAGCAACGCAACATGGATTCCATATGGCTCAAATAAGCCGGTCAGTTCTTTAAAGTGCTGATTTGCAAGTACCTCGGTCGGTGCCATGATCACACCTTGATAACCCTGCGTCGCACAGGCAAATAATGCAATCGCGGCAACGATCGTTTTACCGGAACCAACATCCCCCTGCACAAGACGATTCATCACATGCTCTGAATCCATATCTGCCATGATATCCCGAACCGCATCCATCTGTGCCCCTGTCAGACGATACGGAAGACTCTCGATAAACTCTGTCACCTGCTCCGTAAATGGTATCTTCGCCTGATTGTATTTCACCGTATCATGTTCTTTCAGACTATGCATATTCTCTATAAATTCATAAAATTCATCAAAGGCAACCCGCTTGATCGCAGCTCTTAAGTGATCCTCCGTATCCGGGAAATGGATATGGGTTACGGCTTCATTTGCCTCATCAGATCATATTCATCCCGAATGTCCTCCGGTATATAATCTGAAAGCGTCTGAATCAGAGGAAGCGTTCCCTTTACCGCTTTCTGGATCGTCTTGCTTGTAATACCCGCCGTACAACCATATACAGGCTGCCATTCTTTTAAAATTTCCTGATATTGGGGCACTGTATAGTACTCCGGCTGGCTCATCGTATACATGCCATTCTTATATTTCACTTCTCCGACAAAGATATAACGATCTCCAATATGAAAATAATTACGCAGAAAAGGACAATTAAACCATGTCAGTTTAATTGTCCCGGTATAATCTTTGGCATAGGCAGTCGCAATCGAGAATCCGCGAAGCTTCTTCACTTCTACCCGACTGTTGATCGTCACACTTACTGCCTGACGCTCATCTGCCTGTATATCCTGAATGTCAACAGGATCCATATATGTAATATAAGTTCTTGGATAATAATGGATAAGGTCACTCACTGTAGAGATACCAAGCTTTGCCAGATTACCGGCCGTTTTTTCTCCTATCCCTTTAATACAAGTTACCTTATCCTTTAATTCCATGTAGTTTTTCTCCCTTTATTCTACAGAAACAATGTAATAATAGATTGGCTGACCACCATAGTAGTTCTGTACATCGCAGTCCGGGAAGCTTTCTTCCACTCTTGCCGCAAATGCCTCTGCATCCTCCTTCTTTACATCTGCTCCGTAATAAATACTGATCAGTTCGCTGTCTTCATCTACTGCATCTTTGATCAGATCGAATGTAACATCCGAAATGTCATTACCAACGGATACCAGTCCCTTATCACCGATACCCATGATATCTCCCTCATGGATGGCTTTTCCATCGATGGAGGTATCTCTGACCGCATATGTTACCTGTCCGCTCTTTACATTTGATACAGCTTCTAACATATTGTTTTTGTTATCCTCTAATGTCATCGTACTGTCAAACGCTATCATTGCACTGATACCCTGTGGCGCATTTGCCGTTGCAAGGACGATGATATTCTTATCTTCACATAAGCCGGCTGCCTGATTGGCTGCAAGAACAACATTTTTATTATTTGGGAATATAAATATATTCTCGGCATGAACCTTCTCGATCGCATTCAGCATATCCTCAGTGCTTGGATTCATCGTCTGACCACCTTCGATCACATAATCAACTCCAAGCTCCGTAAAGAACTCCTTTAATCCATCACCCATGGATACTGCGATGAAACCATATTGTTTCTTTGGCTGCTGTTTTTCTTTCTCTGCCTGTCTTGCAGCTTCCTGTCTGGCTGCTTCTTCCCGTTCTGCCTGCTTGATGACCTTCTCATGATGCTCCAGTCTCATATTATCGACCTCATATTTGACAGATAACCAAGGGTAAGACCTTTTTCAAATGCCTGACCCGGATGGTTTGTGTGAACATGGATCTTAACGATCTCATCATCTGATACGCAGACAATGGAATCACCGATCGACTCTAAGAACTGTTTCAGATCGTCTTCTTCTTTTATGCCGTATGGTTTTTCCAGATTAATAATAAATTCTGTACAATATCCGAACTTGATATCGGCTGACAGATCTTCAGAATACTTTGGATTGTCAACACCTGATACTCCTGCTCCGGAAGGCTTTGTATCTGCAATTACGACACGTCCGAGAATACAGTCAACTGCACCTTTTAATACTTCCATCAGACCCTGTCCGCCGGAATCCACAACACCGGCTTCTTTTAATACCGGAAGCAACTCCGGTGTGGAAGCAAGCACTTCATCTCCATGCTTAATGATGGTTTCGCAGAATTCCTCCAATGTAATATCTGTACCTGCACATTCTCTGGCCTTAGTAGCAATACCTCTGGCAACTGTAAGGATCGTTCCTTCCTTTGGCTTCATAACAGCCTTATAAGCTGTCTCAACCGCCTTCTGGAATGCATCAGCAATCTCGATTACTCCGATCTCTGTTTTATCCCCGATCTTCTTGCTGAAACCACGAAGAAGCTGAGAAAGGATTACACCTGAATTACCTCTGGCTCCACGAAGGGAACCGGTTGACATTGCCTTTGCGATATCACTCATTGTCTCCTTACAGGATTCAACTTCCCTTTTTGCTGACATAATCGTCATTGTCATATTTGTACCGGTATCTCCATCCGGTACAGGAAACACATTCAGCTCATTAATATAATCTTTTTTATTATCAAGGTTATTCGCACCGGCTATAAATGCTTTCTTCAGTGCAAGTGCATCAATCGTATTTTTCACTTCTACAGTTCCTCCGTCTAATCCAGAATCTTTACATCTTCAACAAATACATTTACCTGACTGACCTTAAGAGATGTAAAATCTTCTACTTTATATTTTACAGACTGCATCAGATTATCTGTTACAGCCTTGATGCTGACACCATATGCCACAACAATATGAAGCTCTACCACAATATCTCCATTCTCATCAAACATAACATGAATTCCCTGCGTGATATTGTTTCCTTTTAACTGTTTTACGATTCCGTCTTTTACACTGACAATACCCATACCAACAATGCCAAAGCAATCGAGTGCTGTCATACCTGCTACCTGTGCAACCACATTCTCATCCAGACTGACGGTTCCATTATCATTATTTATATATTCGTTCATAGAAAACCTCCCATGCTTTTGTCCTGTTATATGATGTGCAGGAATCCCATCTCCTTGTCATTCTGAAAAGTATATTTTAAAATAGGCAAACCTGTCTCACCATAATTATAAACATATAGTTCTATTATAACAGAGAATATGCAAATTTCAAGACAACCGTTTATTGTCTATTCTTTTTAAAAAAATTAAAAATATGCTTGCATATAACAAAATTATCTGATATAGTAACATTTGTTGTGAACTTATGAGAGGATAAGTTTAATAAAAATAAGGAGGTGCTATCATGGCAAAATGTTCAGTTTGTAATAAAGGTGCTCATTTCGGTATCAAAGTGAGCCATTCACATAGAAGAGCAAATAAGATGTGGAAATCAAATGTTAAGTCTGTTAAGGCTATCGTAGATGGTTCTCCAAAGAAGATTTATGTTTGTACTTCATGTTTAAAATCTGGAAAGGTTGAGCGTGCATAGTTCACCTCGTATTCTTTCTAAAAAAGACTGCCATAAAACAATGGCAGTCTTTTTTGTTTTCTTTTTTCAGACTGCCGGCCACGCTTCTATCATAAATTCTCAAAATCTCTCCTGCCGTAACCCGGTCAGGTCATTGGCTTTTAGCATCTGCAAAATAATATATATGCCATTAAAAAAAAGATTACAATAATCAAAAATTCCAGAAATCCTTCTACCAGATAGCTGAATATCATTCCGATCGCAACGAAAAAGAGAGCAAATCCAACTACACGCTTCAAACAACATCACCGCCCAAAAAAAGACTTCACATACCACTATAAGATATGCAAAGCCTTTTTCTTTTATGTCTGTTTTATTCCTCTGCCGGTTTCGATGCTTCTTCTACCGCCTGTTCGATCTGCTCTTCTTCCTCTGTCTTTTCCTTCTTAAAGAAGCCGGTGATCCGGTCAACGATCTCAGGTGCCATATCAATGATCTTGCTGATGGCATCCTGATTCTTAATATTAACAAGTCTTGTCTTACCGTTTGAGATAACCAGAACCGCAGCCGGACTGAGCTTTGCTCCGATACCACCGGCCGCATTATTGCCGGTCTGTTTATTGAACGCACCGGCCGCCATACCAAAATTCACATCAAGGAGTGGAATAATGATCGTATCTCCTACCTTGATAGGATCTCCCACTACAGATTTGGATGAAACAAATCCATCCATTCCATGAAACAAAGTGCTGATCGTTCCGTCAATATTTGTATTTGCCATTACTTATTTCCTCCCGAAATCTTTTTTAAATATGCCATAGATCTTTTCACGTATTTATTAAAGTATACCTTGCAGCAATAATATAATATATTATAAACCCTGATTCTTCCTTTTATGAAAATATCCCCTTCCAATATCTTCTTGGAAAAATCCGGAGTTATATCTATTTTATTATAATATAACGGTAAAATCAAACTCAGATATCCAAGCTGTTTTCCGGTAGATGCCGGATCTCCTGAACCATATGTTACCTGCCCTTTGATCTTTGTCGGATTCAGATGCTTTAATAACAGGATCACGTTTCGCTTTAACACCTGAAATGCCTGCTTCGTTGTACCCGCCCGGACGAATTTCTTATACTGCTCCGCCTTATCTTTCATATGGCGCAGTTTTCTTACAACTGCTTCGATCTTATCCTTTACCGCAATAACAAATCGGTCGAACTTCTTACCGATATGGGTAAATATCGTCTCCGGACTTTTTTGAAATTCCGAATGATCTTCTGCAAATTCCCGGTTAGCATCTCTATCTTCTCTGTCGGGAGCTGCATCCTGCATCATCTGATCTGACAAACCATCCGGCTGATCGGATTCAGCATCTTCTGCTTCCTGCTTTTCCGTTTTTTTCGCTTTTTCGGCTTCTGCCTGTTCGCGTTTTTCCTGTTTCTTTGCTTTTCGAGTCTCTGCCTTTTCCTGTTTTTTCAGTTTTTTTGCTTCTCTGACTTCAGCTTTTTCCCGCATACGAATTTCTTTTTCACTTTCTGCGGCTTCTGTCTCCGTATCTGTTTCTTCCTGGCTTTCTTCCGAAAATCCATCTTCATTGGATACCAGCGTTCCGCCGAATGACCGCAGCCAATATACAAAGCCGTTTTCATCATAATTTGCTTTGAAGCAGAATACAAAACCCAACCATGAGGCTTTTAATTTGCATATAAAATTGTCATGTTTTTCTGCATAAAACCGATACCGGACAGGAACGAATAATAATAAAAGCAACAGTACAAGTACAAGCCCTATCAGGATCAATACTGTAATCAACAGAATCTTTAATATCAATAAGAAAATATGTAACATATGCTCCCCTTATATCAGCACACTGTCATGTCATATAGAAAATAGTCCTTACAATCAAACTTTCCGGTCGTACCATATACATCCCGGATAATATCCCGTATAAGAAAAAACGCTCCGGCCTTTGTCATCGACATTCCAACGATAACGATATCATCCGTTCGTTTCTTATAGTACGTCTGCAGGAATTCATTTGCCTCATAAACCTCTAACAGCCCGTCCTCAAACAATGGAAGTGTTATGACATAAACATCCGCACAGGGCTTCCGCTTTTTTATTCTTTTTATCAGTCGGGATGCCGTCTTATCCGGCATAACTCCGGTATAAAGCCGCTTTACTATTGTCATTTTTTCACTCCCCTGCTCTGTCAGACCTCTCTCTAATCTTCCATAATTCCCTGAATGATCACATAACATGCAAGAACCTCGCTGCGATTTGAACAGCGCACCAGTGCATTATCAATATAATCTTTGATCTCCTGCTGTGTATTAAAGAACACAGGAATTGTAGAAAGTATCTTCGCCATGACCGCACGATTAACTACCTGTGAGTTTCCGGTAAATACCTCTCCGAATTCTTCTATGAGTTTATCCTTTTTTGAAATAATATATTCAGAATCCGCAAGTGCGCCTGTCTCAATCTTCACATGATCGATATCTACAAACATACTGCCGGATAACAGTTTTTCCAGTGTATCAATACGATGATAAGCATCCTCCAGACCAAGGCGGATAATATCCGGCTGATTGGAAGATATGATATCATAGATCGGAGCTTCAAGCACCATCCGGTGTTCTCCCGCTTCCTCCTGTGCGCCTTCATTTGCAACCAGCATATCATATGCATCCGTTGGAAATTCATCTTCATTTTCCATGGATTCATAGATACGTCTGATAATAGATAATGCCCGCATACAGGATTCCGATACTCCTGACTTGCATTCAGCCGCAAGCATCATGCTGTACAGATCATTTACCAGCTCGATCAGCATCATATAATCAGATACAACATCATTGATAAAGCCTGCACTTTTATCCAGAACCGTTGACAGATTCCTGTATCCGTCAAAATCAAGATGTGCATAATCTCCCTCTTTAATAATCTCGTACGCTTCATGCAGAGAAGAATATTCTGTCTCGAATTTCTCCGGAAGCTGTAATAAGGCAGTTTCTTCTACTGTCTCTATAAAATCATCCAATGAACTGATCTCACAACCATTATAAATTGATAAAGTCTGTCCGATAATATCGTAAAATCTTGCCTTTGTCATACGAAGCGGAAGCTGACCTACGATCTGCTGGATCTTCGCATTTACCGCTACCTTATCCTTATCTGCAAAGATGAAGTTAAAGACCTCCGCGCTGAACTGCTCTGCATCAAATTCCTCAAACATCTTCTCAAGTTCTTCGTCCACATTTTCCTCGAATCCATATTCTTTTCGGTTCAGGATATATTCGTACAACTCAAACGCATCAGTATATGCAGTAAGTACCTTCATCTTCTCCGTGATCTTATTTCTCATTTCGGAGATAAGCGCCAGATCCTTGTCATCCAATTGATCCGCATCTCCTACCAGATATGTTCCGACCAGCTTATTGATTCCCATAACACATTCATAAATATATGGATCCTCTGCAAAATCTTTGTCTGCCATCAGTTCACGGATCACGACATAGTTTAATGCAAATTTCTGACAGGCATATTCGAAATCAGCCGTCATGACTGCATCTGCAAATTTTGCAAGATTCTCATCCATATTGTTCTTACGGGTTATCTCTGTGATCAGTTTTTTATCTTCATTATACATAACTATCTATTATCCTCTCATCCTTAATTAAATCCATCTCTTATTTATGCTCATGCGTGAACAAGTGATCCTGGCAATATTCCTTGTTGCCTGTACATCTGGAACAATAACGGAACTGCATGTCCGGTGCTTCCTTATCTGTGATGCCGCATACATAACATTTATGTGTCACATTCTCTGAATTGTTGACACGCACCTGCTTCGCATAATTTCTCCTTCTCTTGATCTGCTTTGGAGAAAGCCGTCTGAAATCTTTTGTGCTGAAATAGAAAATTACAAAGTTTAAAAGCGACATTACGATATTTACACGTCCCATCAGGTTTGCGTTCATAAAATAATATCCTATAAACACCAGATACAAAACAGATAACCATTTCATCTTAACCGGAATGATCATTGCATACAGTACCTGCATATCCGGATAACAAGCTGCAACTGCCAAAAATAAAGACAGACAGATATAATAACTGGATACGATATAGATATGAGAATCCCATGACATCGGAATATGAAATACATACTGACAAAGTATATATGCGATCATCGTTCCTGCCATTGTTAGAAACATACCACCAAATATATACAGGTTGTACAAAAACGTACCGATTGAACGTTCTAACAGATTACCGATACTGTAATAAAAGAACAACATAATGATAGTAAAGATACTGACACTTAATTCCGGAGGAGTGATTACCCATGTAATTAATCTCCAGACTTCACCCTGCATAACAAATGCAGGAACAAGAATCAGTTTTGATAAAACCTGTGGTGCAAACATCAGAAGCAGATAGCCAATGACATATCCAAGGATCAGATACAGGGACAGATTCTTGATCGCATACCGACCGAACTTCCTTTCAAGCTTGTTTATCATCTTCATGAATGGATCTCCTTTTAATTTCATTCATACTATTTGTTTTCGGTATATAACAGATTTTCCAACATCTGTTATATCCACAAATCAGGGAACTGCCATATTCCCATCCAATGAGAATATGGCTGATAGTATCCCGACATTATCAAATTATATAATAGAACGAAAAACTTTACAACAGCACAATCATGAAGAATTTCTAACTTTTATATTTCTTAATCCACAACCAGTTCTAATCCTTCCGGCAAAACAACCTGATATAAGCTCTTATTGTTCTCAAATAATTCCTGTGGTCCAACACCAAAATACATGAATGCAGATTCAAAGGTATCTCCTTTTTTTACTGTATAATGCATCTTTCCATCTCCGGAGCCTTCCTGTTCTATCGGAATACAGATTTCTTCCCCTTCCTGCATATTATAGACATTTACATACGGGTTTGCAGTTATGATGTCACAGAGATTACATTTGTAGTGTTTTGAAAGCTTATATAATGTATCCCCTTTTTCTACTACATGAATTACTCCATTGCAATGATCATAATTTTCCATTTCATACCATCCGGCTTTTTTATTATTATATTCGAAATCTGAAAAATGTTCCCTTTTCTTCTTATTAAAATATAAATCTTTCTCTGCCCTTTTCTAAAATAAAAATTAAATATCAAAAAATCAAGGAAAATCAATCCTAAAATAAATATTAAGTTCGTCAGAAAAGGGAAAAAATCATTGTTTTTTGTAAAACGTTCCACTATAATAGATTCGGTTCAATAAAGAGAAAATTTTGCAAAAAGATTAGGATGGTTTTTATGTACAAGTTAGGAATTGACATCGGCTCAACAACCGTAAAAGTTGTTGTTCTTGATGATTCACACAAGATTTTATTTTCTGATTACAGAAGACACTACGCAAACATAAAGGAGACATTACAGGCTCTTATAAATGATGCAAAAGCCAGGCTTGGTGATGTAGAAGTTACTCCGGCGATCACCGGCTCCGGCGGTCTTGCGCTGGCAGAGGTTATCGGTGTACCTTTTACCCAGGAGGTAGTCTGTGTTTCAGAAGCATTACAAGACTATGCTCCACAGACGGATGTTGCGATCGAGCTTGGTGGCGAAGATGCTAAGATCATATATTTCACAAATGGAATCGAACAGCGTATGAATGGTGTCTGTGCCGGTGGTACAGGTTCCTTCATCGACCAGATGGCTACTCTTCTTCAGACAGATGCCAGTGGTCTGAACGAATATGCAAAGGACTATGATACGATCTATCCGATCGCTGCCCGCTGTGGTGTATTTGCCAAGACAGATATCCAGCCTCTGATCAATGAAGGTGCAACCAAGCCGAATCTGGCTGCGTCTATCTTTCAGGCTGTTGTCAACCAGACAATTTCCGGTCTTGCATGTGGTAAGCCGATCAAAGGAAATGTTGCGTTCTTAGGCGGCCCGCTTCATTTCCTCCCGGAACTGAAAAATGCATTTATCCGTACTCTGAATCTGACCGGGGATGCGATCATCGATCCGGGTCATTCTCATCTTTTTGCTGCAACAGGTGCTGCCCTGAATTCCAAGCCGGAGGTATCCAGAACGCTCGGCGAACTCAGCCATTCCTTAGACGGCGAGTTACATATGGCTGAAAATGTACTCCGTCTCCCTCCATTATTCGAAGACGAAGCAGCCTATGAAGCATTCAAGGAGGAGCA
This sequence comes from Clostridium sp. AM54-37XD, assembly GCF_003478225.1. Classification (NCBI taxonomy): domain Bacteria; kingdom Bacillati; phylum Bacillota; class Clostridia; order Eubacteriales; family Clostridiaceae; genus Clostridium; species Clostridium sp. AM54-37XD. The sequence continues at coordinate 135,849 of NZ_QUEV01000006.1, forward strand.
CAATAAATATAAAGTAAAACGCGGTGACCTTGCTACATATAAAGGAAACTGCTTCATCGGTGTTGATGCCGGTTCTACAACCACCAAGGTAGCTCTTGTCGGTTCAAATGGTGAATTATTATACGACTTCTACAGCAGCAACAACGGAAGTCCGTTAAATACAACGATCAAAGCGATCAAGGATATCTATTCCAAGCTGCCGGAGGGTGCTGTCATCGCCGGTTCATGCTCTACCGGTTACGGTGAAGCCCTGATCAAGCAGGCACTATCTCTTGATTTTGGCGAAGTAGAAACGATCGCCCACTATACGGCAGCAGCATTCTTTGATCCTGAAGTTGACTGTATCCTCGATATCGGCGGTCAGGATATGAAATGTATCAAGATCAAGAACAAAGTCGTAGATAATGTCATGTTAAATGAAGCATGTTCCTCCGGCTGTGGTTCTTTCATTGAAACATTTGCAAAATCCTTAAATTATGATATTGCTGATTTCGCAAAGATTGCTACAACTGCCAAGACTCCTATCGACTTAGGTTCCAGATGTACGGTATTCATGAATTCAAAAGTAAAACAGGCACAGAAGGAAGGTGCATCCGTAGCTGATATCTCAGCCGGTCTGGCATATTCCGTTATTAAGAATGCACTTTTAAAGGTTATCAAGCTGACGGATCCAAAGGATCTCGGTAAGAACATCGTCGTACAGGGTGGTACCTTCTACAACGATGCTGTCTTAAAGAGCTTCGAGGTGATCTCCGGCAGAACCGCTATCCGACCGGATATCTCCGGTATCATGGGTGCTTTCGGTGCTGCCCTTATTGCCATGAATAAATATAAAGAGGGCTTTAAGACTTCTATGCTGTCGATCGATGAGATCAGCAAGCTGACTTATACCACAAATATGACCAGATGTAAGGGCTGTACCAACAACTGTCTGCTGACGATCAACCATTTCTCAAACGGTAAGAACTTCATTACCGGAAATCGTTGTGAAAAGGGTGTCGGTCTTAAGAAGAATGCTGATAACATCCCGAATCTGTTCGAATATAAATTAAACAGGATCTTCGACTATACCCCGCTTACACCTGATATGGCAAAACGTGGTGTGATCGGTATCCCTCGTGTCCTGAATATGTATGAAAATTATCCATTCTGGTTCACTTTCCTGACAAAGCTCGGATTCTCGGTAGTACTTTCTCCAAAGTCATCCAGAGATATCTACAGTCTTGGTATTGAATCGATTCCAAGTGAATCCGAATGTTATCCGGCTAAGATCTCACACGGACATGTTATGTGGCTGTTAAAGAATGGTATCACATCCATTTTCTATCCTTGTGTTCCATATGAAATGAACGAAACACCGGAAGCAAATAACCACTACAACTGCCCGATTGTTACATCCTATGCCGAAAATATCAAAAACAACATGGAAGAATTAAAGGATGACAAGATCACCTTTATCCGTCCGTTCGTCGCACTGGATAATGAACAGGCTCTTGTCGATCGTATGTATCGTGAAATGAAAAAATACTACGATGTTACAACCGATGAGATCGCATCTGCTGTCCGTGCTGCATATGAAGAAGCAGAAAAAGTAAAGACCGATATCCGTGAAAAAGGCGAAGAAACTCTTCGATATATCGATGAACACGACATCCTTGGAATCGTCCTTGCCGGTCGTCCATACCATATCGACCCTGAGATCAACCACGGTCTTCCGGAACTGATCAACTCATATAAGATCGCTGTTCTGACAGAGGATTCCGTTGCTCATCTGGGACAGGTAGATCGTCCGCTTATCGTATCTGACCAGTGGATGTACCACTCCAGATTATATAAAGCAGCAAACTATGTTAAGACCTGTGACAATCTGGAACTGATCCAGTTGAACTCCTTCGGCTGTGGTCTGGATGCCGTAACAACCGACTGTGTAAATGATATCCTGACAAAATCAGGAAAGATCTATACCGTTTTGAAGATCGATGAAGTAAGTAACCTTGGTGCTGCCAGAATCCGTATCCGTTCACTGATCAGCGCCGTTAATTCCAGAAAGGAACAGAACTACAAGACCTGCCCGTCAAGCAGTGCGATCAACCGAATCGAATTTACCAAGGATATGATGAAGGACTACACCGTTCTCGCTCCACAGATGTCACCGATCCATTTCAATCTGTTGGAATCTGCATTCAAGGTTATGGGACTTAATATCGAGATCCTTCCGGATGCAACCAAGGAAACGATCGATGTCGGATTAAAATATGTAAATAACGATGCCTGTTATCCATCTCTGATCGTCGTTGGTCAGTTGATGAGTGCCATCACATCCGGTAAATATGATGTAAATAAACTTGCAGTTATCATGAGCCAGACCGGTGGTGGCTGCCGTGCAACCAACTATGTCGGATTTATCAGACGTGCGCTTGCAAAAGCAGGTTACGGCCAGATCCCTGTAATTGCATTATCGGCTCAGGGATTTGAGAAGAACTCCGGTTTCCCTATCACCTTAAAGCTTGCAAAACGGGCAATTCAGGCACTTGTCTATGGTGATGTCTTCATGCGTTGTCTTTACCATACAAGACCATACGAGAAAGAACCGGGATCTGCAAATGCGATCCATGAGAAATGGGAAAAGATCTGTAAGAAGACACTGGAAGAAACAGGAAGCACAGCAAGATTTAAAAAGAATATCAATGGAATCGTACATGACTTCGATACTCTCCCACTTCTTGACATCAAGAAGCCAAGAGTTGGTATCGTTGGAGAGATCCTTGTAAAGTTCCTTCCATCTGCCAACAACCACCTGGTTGATCTGCTGGAATCGGAAGGTGCTGAAGCTGTTATGCCTGATCTGCTTGATTTCTTCATGTACTGCTTCTACAACAGTAATTATAAATATGAATATCTGGGCAAGACACACAAAGGCGCAATCATCGGAAATGCAGCCATCTCGCTCCTTGAGCATATGAGAAAGCCTGCAACTGATGCTTTAAAGGCAAGCAAACGTTTTGATCCACCTACACCGATCACGCATCTTGCAGAATATGCCAGACCTTTTGTATCCATCGGTAACCAAACCGGTGAAGGCTGGTTCTTAACAGGTGAAATGATCGAGCTGATCAACAGCGGTGCCGCAAATATTGTCTGTGCACAGCCATTTGCCTGTCTGCCAAACCACATTGTCGGCAAGGGTGTTATCAAGCATCTTCGTGAGGCTTATCCGGATGCTAACATTGTGGCAGTCGACTACGATCCAGGAGCATCCGAGGTTAACCAGATCAACCGTATTAAGCTGATGCTGGCAGCGGCCAACAAGAAGCTCCGGTAACAAAATACATGCAGTTATAGCTTACAATATAAAAAACAGCTACATATATCTTCTATTCCGCAGATCACTTGCGTTCTGTTTTTCACGTAACGGTACTAAATTCACCGCTCTCGCGGTTCATTAAGGACCGACGTGAAAAAAGGTCTGCTTCATAGAGATATTTGTAGCTGTTTTTATTTACCCTTTTTTCTGCATGTATTTTGTTCTTATAGTAAGATAATATCTTACATCATCCGCATAGGGATGCCACGTTCATTTAAATACTTCTTCAAATCTGATATTTCAAGCTCTTTGTAATGGAATAATGATGCCGCGAGTGCAGCTTCTGCTTTTCCTTCTGTCAATGCATCATAGAAATGTTCTTTGGTGCCTGCACCGCCAGAAGCAATAACCGGTACATTTACATTCTCTGCAATCGTTCTGGTAAGGTCGATATCGTAGCCGGCTTTCGTACCATCACAATCCATACTGGTAAGAAGGATTTCCCCTGCACCGAGTTCAACTGCTTTCATTGCCCATTCTACTGCATCGATACCGCAGTCAATTCTACCGCCATGTTTGAAGATATTCCACCCACCATCCGGACGTCTCTTGGCATCAATGGCAAGTACAACGCACTGGCTGCCGAATTTGTCGGCTGCTTCTGCAATCAGATTCGGATTATCGATTGCGGCTGAATTTACAGATACCTTATCTGCACCTTCACGAAGAATTGCCTTAAAATCATCTACTGTTCGGATTCCTCCGCCTACAGTAAACGGAATAAATATCGTCTCTGCCACACGTCTGACCATATCTACTACGATATTTCTCTGATCGGAGGATGCTGTGATATCTAAGAATACCAGCTCATCAGCGCCTGCTTTATCGTAAGCAGAAGCTACCTGAACCGGATCGCCTGCATCGATCAGATTTACAAAATTTATACCCTTAACAACACGTCCGTTTTTGACATCCAGACATGGAATAATTCTCTTTGTATGCATATGATCACGCCTCCAATTCTATAAAATTCTTCAGGATCTGAAGTCCAACGGTTGAACTTTTCTCCGGATGGAACTGGCAGGCAAATACATTGCCATGTTCGATCGAAGCATGGATATTCGTTGAGTAAAATGTGGATGCAGCTACATCTTCCTCATGATCTGCCTTCAGATAATACGAATGAACGAAATATACATATGGATGTTCCGGAAGTCCTTTAAATAACCTTGCTTTCGGATTGATATCAAGTGAGTTCCATCCGATCTGTGGAATCTTAAGTCCCGGCGCATCCGGAATCCGAAGGATCTGTCCATCTACGATTCCCAATCCTGTTACTCCCGGTGTCTCCTCGCTTGTCTTAAATAATAACTGAAGTCCAAGACAGATACCCAGAAATGGTTTTCCCGAATCAACGACATCATAAATAACATTTTTCAATCCATATTCATTGATTTTTCCCATTGCATCGCCAAAACTTCCAACACCCGGAAGAATAACTCCAGAGCTGTCCATAATGACATCCCTGTCTCTTGTAATTATGGCTTCTTCGCCAAGAAATTCTACGGCTTTTTCGACGCTTTTGATGTTACCTGCATCGTAATCAATAATCGCTATCATTTGTTTTTCCGTTTTAACCTTTCTCTATGTTTTCTTCCCTACAACCGCAGCTTTGTTCCTTTACTGCCACGTTTACATGCTTTGATTCGTGTAAACAGGATCTCTGTATTGTCTACAAAGAAGCTGTCCTTTGTGCTGCCGACTGCTACTTCTTCGATCTCGTCATCGTCGGTGATGTTCACCAGGCGGATGCAGCCTGCACCTTTTCCTTTGACCGGAATCTCGCTGATCTGGATTCTTGCATAGTAGCCAAGCATACTCTTTACAACAATGAAATCTTCCATCTCCGCATCATGTATAAAGATAATGTCTTCTTCCTGCTTGGATGCTGCGATCATCTTACGAAGTACATCGTAGTTATTTCCCGGAACCAGCTTTGCCTGACCATGCTTAGTCACAAATAACAGGTTCTTATCTATGATCTGCTCGATGCAGCACATATATAATATGTTTTCATTTCCATTCATATTGCAGAATTCAAAGATCTGAATACCCTTATCCGACAATCTGCCGATCAGACCGGAACCATTTCCCTTTTTACCGGTATTCTTCTTTGCCTGAAGCTTGATGATATCAGCAACCTTGATCATATACATCTGATTATTATCTGCAAATACACCGACACGTCCTGTGTTCTTACATTTGAATGAGAAACGGTAGTCTTTGTCGATCTGCGCTTTGTTTTTATCATAAAGATTGGCATCAACGACCTTGATATAGTAGAAACGATCGAGAAGTACAGCAACCTCTGTCTCGACTGCCTGTGCTTTCTTAACGACAACTTCGCCACAGTCTGCGATCACAGTCTTTCTTGGGATCGCATATTTCTCCTTGATCTCTAACATATCTGCGATCATCTGCTTCTTCATATTGCTCTTGCTTTCAAGCAGCTTTGAATACTTCTTGATCAGCTTCTCTGCATCTTCCAGTTCTTTCTTAAGGGCATTTACTTCCAGACCGATGAGCTTCTGTAAACGCATGGCAAGGATCGCATCTGCCTGTTTCTCGGTAAAACATAAGAACTTTGCATCTGCCTCTGAACCTTTGAACCGGAATGTAATATTGGAGGTATCTCCATGCATCAGACATGCCTTTGCATCCGCTACCTTCTTACTTCCACGCAGAATCTCTATGATCAGGTCGATACAGTCAACCGCTGTAAGAAGACCGGTCTTGATCTCCCGTACTTCCATCTGATTTTCTAACAACTTCGTGTATTTGGTATTATATAGTCCGTATTTGAAATCTGTATAGATTGACAGGATTCGCTTCAGTCCCATGACCTCCGGCTTGCCGTCATAAATACAGTTGATATTTACACCAAAGGTATCCTCAAGTCCTGCCTTTTTATATAAAATATTAATGATATTCCGGATCTCTTCATCTGTTGTACCCTTCTTTACATCGATACACAAACATTCTCCGTTCTTATCTCCACGGTCAGCGATATCTACAACGGCCGGTAATTCACGGTTTCTGGTAAGCTCTGCAACCGTATCCAAGAACTTCGCTGTTCCACCGATCATCGTAAACGGGATCTCGGTTACACAGATACTTTTTCTTCCATGACCGATATCACGGATCTCCACCTTACCTCTGACCTTGATCCTGCCAAGTCCTGTTTCATAGACCTGCATCAGATCTTCCTTGGATGCATTGATGATGCCGCCGGTTGCGAAATCCGGTCCTTTCATGACCTCCAACAGATCCTCAAGCGGTACTTCCGGATCATTCAGATACATCACGGTTGCATCGATCACTTCTCCAAGATTGTGTGTCGGAATATTGGTTGCCATACCAACTGCAATTCCTGTCGAACCACTGACTAAGATATTCGGAACCTGAAACGGAAGAAATGTAGGCTCTGTCTCTGTTCCGTCGAAGTTTGGAATAAACTGATCCTTAAAGAAAGACAGATCCTTCATGCAGACATCCTCGGTATATTTGGATATTCTTGCCTCGGTATATCGCATTGCCGCTGCACCGGAGCCATCTACCGAACCAAAGTTACCATGCGGATCTACAAGCGGGATCGGAAGCTTCCAGTTCTGCGCCATATTTACAAGACCTTCATAGATTGAACTGTCTCCATGCGGGTGATATTTACCCATCGTATCACCGACAATTCTCGCACATTTACGATGTGGCTTATCTGAACCTGCCAGACCATTTAATGAATACAGGATACGACGCTGTACCGGCTTTAAACCGTCCCTGACATCAGGGAGCGCACGTTCTGTTATAACGCTCATGGAATAATCTACATAGGATTGTCCCATTTCACTTTCATAATCAACATTTAAGATTTTTTCAGACATAGATTTCCTCTTTCCTCTTAGATATCAAGCACTGCATCTGTACTGTGTGTCTCAATATATTCTCGTCTCGGTGCTACTTCTGTTCCCATCAACGTCTGTGTCAGCTTATTCGCTTCCACGATACTGTTGATCGATACCTGCTTTAACACACGGCTCTCCGGATTCATCGTTGTCTCATAGAGCTGGTCTGCATCCATTTCTCCAAGACCTTTGTAACGCTGAATCGTGAATTTACCGGTATGCTTCTTTCGATAACGGTTCAGTTCTTCATCTGAATACAGATACTGCATATGCTTGCCCTCACCCACTCTGTAAAGCGGCGGGATCGCGATATAGATATGACCCTCATTGATCAGATCCGGATAAAACCGATAGAAAAATGTCAAAAGCAATGTAGCGATATGCGCACCATCGACATCGGCATCGGTCATAATGATGATCTTGTCATAGTTTAATTTATTAATATCAAAATCGTTGCCATAGCCCTGCATAAAGCCACATCCAAATGCATTAATAAGTGCTTTGATCTCAGCATTCTCAAGAACCTTGGCTACTGTTTTCTTCTCTACGTTTAAGATCTTACCACGAAGTGGCAGGATCGCCTGATATTTACGGTTTCTGGCTGTTTTAGCAGAGCCGCCGGCAGAATCACCCTCGACTATGAAAATCTCGCATTTGGACGAATCATTAGATTCCTGCTTGGCAAGCTTTCCATTTCCTTCAAAGGAGAATTTATTCAGATTGATCTTGGATTTTTCCAGTGCTTTTTTCTTCGACAGGCTGACTGCCCGATCACAGATATCCTTAAGCACATCATAATTACGATCAAAATATACGGTCAGCTGTTCTTTTACGATATCATCGACAGCCTTTGTTACATCGGTATTTGACAACTTTGTCTTCGTCTGGCCCTCAAACTGTGGATCTGGATGCTTTACAGAGATGATCGCCTGCATACCGGAACGGATGTCTGCGCCACTTAAGTTCGCATCCTTTTCCTTCAATAATCCAAGCTCATTTCTTGCATATGAGTTAATCAGCTTTGCAAATCCTGACTTAAAGCCTGTTACATGCGTTCCGCCTTCCGGATTCGTGATATTATTTGTAAAACCGATGATGTTTTCTTCCCCGTCCTCTGTCATGACAAATACGATATCAGCAGTTATATTCTCTTTCTCTCCACTGATTGCAATGATCGGTGAAGTATGTGTAAGTCCTTCCGATATATCCTCTACAAATGCGGACAGACCGCCCGGCTGATGGAATACGACCGGTTCCTTGCCGTCTCTCTTATTATGAAATGTGATCGTAAGCTCCGGATTCAGATATGCCGTTTCCTTGATTCTCTGCATGATCGCATCGGCTTTAAATTTTACTGTTTCAAAGATCGTATCATCCGGATATAGGGTTACCTTTGTTCCGGTTCGTTTCTCTTTTAACCGGGTACGCGGCAGATTCCCTTCCGGAGTCAGCTCCGTTACCGGAACGCCATACTCATAGCTGTCCGTGTAGAGATATCCGTCTCTTGCGACCTCAACCAGCAGCTTCTTTGATAATGCATTTACAACAGCAGAACCTACACCATGAAGACCACCACTGATCTTATATGTGGAGCTGTTGAACTTACCACCGGCATGCAGTACGGTATATACGACACGTTCCGCAGGTATTCCCTCTGTCTCATGTATATCAACAGGAACACCCCGTCCATCATCTGACACGGTCGCTGAACCGTCTTCATTGATACTGACATATATATTTTTACAATAACCTGCAAGGTGCTCGTCCACGGAGTTATCGATCAGCTCCTGAATCAGATGGTTCAGACCGCTTCTTCCAGTGTTACCGATATACATACCCGGTCTGAGTCTTACAGGCTCTAGTCCCTTCAGCACCTCTATATTTTTTGCACTATACGACATAACATTTCCTCTCTATCCACATAATCATTGATTAGTATATTCTGTATTCCATTTTTTTGCAAAGAAATTATTCTGTTTCTTTCTTTTCAATACCGATTTTTTCTTCGATATCGTCTGTCTCCCCGATAATATCCAGATCAAAATAGAATACAACTCCATCTTTTACATTATACACACCATAACACTTCTTATGTGCCTGCATGGTAGCCGCGACAATGGACAGACCGATGCCGCTTCCGCCATATTCTCTGGTTCTTGCCTTATCTACCTTGTAGAACTTGATGAACAGCTTCTCTAGTTCGCCCTCCGGTACATTTGGTCCCTGGTCATATACATAAACACGGAGATTTCCAAGGATCGATCCTTCTTCATATGTGGCTCCCGGTTTTTCATACATATATTTTTCTGTCCAGACACGGACTTCTTTCTCTTTATAGCAGTAATGGATCGCATTTGTCAGATAATTACGGAAGACTTCTTCGATCATGAATTCGTCCGCATAGACATTGATCGGATCTACATCATCATAAACGATCGTAACCTGACTCTGCTCTGCAAGGATTGCAGACGAATCGATGGAATTATGGATCAGATCAACGATATTGAACATTTCCTTATTCACTCGGTTCTGCCCGAATTCTATCTCATTCAGATCAAGTAACTGCTTTACCAGCTTATTCATCTTGTTTGCTTCATCAACAATGACATCGCAGTAAAAATTCTTGCTTTCTTCATCATCATTGATATTATCCCGCAAGCCTTCTGCATAACCCTGTACCAGTGCGATCGGTGTCTTTAATTCATGTGATACATGTGACAGGAATTCCTTACGCATCTCGTCAATCTTGATCTTCTCATCAATCTCCACCTGAAGCTTCTGGTTTGTCTCCTTAAGCTCCGTCAGCGTCTCATTCAGCTTATACGACAGATCATTCATATAACAGGACAGCTCACCGATCTCATCATTGGACGGATGCTCAATCCTTGCATCAAAATCAAGAGTTGCCATTCGTTTTGCAACCCTGGTAAGCCGTTTGATCGGTCCGGCAAATATCTCACTGACAAAATACATCAGAATACAACTGATGATTGCTGTTGTAATCAGTACAGCCATAAAATATTTGATCGTTGTCTGGATCGTGGAATCCACTCTGGCAATTGTGGTACGCACGATAATAACAAATCCATTATCCAGAAATCCGAGCAGATCAAAATAACTCTGAGCTGTATCCTTATCCTTTGTAATCTGTATCTTATAATCCTTATGCTTCTCGACCTCTTCCCGTTCGATCTGGGAATTATTCGCATCTATACTGTCTGAGAACATCAGGAACTCACCGATACTTTTCAGATTGTTAAATACAGCCGTATCCTCATTTACCGTTGTATAAATCTTCATATGAACATCATCCACAATATAGATCATCGCATCGGATTTATTCTCGAGCAGGCTCTCCATGCTGTCAAGGTCATAGCTGCCATCTCTGTTCTTATTTGATGAATCTTTGAAAAAAGCATCGCATTCCTGATAGGTCTGGATCAGATTATTTTTCAGTTCATTGTAGTAATATTTTTTTATGAAGATAACGGACAAAATGCCTGACAGCAGGATCATTACAGTAATGATCGCCATCAGACAAAGTGTTATCTTACTCCTTATCGACCTTTTTCTCATCATCCACCTCGAACTTATATCCCATGCCCCAGATCGTCTTGATATAGTCACCTTTATCCTTCAACTTGCTTCTGAGCTTCTTTACATGGGTATCAATCGTTCTGGCATCTCCAAAATAATCATAATTCCATACATTATTCAGTATCTTCTCTCTGGATAATGCAACTCCTTTATTCACCATAAAATAATTCAACAGCTCAAATTCTTTATAACTGAGCTCGATCGGTTCTCCATCGATCGTTACGATATGGGCTGCAAGATCCATCGTGATACCGCCTGCTGAGATCACACTGTCAGCCGGTACATCACTGGTTCTTCTTAAGATTGCTTCTACTCTGGCAACCAGGATCTTCGGACTGAACGGCTTCGTGATATATTCATCAATACCAAGTTCAAATCCCAGAAGTTCATCTCTTTCATCTGACTTTGCAGTCAGCATGATGATCGGAACCTGTGAGAACTTCCGTATCTCCTTACAGGTCTCCCAGCCATCCATCTTCGGCATCATAACATCTAAAATGATCAGTCCGATGTCTTTATTATTCATAAAGATATCAACCGCTTCTTCACCGTCTCCTGCTTCCAGAACGATATATCCTTTCTTACTCAGGAAATCCTTGACCAACTTACGCATTCTGCTCTCATCGTCAACTACCAATATCTTTATACTATCCATATGCGACCTCCTGTTATTTCCATTTCTTGCTGTATTCTAACAAACATCTATGTCATAAATGTGAATTTCAATCGGGAAATTTACCTTTTTCTCTTTTTCTTCTCCACAACCGGGTGATTTGCTTCATATTTCGCATACAGATCCGGTCGCCGTTCTTTTGTCCGGCTGATCGACTGTTCCAGTCTCCATGCCTCTATATTCTTATGATGACCGGAAAGCAGCACATCCGGAACCTTCTTCCCCATGAATTCTACCGGTCTTGTATATTGTGGATATTCTAACAGATCGTCATGAAAGGATTCGATCTCCGCACTGTCATCATTGTTCAATACCCCAGGAACCAGTCTGGATACAGTATCAATGATTGCCATTGCCGGAAGCTCACCGCCGGTTAAGACAAAATCACCGATCGATACATAATCCGTTACGATCAGCTCCAGCACACGTTCATCGATACCCTCATAATGTCCGCATAAAAGCACCAGATCATCTTCAACGGCAAATTCTTCTGCCACCTTCTGTGTAAATGTCCGTCCCTGCGGTGTCATATATACAACCTTTAATTTCTTTCCTGTCTTTTCACACAAATACTGATAGGCATTATAAACCGGCTCCGCCTGCATCACCATTCCGGCTCCGCCGCCATACGGATAATCGTCTACATGCTTATGCTTATCCTTTGTAAAATCCCTGATATTCACTGCTTCAATATGGATCAGCCCTGCTCCATCGCCCGGCCGGTAATACTGGTTCTAAGCCCGTCCATGATCATATCGGGGAATAATGTAAGAACATAAAAATTCATCATTCTCTCCATTCGTTCTAATCTTCTGCGATTTTCAGAAGATGTACCTTTACCGTTTTATTTACCGTATCAATATCTGTTACCCATTCCTTTACAACCGGAACATAGATATCGTCCTGCCCTTTTTTCTTTATAACAAAGATATGATTCGCCGGTGTCTCCAGTACATCATCGATCACACCGATCTCTGTGTCATTCTGATCGTATACCTTTGATCCGATCACATCACAGATAAAGAACTCACCATCCTCTAAGGCTACGGCATCCTCTCTGTTTACAAGAATATCATATTGTCTTAAAGCTTCTACATCATTTATACTATCATACCCTGCAAGCTTCAAAACTACCATGTTTTTTAAAAATTTACAGGATGTACATTCAGTTCAATCTCTTTGCTGCCTGATACCAGAAAACACTTTTTCAGGCTTTTAAATCGATTCAGGTCATCCGTTGTCGGATATACTTTTACCTCTCCCTTGATACCATGCGGTGCTGTGATCACACCCACTCTCAGTCTGTCTTCCAAAATTATATCTTTCCTCCACTATAACTAAAAATGGGGGAGTTATGATAACTCCCCCAAAAAGATCTTTGTACTACTTAATATCTACAATTACCTTTTTGTCACCCTTTGAAGCAGCTGCTTTTACAACTGTACGGATGGATTTGGCAATTCTGCCTTGTTTTCCGATAACCTTGCCCATATCCTCTGGTGCAACAGTCAGTTCAACTTTAATTATATCGTCTTTCTCTGTCTCAGTAACAGATATTTGCTCTGGATGATCTACTAGGGATTTTGCAATGATTTCAACTAAATCTTTCATTTAAACACCTCCCTGGTGATATTATTTTTCAATACCTGCCTGTTTGAATAACTTAGACAGTCTCAGTTGGCTGAGCACCTGTCTGAAGCCACTTCTTAGCTGCTTCTTCATCGATCTTTACTACGCTTGGCTCCTGGTTAGGATCATATGTTCCAATCTCCTCGATGAATCTACCATCTCTTGGGGATCTTGAATCTGCAACGATTACTCTGTAAAAAGGATGCTTCTTATAACCCATTCTTCTTAATCTGATTTTTACTGCCATTTTGTTTGTTCCTCCTGAAATAAAATATAAAATATAAAAATTTATTTAAATCCAAACGGAAGCTTGAATCCACCGTGGCGTTTCTTGCCACCCATCATACCGGACATCTGCTTCATCATTTTCTTGGATTGTTCAAACTGCTTTAAGAAACGATTAACTTCCGCGATCTGAACGCCCGCGCCGTCTGCAATACGTTTCTTTCTGGATGGTGAGATCGGATCCTTCAGACATCTCTCATTCGGTGTCATGGACTGAATGATCGCCTTCGGCTTCTTGCCTGCATCTTCATCGATCTGTACATTCTTCATCTGACTGGACATTCCGGGCATCATGGAGAGCAGGTCTCCGATTCCACCCATCTTCTCAAGCTGATCCATCTGTTCCATAAAATCATTGAAATCAAAGGATGCTTTCCGGAACTTCTGTTCCATCTCTTTCGCTTTCTCATCATCGATCGCATTCTGTGCTTTCTCGATCAGCGATTCCACATCACCCATTCCAAGGATCCGGCTCGCCATACGGCTCGGATAAAATGGTTCCAGATCTGTCAGCTTCTCGCCCATTCCTGCATACAGGATCGGCTTTCCGGTAACAGCCTTAATGGAAAGTGCCGCACCGCCCCTGGTGTCACCATCTAATTTCGTTAAGATCACACCATCTATACCAATCTTATCGTTAAATGTCGTTGCAACATTGACAGCATCCTGTCCTGTCATCGCATCAACGGTAAGAACTGTATATGTAACATTAATATTTTCCTTGATCTCCGCAAGCTCATCCATCATATCTTCATCTACATGAAGTCGTCCGGCAGTATCGATAAATACCAGATTCATATGATTCTTTTCTGCATGCAGGATCGCAGCCTTGGCAATATCAAGCGGCTTATGATTATCTCCCATCGCAAAGACAGGCACGCCAACCTTTTCACCATTGATCTGCAGCTGCTTGATCGCAGCCGGTCTGTATACATCACAGGCAACTAACAATGGTTTCTTGCCTTTATTCTTAAACTGATATGCAAGTTTTGCAGCCGTTGTTGTCTTACCGGCACCCTGAAGACCGCACATCATAATGACTGTAATCTCATTTGACGGAAGTAATTTCAGCTCTGTTACATCAGAACCCATCAGCTTATCCATCTCTTCTTTTACAATCTTAATGACCATGTGTCCGGGATTCAAACCCTTAAGGACTTCTTCACCAACAGCTCTGTCACTTACAGCTTTGATAAATGATTTAACAACCTTGAAGTTACATCGGCTTCCAGTAAAGCACGCTTTACTTCTTTCATTGCCTCTTTTACATCATCTTCTGTAAGAACACCCTTGCTTCTCAGTTTCTTGAAAACATTTTGAAGCTTGTCAGATAAACTGTCAAAAGCCATGAATATCTCCCTTCGTTCCTAACACTCATCTACTAAAACTCGTCCAGTATCCGATCCGATAACCGGTCGATTGCTTCTATCTTCGAATTCAGCCTGTCATCCCGATTTTCCTCCATCAGCTCCGAAATACAGTCTTTCATCTTCTCGACCTGCTTTCTCGCTTTCATGAATTTGTCAACAAGCTGTAACTTATCTTCATATTCTTCCAAGATCTTATCGCAGCGCTTGATCATGTCATAGACACCCTGTCTGCTGATCTGATTCATTCTGGCAATCTCGGAATAGGACATATCATTATTGACCACATCTTCATAAATTGCTTTCTGATGCTCTGTCAAAAGCTCTCCATAAAAATCATATAATAAAGACTGTCTGACTATTTTCTCCATACGATCACCGCCTGTAAAGTATTTTCCCTTTACCATGGGTTATTCTATACCATGCCTGCATCGTTGTCAAGTAAAATATCTTGACAAATTAATTTTTATCCGAATATCCTCTGTTTTGCCACTTCCATGTCTGCAAGCATCTGTGCTTTTAATTCTGAAACACCTGAAAATTTCTGCTCTCCGCGAATAAAGGATAACAATTCCACGACCAGCTTCTGTTCATAGATATCCTCATCAAAATCAAAGATATGCGTCTCGATCGTTACCCTGCGATCTGTATTCACCGTCGGATTGTCTCCGATATTCGTGATCCCATAACAGACCCTGCCGTCCTCCAGATGTATCCTTGATGCATAAACACCCGTCACCGGATAGATTTTCCCATGCTTTGGAAGCAGATTTGCCGTCGGAACCTGGATTGTCCTGCCAAGCTCTCTGCCATGCACTACATGACCGGACAGAAAATAAGGTCTGCCAAGGAAGGTTTCTGCTTCTTCCATTTTTCCCTCACTGATCAACATTCTGATATAAGTGGAACTTACAATAACATCATGGATCTTTTTCTTTTCTATCACGATCACCTGATAGCCGTATTTGCCGGCCATCTTCCGCAGAAGCTCTACATTCCCGCGTTTCTTTTTTCCGAATCCGTAATCGGTTCCTACGACTACACATCCTGCATGTAACCTTTTTACAAGGATATCCGTTACGAAAGCTTCCGGTTCCATCGATGCAAATGCATCATCAAACGGATACTCCACCAGTACATCGATTCCCATCTGTTCTGCAAGCATACATTTTTCTTCCGAGGTTATGATGCTTTGAAGCTTATCTACATCAAAGATCGAATTTTTACGAATATCAAAGGTAAATACGACTCCGGTATATCCATCCTTCTGTAAACGAAGTACCTCGTCAAGCAGCAGCTTGTGGCCCTGATGAAAACCGTCAAACTTGCCAAGTGCAACGACGGAACCTTTTTCTGTATTGATCTGTATATCTTTCTGATTAAAATAATGCTGCATTGTCTTCTATCCTATCATCTATCTGTCTCTGCATTCTTCGGGAACATCTTTACCGGCCTGCAGATGCTCTTTTCCTTTTCATATCGGTATATCGCTGCAAAGCTGTCCGTTTCATCATAGACACGGATGCCCGGAACATCTGTAACCGTTTCAGGACTCACAGCTTCCGCAAACTGGGAAAGCTGAAGTTTATTTCCATTTCTTAACAGTTTTCTTGCATATTCATCTGTACCGATATGAAGCTCCGGATACTCCGGCAGCAATAGTTCTTTCTTCATTACATATGAAGCGATCGTTCCCTGATCTCTCGCCTGCTCGATCTCCGCAAGTGTCAGGCTGTCTTCAACCCTGAAGTTTTTCACTTCAGTACGGACCAACTTCTCCATGACTGCTCCGCAGCCAAGCTTTTCTCCGATATCCCGGCATAAGCTTCTGATATACGTTCCCTTGGAACAATGTATGGTAAATGTAACCCTTGGAAGCGACACATCCTCTATCTTTACCTCAAAGATTGTTACCTCTCTCGGACTCCGTTCGATCTCAATTCCCTGTCTGGCATATTCATAGAGCTTTTTGCCGTTTACCTTGATAGCCGAATACATCGGCGGTATCTGGTCATAAGTACCGATAAAGCTGTTTACCGTTTCTATTACCGATGCTTCGTCCGGGATATCTGCTGTCTCTGTAAGGACTTTTCCTGTTACATCCTCTGTATCTGTTGTCTTTCCGAGCAGCATGACACAACGGTATGTCTTATCCTTATCGATCAGCATTTCGCTTAATTTTGTTGCCTGTCCAAGACACACCAAAAGCACACCTTCCGCCATCGGATCAAGTGTGCCTGTGTGACCGATCTTCTTCTGTTTTAAAATACCACGAAGCTTGGCTACTACATCAAATGATGTATAGCCCTGCTCCTTGTATACATTCAAAAAGCCGTCTAGCATAACTGTTCCTTAATCTCCTCTATCACGCCGGCAAGGATCTCTTTGATATCTCCCTTCATGCTGAAACCTGCAGCACGAACATGACCACCGCCGCCATGATTGCAGGATATCCTGCTTACATCAACGATATTATTCGACCGAAGTGAAATCTTGTATTCATCTTCTCCTGTCTGATAGATAAATACCGCCGTTTCCGTTCCCTCTGTGATCCGAAGCTGATCAACGATACCATCCGTATCGATCTTGCCTGCACCACTTTTTCGGAAATCCTCTGTCTCAAGCACTGTGCTGATGATTCTGCCATCTGCATGCTGCTCTGCTTTTGTCAGAGCGATTCCAAGCAGCTTATTTGCGACAAATGTCTTCTTATAGAAGGTTTCATCTATAATAAATGACGGATTTGCACCCTTTTCGATCAGATCACCCGCTATACTCATCGCACTCTTTGTTGTATTGCTGTGTTTGAATACGCCTGTATCATGTACAATTCCCATATAGAGTGCTTCGGCAGCATTCTTATTAATCTTATCCTGTTCCATCAGCTTATAAAGTGCTTCTGCCGCGGAACACGCTTCTGCATCCACATAGCATACCTCACCAAATCCCGGATTGGAGATATGATGATCCACACACATTGTGCTCTTCGCACGTTCAAAGATTGGAAGAAAATCTCCCTGTCTTTCCTTATCACCACAATCCACCGCAATACACAGATCATAGACCTGATCTGTAGGTGTATGACTGATCTTATCTGCATCATGTAAAAACAGAAAATCCTTGGAGAATTCCTCCAGATAGATCTGTACCTGCTTATCATAATTGCTGATGATATAATTATATAATCCAACCGTTGAGCCTACACAGTCGCCATCCGGACGTACATGTCCGGTTATAGCGATCGTGTCTGCCTGCTCGATCATGGTAAGAAAATCATTCTTCATTTTCTGTATCATCCTCATCATCTTCGATGTCTTTTACAACATCATCTATCTTTTTGGACATTGTTACACCATATTCGATCGACTGATCCATGATAAATGTGATCTCAGGTGTATTTCTGAGATTAATGGAATGTGCAAGTTCTCTTCTGATAAATCCCATTGCACTGTTCAGTCCCTCCAGTGTGGAGTTTACGGAATCCTGATCTCCAAGGACACTGATGTATGCCTTGCAATATTTCAGATCCGGTGTTACAACCGCCTCTACTACGGATGTCATCGGATTAATACGGGGATCCTTGATCTCTCTGCTGATGATCCGTGAGAGTTCTCTCTGAACCTCTGCATTAATTCTTGTATTTTTTACACTGTTTTTTCTCATTATTTTCTTGGAACCTCTACCATCTGATATGCTTCAATCTGATCCTCTACCTGAATGTCATTAAAGTTCTCAAGAACAATACCACATTCAAATCCTGACTTAACTTCTTTCACATCATCCTTGAATCTCTTTAAAGAAGCCATCTTGCCTTCGTAGATCAGATTTCCTTCACGGGTTATTCTTACGCTGCAGTTCCGGTTGATGATACCATCTAATACATAAGAACCTGCGATCATACCGACACCGGAAGCCTTGTAGGTCTGTCTGATCTCTGCATGACCAATTACCTGTTCTTCAAAGATAGGATCTAACATACCCTTCATTGCAGACTCAATATCTTCAATTGCATTGTAGATGACTCTGTATAAACGAACATCTACACCTTCTGTCTCTGCTGTCTCTTTTGCTCTTGCATCCGGCCGGATATTGAAACCGATTACGATCGCATTAGATGCGGATGCCAGAATGATATCTGACTCGTTGATCGCACCAACACCGGAATGGATACATTTTACTGCAACTTCATCATTTGAAAGCTTTAACAGACTCTGCTTAACAGCCTCTACAGAACCCTGTACATCAGCTTTGATAATGATGTTCAGTTCCTTGACATTACCTGCCTGGATCTGGCTGTACAGATCATCCAGTGACATTCTGGATTTCGTCTCAGCAAGCATCTTCACTCTGCTCTGCGAAATGTATGTCTCGGAAATCTGTCTTGCCTCCTTCTCATTATCAACCGCCATAAAGATCTCACCGGCTGATGGAACTGTATCCAGACCAAGGATCTGCACCGGAGTGGATGGAGTTGCTTCTGTTACACGGACACCTTTTGAATTGTGCATTGCACGAACCTTACCATGGGAAGATCCGACTGCAAGATAATCTCCTACATGAAGTGTACCCTTCTGCACTAACATAGTTGCAACAGGACCACGTCCCTTATCAAGCTCTGCTTCGATTACGATACCACGGGCATTTCTGTTTGGATTTGCCTTTAACTCAAGAACCTCTGCAGTTAACAGGATCATCTCAAGCAGATTATCCAGTCCTTCACCTGTATGTGCGGAAACCGGACAGAAGATCGTTGATCCGCCCCAGTCCTCAGGGATCAGTTCATATTCTGTAAGCTCCTGCTTTACACGCTCGATATTTGCACTTGGTTTATCGATCTTATTGATCGCAACGATGATCTCGATACCGGCTGCCTTTGCATGGTTAATAGCCTCTATCGTCTGTGGCATAACACCATCATCTGCTGCTACAACAAGGATAGCAATATCGGTAGACTGTGCGCCACGCATACGCATAGCTGTGAACGCCTCATGTCCAGGTGTATCTAAGAATGTGATCGTCTGTCCGTTGATCTCTACCACAGATGCACCAATCGCCTGTGTGATACCACCGGCCTCGGCTGATGTTACATTTGTCTTACGGATCGCATCAAGAAGGGATGTTTTACCATGGTCAACGTGACCCATAACGCAGACAACAGGTGGTCTGGAAACCATATCCTTCTCGTCTTCTTCATCCTCTTTTAAGAGCTCCTCGATCACATCAACTTTTTCTTCCTCTTCAGCAATACAATTATATTCCAACGCGATCTCTGCTGCTGCTGCAAAGTCTAACTCAGAGTTCACGTTATACATCTTACCTGCAAGGAAGAGCTTCTTGATCAACGCATTTACAGGCTCTTTGATAATGTCTGCAAGTTCTTTGATCGTTACAACCTCCGGAAGTGTGATCGTACGGATCGTTTCCTTATCCTCTGCCTGCTGCTGTGGCTGCTGTGGCTGATGATGCTTGTTTCTGACATTTTTAGCCAGTCTGCTGATATCTGCCTCAACCTCTTCCGGAGATCTTCTGTTGCCCTTACGAGGCTTATTCTTATCTCTGTTATAATTGTCTCTGTTCTGGCTCTTTAAATCTTTGCCCGGCATCTCTTTTGCTTCAAAATCCTTACGGGTATTTGCTTTTGGACTTCTTCTCTGATTGTTATTATTATCATCCTCGTCATCCTTGCCAAATCCCATCGGAGTATTGTTTCTGTTATTGTTGAACCGGTTGTTTCTGTTATCCGGTCTGTCACCGAACTTCGGCTTGTCAAAGCTGCCCTGACGATCTCCATTGCCTGAAAATCTGCCACGATCCTGACCACCACGGCCATTGTTTGAGAATCTTCCTCTGTCCTGACCATTTCTGTCATTGTTAAATCTCGGTCTGTCAGAATTATTTCTGTCACCGGAATTATTGTATCTTGGTCTGTCATTGTTATTTCTGTCAGTGTTATTTCTGTCAGTGTTGTATCTTGGTCTGTCGGAATTGTTTCTGTCATTACCGTTTCTGTCATTATTATATCTCGGTCTGTCAGAATTATTTCTATCACCATTTGTAAATCTTACACGGTCACCGTTATTTCTGTCGTTGTTATATCTTGGTCTGTCATTTCCCTGCTTGTCGCCAAATCTTGTCTTATCAGAATTCATACGCTCACTATTGTTAAATCTTACTCTCTCATTATTTTGTCTGTCGGAATTATTTCTGTTTCTGTCATCTCTGACAAATCTCGTATGTCCCTCATCTTTACCCTGTTTCGGCTTATTCGCTTCCCCTGTAGCCGGTCGATCATTTCTTACAGCCGTTTTCTTAGGCTCTTCTTTTACAGAAATCTCTTTCTGAACCTTTTCCGGTGCTGTCTTTGCCGCCTTTACGTCCTCCGACTTCTTTTCCGGTACAGGCTTTGCTGCCGGCGCATCTGCTTTCTTTGTACCGGTTCCGCATGCCTTCTTAACGATATTGATCATATTCTCATCAACAGCCGACATATGGCTCTTGATCTCGATACCATTTTTGCCAAGGATTGCTTTGATTTCATTGTTGCTTATATTCAGCTCTTTTGCCAATTCGTGTACTCTCAGTTTCGTCAAAAGTTACACCTCCATATTTTCACTCAAACTCATGTATTTTATGATCTGTTTCGCAAATCCTTCATCTAAGATCGCGATCGACGTCCGGAATTCTTTTCCAACGAATTTTCCCAGACTGTCTTTGTCTCCAAATTCAAAATATGGAATCTCATAAAAATTACATTTTTGATCAAATAGTTTCTTTGTATTATGGGCTGCATCACATGCCACGATCACAGCACATGCGCTTCCGTTTTTTACGGCCTTTTCTACTGAAAAGTTTCCGCTTACCAGCCTTCCGGCCTTTGCACATAAGGAAATCATGGAATAAATCTTCTTACTGTTCAATTGCCTCTAACTCCTTATCCAGTTTCTCATAAACCTCTTTTGGAATCTGCATCTTGAATGAGCGTTCCAGAGATTTACTCTTCATAGCTTTTTTCAGGCACTCTGCCTTACGGCATATATATGCCCCCCGTCCATTCATCTTGCCGGTCAGGTCGATCGCAAAATTATTCTCATTATCCTTCACGATACGGATGAGTTCTTTTTTCGGTATCATCTCATTACAACCAAGGCACTGTCTGAGCGGTATCTTCTTTGCCATAACATCACTTCCTATGCTTATATATTTATCTCCGTTCCAATCGGCATGGTACCCGGTCAGAACTTCATTTTATTCTTCGTCTTCTTTTACTTCTTCTGCATCCTGCTGCTCCAGAGATTCTTCATAAGAACCATCAACGATATCGTCAATATTGTCAAATGCTTCTTCCTGCTCCGGCTCTTCGTAGTCATCATTTTCTTCTGAGAAATATCCCATCTCTTCTGCCTGTGACTCACTCTTAATGTCGATCTTATATCCTGTCAGCTTTGCAGCAAGTCTTGCATTCTGACCTTTCTTACCGATTGCAAGTGATAACTGATAATCCGGTACAACGACAAATGCGCTCTTTTCATTCAGATCTACATCAACTGCAATAACCTCTGATGGACTTAATGCATTCTTGATGAAGATTGCCGGATTCTCATCCCAACAAATAATATCGATCTTCTCACCGTTCAGATCTTCTACTACGTTGTTAACACGGCTTCCATTTACACCTACACATGCACCTACCGGATCTACATTCTCATCATGAGAATAAACAGCGATCTTGGAACGGGAACCGGCCTCACGGCAGGAGCTCTTGATCTCTACTGTACCGTCTGCGATCTCGGTTACTTCCTTTTCAAATAAACGCTTTACCAGATCAGGATGTGTTCTGGATACTGTGATCTTAGGTCCTCTGGAGCCTTTCTTTACTTCTGTTACATATAATTTGATACGGTCACCTCTGTTATATACTTCGCCGGGAACCATCTCAGACTCTTTTAATATTGCTTCTGTCTTATCATCCAGACTGACATTGATGTTGTTTCCAACATATCTCTGAACGATACCTGTGATGATATCCTTCTCTTTTGTATAGAAGTGATCGTAGATCGCATCTCTTTCGCTCTCATTAATTGCCTGAACGATTACATTTCTTGCTCTCTGTGCTGCGATTCTTCCGAAATCCTTTGTTGTGATCTCGATGTTGATGATATCTCCGAGATCATATTTGGAATTCATCATCTTAGCTTTTTCCAGAGAAATCTGTGTCGCAGGTCTTTCAACCTCTTCTACAACCTCTTTCTTCGCATATACATGAAACTCACCGGTCTCACGATCCATAACAACATCAATATTCTCATCGGTATCAAAGTCCTTCTTGCAGGCCGCCTTTAAGGATCTTTCGATCGCATCCAGCAGAATATCCTTGCTGATGTTTTTCTCCTTTTCTAATTGATTTAATGCTTCGATAATTTCTGACACTTTTTTATCCTCCCGCTTCTTTTATTAATATACAAATGCAAGTCTTATCATCGATATATCTTTTCTTGCAATCTTCAGTTCTTTCTCATCTTCTGTCAAAATGGTAACTGTTTCTTCATCGTACGCTGTAAGTTCACCTTCAAAATCTTTACAGTTATCGATCTTGGTATATGTCTTGATCTCTACGATCTTGCCAATACTCCGTTTAAAGTCATTTTCCTTCTTTAATGGTCTTGTAAGCCCCGGAGAGCTGACCTCAAGAATATAGGCATCCTTAATGAAGTCATCTGCATCCAGCAGATCACTCATGGCTCTGTTCACGATCTCACAATCTCCGATCGTTATTCCACCTTCTTTATCTGCATAGATCCGCAGATAATAATCACTGCCTTCTTTTACATATTCCACATCAACCAATTCAAGGTTATTTGCTTCAATGATCGGCAGAACCATCTCTGTTGCTTTTGCTTCAATATCTGTTTTCTTCGTAGCAATACCACCTTTCTACAAAAACTAAGAGTGGGCCAAAACCCACTCTTAATAGTTACCATAATCTTACTAAAACAAGATTATAACACGTTATAAGGAAAATGCAAGTATTTTTTATCGCATACCCTTCGCTCTCAGCTCATCTTCCTTCGCATAACGATCCAGAATCTTATTTGCCTTTCGGTCATCGATCATATACTTATTGCTGGTTGCCTGTTTGATGATCTCATCCAGTGCCATTTCCCTTAAATAAGCATCCTTGATATTAATGGACGCAATCTCTCGGTATGCTCCCATCTTTCTGGTCAAGGTTCCATACTCATAAGGAATCAGCTTCTCGATCATATTACGGATCTCCTTTGCTACATTTGAACTGTAGCCTCCTGTTGTGACCCCTATCACCAGGTCTTCACGCATAACAATTCCGGGGAACAGGAAGCTGCTGACATCCTTGTTATCTGCTACATTGACCGGAATATTATGTTCGTTACAATACTTTCCGATCTTAGCATTTACATCATCCCTCTTAGTCGCTGCAATTACCATATCTGCCGTATCAAGCGCATCTAATGTCATATTCGACTCATGTACACTGATTCCTGGTACTGTCTTGATCTCATCGCAGATCCTCGGTGCGATAACTGCGATCTTACAGTCAAACTTTATCAGAGAGTTAATCTTTCGAAGTGCGGTCTTTCCTCCGCCAAGTACGATTACTTTTTTGTTTTCCAGATTGATAAACATTGGAAAATATGCCATAGTGAAACCTCCTGTCGCTTCTTTTCTTTTATATTACTTTTCAATAAATTCTTTTTTCATATACCTCATCATTATATACCATGCATAACACTTGTTTCTGTCGTTTAAATCTTCTAAACGATCATTACACCACGCATAACATACATTCTTTCCTACTTCTGCATTGATAAAGTATTATTGGCATGAAATATGATTTTGTCTCATATAATAAACAGATTATAATTCAGGATTACTAAAATGGCAAATGGAAACAATAACGGAACATTAAAAATCAGGATCATCTCGGAACAGACTGCATATCCGGTAACCGGTGCGGTCGTTTCTGTCGCATCAACCGGAACTCCGGATGAAGTTATAGAGGAACGGCAAACAGACAGCGACGGTATCATCGATGGCATCACCCTTGAAACTCCTCCACTGGAATACAGCATGGAACCATCTGACAACCAGCCATATTCCGAATACAATCTGAAAATCAATGCACCCGGATTTGAACCACGTATCATCTCCGGTGTACAGATGTTTACCGACGAAAAGGGCATTCAGTCAGTTAAGCTGCGTGTTTCTGATACTGACCAATCGAGCTATAACCCAACGGTGATCGGTGCTCATACCCTCTGGGAAGAATATCCGCCAAAGATTGCTGAGGATGAGATAAAACAGTTGCAGAGACAGGCGAGATCGTCTTAAGCCGTGTCGTGATTCCGGAAACCATCGTGGTACATGATGGAGCTCCTTCCGACCCAACTGCAATCGACTACTATGTACCTTACAAAGACTACATAAAGAATGTTGCATCAAATGAAATCTACTCCACATGGCCGGATGCTTCCCTTCGAGCCAACATCCTTGCAATTATGTCCTTCACCTTAAACCGTGTCTATACAGAATGGTATCGTGGAAAGGGATACGATTTTACGATCACATCTTCAACCGCTTACGATCAGAAATGGATCTATAACAAGACAATATATAAAAATATCTCCCGTATCGTTGATGAACAATTTGCCAATTATCTATCAAGGCCGGGTGTCACCCAACCGATCTTTACACAATACTGTGACGGGAAACGGGTCACCTGTCCAAACTGGATGACCCAATGGGGTTCCAAGTATCTTGCCGATCAGGGACTGTCTGCGATAGAGATCTTACGCTACTACTATGGCGATTCCATTTATATCAACTCTGCCGAAACCATTGCCGGTATTCCATCCTCTTATCCGGGATATGATCTGTCAATTGGCGCAACCGGTGACAAGGTTCGTCAGCTTCAGGAGCAGTTAAATCGTATCGCACAGAATTATCCATCCATACCAACTGTTGCCGCCGATGGCATCTATGGACCTGCCACTGCCGATGCCGTCAGACGCTTTCAACAGATCTTCGACCTGCCCGTTACCGGCATCACCGACTACTCCACCTGGTACAAAGTCTCCCAAATCTACGTTGGCGTCACCAAGATAGCCGAGAATATCTGATTTCCTGACGACAGAGACCCCTGCCATACCCTTTATTACGCAGAACACTTGCGTTCTATTTTTCACGTAACGGTACTAACCTCCTCACCTTCGGTGACTCGTTAAGGACCGACGTGAAAAAAGGTCTGCTCCATAAAGGTATGCAGTGGACTCTGTCTGTCTATAATAAGATATATTCTTCTTCGATACTTGATTCCACAGACAGATCAAAAATGCGTTGTTGCTTTTATATCATGGTATCTTGCTTTCATATCGTAAAAGATCGTATCTGGTTGTTCAGCAATCACTTTACCTTATAATTTAAAATGAGAACTGATATTACTATTATGAAGCAAGCCTGCCTGAGCGTTGGTACTTAGGCTGCGTCTTTTGCAGCCTTATGTACCACTACGTCGAAGGTAGAGCGAAAGCGTCTTGCGGAATAATATGTAATATCAGCTCTCATTTAATCGTCAAAGCATACCTCTTGCTGAACAACCAAATACGATCTTACATTACCGATCAAAGCAAACTACTATCGTATAAAGCAGCAACGTACTTTTGATCGTCCTCGTTAATATGTATCGTGGTCGTCGTAATCGTCGAATTCATCGCGTTCATGATCCATGAACTCACGGCTGGAAACCTTCTTTTTGGTACGTTCATCTTCTACCATATTTGATAACATTTCCTTGACCTCTCTGGACTTCTTGATGTTCTTGATCTCGAAATCTCCCATTGTCTTATCTGCGGAACAGCATTTGATCGTTCCAAGTCCGCACATTCTCTGCCATAATTTACGTTCCAATGAAACATCCATGATGCGATAAAGTCGTACTTCATCTTCTTTCACACTGAAGAACCCCGTACTGATAAATAACCGATCCTCTGATAAGCTGTACTTTGTAAATGTCCATGGTAACCCGAAAAATATACGTTTGCGATCCTTCCATATAATCTCTGCCATTTCAAAACCTCCCATATTTTTATAAATCTGTAAAAATACTAACACACCTCCCGCTAAAGTTCAACAAATGGATTTTCTCATCCGGCTGTTTTCAGATTTCCGATTGCAACCTTTCCTCTTTTCCTGTAAACTAGAGGCAAGAATTTTATCGCAATCCGTTGTTTATTGCAGGGAGGTAAAAGCTTTATATGCTTAATATAGAAATTACTGAAACAAAAAACTTCGTTAAAAAGCTTCTGATGGAACCGGTCTTTGACACATTTTTGCTGGTGGAAGCCTATGTCCGTTCCGACGTTTCTTATACGATCGACGGCAGACTGAATCCATCTTTTTTTGATACGGAAGAACTGGAAGAAATGACCTCAAAGACTTATACGACATGGGGGGCTGTCAGACATCATATCTTCAATGTCATCAAGGGCAATAAACTCCCATTAAACTTCAAGATCGTGCTGATCTTATCAGACGCGAACATTAACCGGATCATTGAACAGAACCATCTGAATCTCACGACATCCGACATTGCAAATCTGTCTTTAAACATCTACTTTGACGGAGAAAAGATCTCACTTACAACGATGGCATCCATGAACATTTTCTCCATGGATAAAACACTTGCAAACATCTGGGATGCAAATGTATCTGCTTTTTTTAAACAGAATCAGATCTTTTAACCACCTGCTACAGCACTCATTTCTAAATAAACCATAAAATATTTATGAATTATTAGCACTCGACATATTTGAGTGCTAATTTTGTCTTGACTTCTATTTTTTTCTGATTTATGATACCTGTTAGTGATAACACAGAACAGATAGGGCAGATATTTCTCGCATTACACATATATAGATATTTGCGTATTCCGATTTGTTCTGACAACTGGAATAATATAGAATTTATATAAGGAGATGCATTTTTATGAAAAAAGGAAGTTTATCAATTAACAGCGAAAACATTTTCCCTGTCATCAAGAAATGGCTGTATTCCGACCATGATATCTTTGTCCGGGAATTAATCTCAAACGGCTGTGATGCTGTAACAAAATTAAAGAAATTATCTCTGATGGGCGAATTTGACGAACCGGACGAACCTTATCGTATCGATGTGATCGCAAGCCCGGACAACAAGACCTTACAGTTTATTGATAATGGTATCGGTATGACTGCTGAAGAAGTCGAAAAGTATATTAATCAGATTGCATTTTCCGGTGCTGCTGCTTTCCTTGAGCAGTACAAGGACAAGGCAACAGAGGAACAGATCATCGGTCATTTCGGACTCGGTTTCTACTCCGCATTTATGGTTGCCGATAAGGTAACGATCGAATCCCTTTCCTACAAACAGGACGCAGAACCTGTATATTGGGAATGTGAGAACGGAACGGACTTCTCCATGGATAAAGGCGACAAAGAAACCAGAGGTACTGTTATCACCCTGTATCTGAATGAAGACAGCTATGAATTTGCAAATGAATACCGTATCAAAGAAGTAATCGACAAATACTGCTCTTTCATGCCTGTAGAGATCTACTTTACAAATGCAGATGCCCCTGCAAAAGAGGAAGAAGAAAAGGCAACCAAAGCTGAAGCATCAGAAGAAGCTACTGCTGAAACCGATGAAACAAAGGATGCTGCCGAAAAGAAAGAAAAAGAAGCACCAAAGCCTTTAAATACTACAACACCTCTCTGGACCAAGCATCCAAATGACTGTACAGACGATGAATACAAAGACTTCTATCATAAAGTATTCCATGATTACAAAGATCCATTGTTCTGGATCCACCTGAACATGGACTATCCATTTAACCTGAAAGGCATTCTGTACTTCCCGAAGATCAATACCCAGTACGATAATCTGGAAGGAACGATCAAACTCTATAACAACCAGGTATTCGTAGCTGATAATATCAAAGAAGTTATCCCTGAATTTCTGATGCTGTTAAAAGGTACCATCGACTGTCCGGATCTTCCGCTGAACGTATCCAGAAGTGCTTTACAGAATGATGGATTTGTTAAAAAGATCTCCGATTACATCACAAAGAAGGTTGCCGATAAATTATCCGGTATGTATAAGGTTCACAGAGAAGACTATGAGAAATACTGGGATGACATCAACCCATTTATCAAATTCGGCTGCTTAAAGGATGAGAAATTCTTAGAGAAGATGAAAGATTTCTGTATCTATAAGAATCTGGAAGGCAAATACCTGACACTGCCGGAATATCTGGAAGCCGGAAAAGAAAAATACGAAAACAAAGTCTTCTATGTTACGGATGAAGTTGCTCAGTCACAGTACATTAACATGTTCAAAGAGGAAGGCATGGATGCCTGATCATGACACAGACGATTGACAGCCCATTTATCACGCTTCTGGAACAGAAAAATGAAAATGTACATTTCTACAGAATCGATGCAGATCTGTCCGATAATTTTGTAGATGAATCATTATCCGAAGAAACAGCAAAGGATTATACCGACAAGCTGACCGAACTCTTCAAGAAAGCACTGGATGTCGAAAATATCACGATCAAGGTAGAAGCATTAAAGAATAAAGACTTATCTTCTATGCTGACCTTATCTGAAGAATCCAGACGTATGCAGGAAATGATGAAAATGTATGGTATGGCCGGTATGGGCATGGATCCTGCCATGTTCGGCGGCAAGGGTGAAACACTGGTATTAAATGCCAACAATAATCTGGTCAAATATGTCCTTGACAACCCGGAGGGCGAGAACACTCCTACCATCTGCTGTCAGTTATATGACTTGGCAGTTCTTGCCAACAGACCATTATCTGCCGATGCCATGACCAAGTTCGTCGCAAGAAGCAACGAGATCTTAAGCATTCTGGCAAAATAATGCCATTCATTTAAAATATAAAACACAGGGATTGCCCCTATACAGACCATAAGCCCCATTATAATATGACATTTAGTGAAGGTTTCGTCGTGAAATGCATATTGCCAGTAAATACGAGCGCTTGTCTGAGCCAACATTTAGTTGGCGAGTTAGCGCAGGAGTATTTACGAATCAGGCATATGCATTGAACAGAAACCGTAACGAGTCATTTATAATGGGGCTTATGGTCTGTATAGGGGCAATCCCTGTGTTTTGTATAATTATGTGAAAGTATTATTTTGCCAGAATCTCAATTCCGTGCTCGGTCATAAGAAGGGTGTATTCCCACTGGGCAGATGGCTTGCCATCATCTGTACGGATCGTCCAGCCATCGTCAGCATCCTGCCATACGTCAGGCACACCTAGATTGATCATTGGCTCGATCGTAAATGTCATGCTTGGAGCAATCACATAATCCTTGCCCGGCTGTCCGATATGGCTGACATACGGATCTTCATGGATATCAAGTCCCACACCATGTCCGCCGATCTCACGGACAACAGAATAGCCCTGCTCTTTGGCAAATGTATTGATCGCATATCCGATATCACCGATCGTTGAATATGGCTTACATACTTCTACTCCAAGATCCAGTGCTTTCTTTGTATCCTCTACCAGCTTCTTCCAGACCGGATCAACATCTCCGATCATGAACATACGGGATGAATCACCAAAATATCCATTATATTTCGTTGTACAGTCAATGTTGACAATATCTCCATTTTTCAGGATTGTTTTCTCATCCGGTATACCATGACAGACAACATCATTAATCGATATACAGACACTCTTCGGATATCCTTCATATCCAAGGCAGGCAGGTATTGCATTGATTGATTTCGTGTATTCATAGATTCTTCGATCAAGCTCACCTGTAGATACTCCTTCTTTTACAAATGGAGTAATGAAATCAAGCACCTCTGTATTTACCTTGGATGCCACGCGGATTCCTTCGATCTGTTCCGGTGAACGCATCATTCTTCTTGTCGGGATCTTATATCCCTTTAGCTTCATTTCTTCCAGTTTGCTGTCGATGTTCAAATGGCAGGATTTGTATTTCTTTCCACTTCCGCACCAGCAGATATCATTTCTTCCTAGTTTCATTTTTCTACCAACCGTTTCTACTTTACGCCATAAATATCATAATAAGCATCAATCGCAGCCTTTAACTTATCATCAATTATGACTTTACCCTTATATTCTTTATTATATAAATGCTCTACAACCTCTGCCATTGTAACAATAGCAGTTGTCTGGATACCATATTCTTCCTGAATCTCTGTCAGTGCACTCTTCTTGCCCTGTCCACGCTCCATACGGTCAACAGAAACGACAAGTCCCATAACATCTACATCTCCCTGTGCCTTAATGATCGGCATAGTTTCCTGGATCGATGTTCCGGCTGTTGTTACATCTTCAATGATAACAACCTTATCACCATCTGAGATCGGGCTTCCGAGTAAGATTCCCTTATCTCCGTGATCCTTGATCTCTTTTCTATTTGAGCAATATTTGATGTCTTCATCATACATTTCTGCAATTGACATGGTAGTTGCTACTGAAAGCGGAATTCCCTTGTATGCAGGTCCAAACAATACATCAAAATCAAGACCAAACGCACTGTTGATTGCTTCCGCATAGAACTCACCCAGTCTCTTTAACTGTGCCCCTGTTCTGTAAAATCCGGTATTTACAAAGAAAGGTGTTTTTCTTCCACTCTTTGTTGTAAAATCTCCAAATTTTAATACATTACAATCGATCATAAATTCAATGAATTCCTGTTTGTACTGTTCCATTTTTCTTTCATTCCTCCTTGATTTCAGACCATTTATGTACCCTTTAGTTAGGCATTTCGAACTCATTCTAGCACAAATGGTTTCGAAACACAAATGGTTAATTTTTCTGTTCCATTTTGTATCTAATTGTTGTACAATAGCCAAAGGTCTATATTTTTCGACATACCTTTAGAACAATTCCGTCCTATATTACCATATTTACGAAAAAATATATACATTAGAAAGGAAATTTTATCAATATGAAGAAAAAAACAGCACTTTTTCTCTGTCTGATCCTGCTTATTTCCACTATCGGAACAGGATGCAGCAGCAAAAAAGACGCCATCCGATTCGGTGCGGCGGATATCGGCGGTATCTATTATACCTTTGCAAATGCTTATGCCGGTCTGGTCAACAACGATGCCCCTGATTACAGCATTGAAGCAAAGAAGACTGCCGGATCTGCGGCAAATCTACGACTGCTTGCCGACGGTTACATTGATCTCTGTATTGCACAAAATGATATGATTGACGACGCAGTAAACGGCACAGGCACATTTGTGGGAAAATCGATCAGTGGATATTCCGCTATCGCCTCTCTGTATCCGGAAGCCTGCCAGATCATTGTAAAAAAAGATTCAAACATCAAGTCTCTCGATGACCTGACCGGAAAAACCATAAGCATCGGAGCATCCGATTCCGGTACGGAACGAAATGCAAAACAGATCCTTGAGGTTGCCGGTCTGAATAACGATCTGGTCAAAACCACAAACCTTGACTATATCGATGCTGCCGAAAGCCTGGTTTCCGGTGAAATTGATGCTTTCTTTGTTACAGCAGGCATTCAGACCACGGTCATTGAAGAGCTGACAAGAACCTGTGATATCCGTTTGATCGGACTTAACGACAGTTGTAAAAATAAGCTATTGTCTGCTTATTCGTATTACTCCGATTTTATCATTCCCGCAAATACCTATTCCGGTCAGACCGAGGATGTATCAACGGTCTGTGTGCAGGCTGTCATGCTTGCAGATAACGACTTATCGAAGGATACTGTAGAAGATCTTACGAGGCTTCTGTTTGAACATGCAAATGATCTGCAATATTCACTTTCGATCGATATGCAGTTAAATGAACAGGCAGCAACAAAGGGCATCACGATCCCATTTCACAAAGGGGCTGCTGCTTACTACAAAGAAAAAGGGATTACCGTTGATGTACGATAATTTCTGAACATAAGAAAGGGTAATTATGAAAATTCAATTAGATATGTATCAGACACTTGCGATTGCCGTCCTTGTGTTGATGCTTGGAACATTTTTGAAAAAAAGAATCTTCTTTCTGGAAAAATTCTGTATACCTTCTCCTGTTATCGGCGGACTCTTATTTGCAATCTTCACCTGTATCTGTTACAGTACGGGATTGGCAGAATTTTCCTTTGATGATACCCTACGGGAAGTCTGTATGGTATTCTTCTTTACCTCTGTAGGTTTTCAGGCAAATCTGAAGGTCTTAAAGAGCGGTGGCAAATCACTGGCGGTCTTTCTGGGGCTTGTTATTGCTCTGATCGTACTTCAAAACCTGCTTGCTGTCGGTATGTCCAGGATCCTTGGACTTGACCCTCTGATCGGTATGTGTACCGGATCAATCCCAATGGTCGGCGGACACGGAACCGCAGGTGCCTTCGGTCCGGTTCTGGAAGACTTTGACATATCCGGTGCAACCACAATCTGTACCGCAGCTGCAACCTTTGGTTTGATCGCCGGAAGTCTGATCGGCGGTCCACTCGGAAAACGACTGATCGAGAAAAAGAATCTGTTAGAAACGGTTGTGCCTGAAGATGACAGCCTTTTGATCGAAGAAGAAAAGAAACATGAACGTCATACAAATATGTATGCAGCCGCTGTTTTTCAATTGATCCTTGCAATAGGACTCGGAACGATATTCTCATGGTTACTGACAAAAACCGGGTTAACTTTTCCAATCTACATCGGTGCTATGATCGCAGCCGCACTGATTCGAAATATCGGTGAATATTCCGGTAAGTTCACGATTCATATGGGTGAGATCAACGATCTTGGCGGTATTGCTCTCTCCCTGTTCCTCGGTATTGCAATGATCACATTAAAACTATGGCAGCTTGCATCTCTCGCTCTTCCATTATTTATCCTGCTGACCAGTCAGGTTATTCTGATCTGTCTGTTCACATACTTTGTTGAATTCAACATCATGGGACGTGACTACGATGCTGCTGTTCTGGTTGCCGGAACCTGTGGTTTTGGAATGGGGGCAACACCAAATGCCATGGCAAATATGCAGGCAATCTGTGATAAATATTCGCCATCCGTAAAAGCCTATCTCCTGATTCCGCTTGTTGGCAGTTTATTTGCAGACTTTATCAACAGCCTTGTTATTACATTCTTCATCAACCTGTTATAAAAGGAGGATATTCTCATGTTCGGACATAGAAAAGATAAGAAAAAAGATTATAATCTGACTTACGACAATCTCGCAATCCCTGAAATTCATACGCAGTCAGACTCGGATTCGAATGACGCTGACACTTCGAATCCTGTACATACAGAATCTTCCAAGGAGGAAGCGAACATCTCCTATGATGTCGCCATCCCTGAAGTTCATATCCGGAAGAAAAAATAAAAAACTCCCTACAGTCGATATCACTGTAGGGAGTTTTTTATTTATTCATCACGCTTCATATAGACCTGCTCGAAGGATTCAATATTCACAGGCTTACTATACAGATAGCCCTGAATATGGTTGCATCCCATTTCCTTCAGGTATTCTGCCTGTTCCTTGGTCTCTACTCCTTCCGCTATACATTCCACTCCAAGATCTGTGCACATCTCAACCAGATGTCTTAGAATCGTTCTGCTGGCTATATTCTTGTCTATATTATAAACCATACTCCGATCCAGCTTGATCACATCAAACTTCATAGAAGAAAGAATCGATACATTGGAATATTTTGTTCCAAAGTCATCCATGGCAATCCTGAAACCTGCAGTATGCAGTTTATTTGCAATTCTGGTAACCATCTCATGTTCCATCTCACCAACAGACTCTGTAATCTCGATCTCGATCATATCCTTTGGAACTCCATAAGATTCAACAATCGCATTGATACGCTCCGGCATATCTTCTTCCAACAGAGATATTCTGGAAAAATTACAGGAGACCGGGATCAGATTATACCCTTCTTTTTTCCAACGTATAAGCATTTTACATACATTTTCAAGCACAAAGAGATCCATATACTTTATATTTCTGCTTTTTTCCAGACGATCGATCACATTTGCGAGGTTATCCGGTTTGGCATATCTCACCAGTGCTTCTGCACCATAACAACGACCATTCGAATAGTCCACCTTCGGCTGTAAATACACAAAGAACATTCCGTCTTTAATGTCTTTTTTTACAAGCTCTCTCGTTAATGTACTCCATTTATAAGAATGTTCATCCTTCTGATCGTACCACTTCTGTTTCTCCATATAGAGCATATCATACGCATGGTTTTCCATCCGCTTGATATCTTTCTCATAATCATCCCATACATATCCGATACATGCCGTAAAATCGCCAATCTTAAGCTGACCTTTCAATGCACGAACCTGATCCAGGAAATCACACTGTGAAATATTCTCACAAATTACAGCAAAATCGTCATCCCCAATCCGATAAATACAGGATTTCGGAAATACCTTATCTAACAGTCTGTAATAATCAATCATCAGATTATCAACAAAGGACTGTCCAAATTCATCAAATATATTACGCACTTCATTGATATCAATAATCACGATACCCACTGATTCCAGATTCTGTCTGCGGTTTATATAATCCATATAGCAGATACGATTATATGCTCCCGTTATACGATCATGCGTCACTTCATAATTTCGTTCTTCTGCAAGCGCCCGGCTGACAATATCATTTCCAATATACAAAGACAAAAGATTCATAAGCTTCAGGTCACCACTGTGAAGCTGCGGATTAAAGATAATGATCCTTCCAATAATCTCAGACTTATTGTCTTTGATCGGAACAGAATACATTGACCATATCCTGTTTTCCAAAAAAAACGAATACAGATCCGATGTTTTGTATGGGTAGTCCGAAATATGATTAATGATCAGTGCACCTTTTTTACTAGATATACTCTGCAGTTCTTTCCGGACAGTTTCTTTATAAAAGATCTCCAGTTTTTTCCCATACGAATTACTATTTGCTGATTTCCATTCATGACATTCATATAACTTATTGGAATCACATTCCACCAGACAAGCATGTTTTGCGCCATAATACTCTCCAAGTGTTTCTAACAGTTTGCTGTAATTTAAGGAATGCTCTACTCCTGTAGAAATCTGTGTAATACTGGATACCAACGCATCCTCAATATCATAACGGTTAGAAAGAACCTGTGTTACTTTATCGGCATCAGAAATATCAACAGCCATCTCCATACGGCACTTTCTTCCATGCCAGTTTACAATCCTGTCTTTTAAAACATATTCTTTTCCGTTATTGAGATTCTTATGATGCGAGATAAAACTCTTCTCCGTTGATAACAGCTTATTCGTGCAGAAGCTGCACGGAAGATCCATACCCTGAAGCACCTTATAACAATGCTTGTCAATATAAGAAGTATCATCTTCATCCAGACCAACACCAAGCTTGGCTGCCTTATTCATATATTGCAGCTTATAAGAATTCATCTCCGTTACATATACAACATCTGAGATGTCATCCAACAGATAATCCTCTTCATCCGAATAACTGCTGAACTTGGAATTTAATACCGGTTTAGCCTCATCCATCTTCTCACAGAAAAGCATACAGCGGTCTTTGCCCTGCCGCTTGGAATAATATAACGCCTGATCTGCTTTATAATATAAAGAATCGAATTTTAATGACTTTGATATAGTATCAACTGCAATACCGATTGATGCCGAGTGCTCCGCCTTACATTTAATCGCACGAATTCCTTTATTAAGTGTCTTCGCAACCATGCATGCCGTATCTTCATCGACTATATCCGGAATAAACATAGAAAATTCATCTCCACCGAGACGACCACAAAATCCACCATATGTATTTGCAACACTCTCCAGAACAACTGCTGTGTCACACAACAAATCATCTCCGGCATAATGTCCCAATGCGTCATTTACTAATTTAAAATCATCCAGATCGATCATATAGAGTGCACACAGCGTCTCATCAAATTCCACAAGAAACCTGGATACTTTAGACACAAAGGTGCTATGATTATAAACCCCTGTAAGGGAATCACGTTCCGCACGCAGAATTAATTCCTGACTCTGCAGTTTCTCCTCATGAATCGAATACAACTTACCTACAATCTTTTTTACCACACCGTTTGTATCAGCAACACTGACAAGCATTGCACGATGCCAGAGATACATACCGTTACCGATAAAATCGACCCTGATTTCAACGGTTTCGGTATCCTTAACAGCTGTCAGTTCAGCCAATACGTCTGATACCTCTTTTTTGTCTTCCGAGTAGATCAACTGACACTGAGCAAGGTTTGCAATAAAATCTTTATCATCAAAAACCGTTACGGTTCTGCCATCCATATATTTAGATATAACCATGCTGTCATCTTCAACCGTATAGGTAAACAAGAGTTCATCACTTCCCTGCGCCACTAACTTCAACATCTCGGTCTGTGCACTCTTTTCCAGTTCTTCTTTCTTTTTATTCGTAATATCTACACAAACAGCGCATATGGAAAAAACGCTTTTTCTTGCTGCAAGGAGCGACAGGCATACCTGCACCCAATAATATGATTCCGGATTATTTTTATTAATAAAGCGATATTCACCAATTGTCATCTTATTTGACAACAAGGTCTCCTTAATCTGTCGTTTCAGTTCTTTCCGATCTTCTTCAAATGCCAGATTGATATATTCATTTCCTTCTGTACCAAGCTGACCTTTTTCCAGATTGAACATCTTATAAAAGCTCTCACTGATATATTCTACTGTAATTTTCTTATTTCCGATATCAAATACTCCGACACCACCCGCTAGATTATTGAGAATGGACTCCAGCATACGGTTCTTATCCGCTAATTCCATATTAAGTTCAGAATTAATATCGGTCAGATTTTCAAGCTGTTTCGACAGCTTCTTGGTATTTGTTATATCTGTAATAAGGATTTCTCCGCACATTTCTCCTTCTTCCGACTGAAATGCCCGCCCAAAACAGAATACATATATAACTTCACCATTTTTCTTTTTTAACCGATGTCCCAGATATGCTTCTCCCCGGCTCGTCATCTTTGTATAGATGATCTGTGTATAATCCTCCCAGTCTTCATCTAGCATAATATCCTTTACATGAAGCTGTAAGCGTTCTACATCTTCCGCAGAGTAACCTAGGATCTGTTCAAATCCCTCATCTACCTTTAGAATCCTCATATCTCTGATACGTGCCTGATATCTGGAATATATAATTTCTTCAAATTGTTTTTCCATAACCAACTAACTGCCTCCCCAATACATCCTGTAAAGCAGATAACCCAATATCTTTTATTTTACACACCCAATTAACTCATTTATATCATCAATCTGATTCTCGATCAGATATTTTTCAATTCCATCTGCAATCTCCACTGTTGCATATGGATTATTGAAGTTTGCTGTACCAACTGCGATTGCCGATGCACCTGCCAGAATCATTTCAAGAGCATCCTCAGTCGTAGCGATACCACCCATGCCTATGATCGGAAGCTTGACAGCATTTGCAACCTGATACACCATCCGTACTGCGATCGGATGGATCGCAGGACCTGATACACCGGCAGTCTTATTCTTTACAGCAAATGTACGACGCTTAACATCAATCTTCATGCCTGTAAGTGTATTAATAAGTGACAGTGCATCTGCTCCGCCTGCTTCCGCAGCTCTTGCCATCTCAGCAATATCTGTAACATTCGGACTGAGCTTCATGATCACCGGCTGCTTTGCAACCTTCTTTACTGCCTGTGTTATATCATAAAGAGCTTCCGGCTTCTGACCAAATGCAATTCCTCCCTCTTTTACATTCGGGCAGGATACATTCATCTCAAGCATATCAATATCTGTATCTGCCAGCCGTTCTACGACATCTATATAATCTTCCTTTGACTTTCCGCATACATTTACGATCACTTTTGTATCATATTTTGCAAGGAACGGAAGATCTCTTTTTATAAAAGTATCAATACCCGGATTTTGAAGTCCGATGGCATTCATCATTCCGCCATATGTCTCTGCAATTCTGGGTGTCGGATTGCCCGGCCACGGAACATTTGCCACACCCTTTGTCGTAACTGCTCCCAGACGGTTCAGATCGACAAATTCCGAATACTCCATACCTGAACCAAATGTACCGGATGCAACTGTAATTGGATTCTTCCATTCTACTCCTGCGATGTTTACCGCCATATTTACTTTACTCATTACAGTTCCACCTCCTCAGCATAAAAGACAGGACCATCTGCACAAATCCTTGCATTGTGTACCTTTGAATGCTCATCCACATTCTTTGTCTGACAGACACAGGCAAGACAGGTGCCTACACCACATGCCATCTTTTCTTCCAATGAAATCTCACAACGGATATTCTGCTCTGCCGCATACTGTTTGATTCCCCGAAGCATCGGAGTCGGGCCACAGGCATATATGATATCACCGGTTACCGCACATGCTTCGATCGCATCTATTACATTTCCCTTTGTTCCATGCATTCCATCTTCGGAAGACAGATACACACTACCATATGGTTCAAATTCTTCATTTAAGAAAAGCTCATCCCGGTATCCAAGTACGATGGACTTCTCACAGTCCAGCTCTTTTGCGAGCTGCAGCATCGGTGGAATTCCGATTCCTCCACCGATCAGAATTGCTTTTCCAGACTCCTTCATAAAGCCATTTCCAAGCGGACCAAGAATATCAACCGTATCTCCTGCCTGTAATTTTGAGAACTCATTTGTTCCCTTTCCAGCGATACGATATACCAGACGAAGCGTACCTGCTTCTTTATCAATTCCACATAAACTGATCGGTCTTGGAAGCATGCGGCTTCCATCCTTTGAATATACAGAAACAAACTGACCTGCAACCGCCTGCGATACAATCTCCCCTGCTTTCAGGATCAGACTATATATATCTGTTGCTATACAGGTCTGGCTCACAACCTCTGCTGTTATCTTTACTTTTCCCATGTATCTATGTCCTCCCGTGATCTCTTGCATATGATCTGTACGCCTCCACTATCACCACGCATCGTGTACTGCATACTGTTTTTCTGATAAATCCGATATTTATAATACGCTGTTGATATCTTCGATCATATCAACAACAGCCTGACGGGAAGCATCTGCATAATTTGCTTCACCAAATGAAGCATATTTCTCCTGCTTGTATGCTGCAATGATCCCTCTGGATGAATTTACGATCGCACCAAGTCCGTCTTCATTGAAATAATGTACCAGATCAGCAGCCTTACCGCCCTGTGCTCCGTAGCCCGGAACAAGAATAAATGACTTCGGCATGATCTTACGAAGTACCTTACCCATCTCTGGATACGTTGCTCCTACAACAGCACCGACACTGCTGTAACCGCTCTCACCGATCGTATCTTTGCCCCATTCATTAACCATAGCGCCAACCAGCTCATATAACGGCTTACCATCGATCAGACGATCCTGGAATTCACCGGATGAAGGATTTGATGTCTTGACCAGTACAAAGATTCCCTTCTTCTCTTCCTTACATACATCTACAAAAGGCTTGATTCCATCGGTACCAAGATATGGATTTACAGTTGCAAAATCTTCACCAAATACGGAATATGTCTTACTTCCGACCGCAACCTTTCCAAGATGTCCGACTGCATATGCTGCAGATGTTGATCCGATATCGCCTCTTTTAATATCTGCGATCACAACCAGATCCTTTGACTTACAATAATCAACCGTCTTCTGGAATACCTTTAAGCCCTCGATACCAAACTGCTCATACATAGCAATCTGCGGCTTAACAGCAGGGATCAGATCATGAACTGCGTCCACAATACCCTTATTGTACTGCCAGATGGCTTCCGCTGCGCCCTCTAAAGTCTCACCATATTCATCAAATGCTGTCTTCTTTATATATTCCGGCACATAGGAAAGCATCGGATCCAGTCCAACAACGATCGGTGCCTTTGTCTCTTTGATTTTTTTTACTAATTTGTCTATCATGTCTTTTCTCCCTTATATATAAAAATTTATTGTTCACAATAATAGCTTCCAAGTATCTTAAATGTCTCTGTCTCATTTATCAACTGGAATACAAGTGCCTGGATCTCTTTCTGAAGCAGGTTTCCGTTTAACTCGATATAAAACCGATAATTCCATTCTCCTCCACGGAACGGCACCGAATGGATCTCGGTCAGATTCACGCCATAATCGGATATCATCGATAATACACTCGCCAGACTTCCGCTCTTATTCTTGCATACAAATACGATCTTTAACCGGTTATGCTCCGGCAGAACTACCAGTTGTTTCCCGAATGTAACGACCTTCTTCCGGTGTCCCTCGTCCAACACCTCATCACACCTGTAAATATAGAGATCATTCATGGCAAGTGCTTCATGCAGGGAATCCGATACGCCATAGCTGATATCCTCAAATATACCCATTCCGGCATCTGCTTCATCCTTCCGGATCAGCTCCATGACCTGTTCATAATCACTGACCGTATTTACCAGATCTCTGGAATAGCCCTGACATATGTAAAGTTCATGCTTCAGCATGGCAAGCTTCTTTACCTTCGGTTCCTCCGTCACAAACGATACATTCAGACAATTACGAAGTTCTAATGTTCTCCCATACTGATACTTTCTGCTGACCTCCATAATACGCTTGATCAGTGCCGTATATTCTTTCTTGATGCTGTCGTCTACATCTCCGGTCAGCTTCGTTATGATCGCTTCTTCCCGATCCGGCTTATATATAGCATCCTCTGATTCCGCCTTTACCCTTGCGACTTGATCTGCAAGTATCATTCGTTCCTTAAACAGCGACTTGATCTGCTTATCAACCACGTCGATCTGCTTTCTAACTTCCTCTAATGTCATTTCTCCGGCTCCTTTTGGCATAACATATATTCATTAATATATCATTTTTTCAGCATGAAGTAAACCGCTGCACACGGAAATGATCGAAGTCCTGCGTCAGTTTTTCAAAACGGGACAAATAGCAGAACGACAAATGCTGCAACCAACAGCACTCCCAAAAGTACTCCACAAATGATCTTCCATTTCGTATTCTTAGACAGAATCATACATATTAGAACAATCAACACTCCTGCCATATCGATCCCGACATCGATCATTTTTCCGCTCCTGCCCGGAACCAATAACTGATGCATCTCATCCGAACATGCATATAATAACGAAATTAAGACAGCTATGCTTCTGTTATAAAATCTGCTCTGGCTCATGGATATCTTCACCGTTGCCAGATATGAAAGTAAGAACAGGATCGCATATTCTGTCATATGTGCAGTCTTTCTTATAACAAGCTCCAGAATATCTTGTAGATTCTGCATCTCCTGCGGTGAATCCTGCCGTACCTTTTCCAAGAGATTTGTTATAAACAAACTGATCTTCCCACTCTGTCCGGAGGATTCCTGTCCGGTCTTTCCTGACATATAGAATATAAATACCATCCATATGATAACCGGAATTATATAAAGAAACTTTTTTTTACTTTCTGCTGTATTCTGCTTTCTTTTTCCTGATGAGAACTTACTGTTTGCCGATCTGTCTGTATTTTTATTTGCTTTTCTATTTGTTGTTCTTGATCCGCCTGAAGTTTTAGCTTTATTTGCATTTGTGGATTTTGCTTTATTTGTTGAATTATTCTTCTGCATCTCTGTCTAAATCCTTT
The DNA here is from genome assembly GCF_003478225.1 of Clostridium sp. AM54-37XD. Taxonomy (NCBI): domain Bacteria; kingdom Bacillati; phylum Bacillota; class Clostridia; order Eubacteriales; family Clostridiaceae; genus Clostridium; species Clostridium sp. AM54-37XD. Next base: position 178,397 of record NZ_QUEV01000006.1, read on the forward strand.
TCTGATATGTTCATTCGACTCATTCTTTATTCTTTTACCTTACTGTTCTTTCATCTTGCCATTTCTTCTCCCGTGTTTTTCTAAAATAATTTACTTTGGTCAAATTATCCAAAAAATAATATTCAAACATCCCGTATACCTTTATAATAGCTGCTTTTTTTCAGCAGATTTCACATTGTCGAAAAATGGCGGATTTGATAAAATTTCAAAAGAGCGTAACTTGTATTCTATTGTACTACAAAAAGAAGAATTTTGCTCACAAAAACAAAAATGGGAGGACATTATATGTTTAACAAAAATAAGAGGACGAAGAAATTTTCCGATCTCCTGATTCCAGGCATTATATTGATAATCATCGGGATCGTATTTGCCTTTCAGGGAATCCGGGATTACAGCAAACTGAATGGGGATCTGCTCAATCTGAATACCGCATCTGAAAAGGATCTGGATGCCGGAAAATATGTAGAGATTGATGTTGACTATGCTTTTTATTCTTTCTGTGAGAATGTTGAAACTACAAATTATGTATTCAAAAGAACAACAGACCAGTATTATCTGATAAGTGCACTTAAAGACAACGAATACTACATTGGACTGAATATTGCTGAATCAAAAAAGTCTGAGCTTGAAGCTTTATCCGATCACACCTGGTCCCAGTCAGGTGCAGATCCGGGTACATTACACTACATCGGCAAATTATGCAAATCAGACAGTGAGATTATGGGATATATGAGAAATTATATCTACGACATGTATGAATCTGCCTATGATATCACTCTTACCTCCACAGAAAAAGCTACACTGGATTCTTATATGCTTCCATACTATATTAAGATCATGACAAAAGAGGGATGCCGTACATCTATCATTATTGGTCTTGTAGTTCTCGGTCTTGGTATCCTGCTCATTATATTAGGTATTATCCGTCACAAGAACACTGTATACGGTCCGGATATCCAGCCAGAACCATATACCGGTGCTTATGGCAATCCAACAACTCCTGATATGAACACTAGCATGAATTCAGGCTATGCCGATCCCAATGCACAGGAGCCAACGACTCCATTTTCAGATAACAATACATCTGAAGCAACCACAAGCGGCTTAGATCCTGACACCTTTGATGGCGATGGAACTTCATCTTTTAAATTGAAAGACTAACACAAAATCCGACTGATGGGAAATTCCTGTCAGCCGGATTTTTTATTAGAGTGTATTATATATTTACTTCTTAATTAGTGTTCTGTGCTATTCTGCACGATCATTCATAGAATGATTAACCGAAGTATCTCTTTAAGAGACCTTCAAATGCCTTTCCATGTCTTGCCTCATCCCTTGCCATCTCATGAACAGTATCATGGATTGCATCCAGATTCAGTGCTTTTGCACGTTTTGCAAGATCTGTCTTACCGGCAGTTGCACCATGCTCTGCTTCTACTCTCATCTCAAGGTTCTTCTTTGTTGAATCTGTAACTACTTCACCAAGAAGCTCTGCAAACTTAGCTGCATGCTCTGCTTCTTCATAAGCTGCCTTCTCCCAGTAATTACCAATCTCAGGATAGCCTTCTCTGAATGCTACACGAGCCATTGCAAGGTACATACCAACTTCTGAACATTCGCCCTGGAAGTTTGCTCTTAAATCTTCCATGATATCTTCCGGTGCACCCTGTGCTACACCTACAACATGCTCAGATGCCCATGTCTTATCATCACTCTGTTTGATAAACTTCTCAGCAGGTGCCTTACATACAGGGCACTGTGCAGGAGCTTCTTCTCCTTCATATACATATCCACATACACTACATACAAACTTTGCCATAATTAAAATCTCCTTTGCTTTTTGCTATTATTATTCTTATTGAGAAACGTTATCAATTTCTATGATTCTATTTTACACAATTTTTGATAAATGTCAATAGTTATTAGGAATGATTCTCAATTATTTTTTTATTTAATCAAACTTTGTTCCGGCTATCCTTATTCTGTAAGAAGCTGTTTATCTGTGTTCTCCAAGGAAGAACAATGCCAGTGTTCCCGGACCCGAATGTGCTCCGATCACCGGACCGACATAGGATATCGTGATCCTGTCATTTCCGAATCTCTCTTTAATAATAGAAGCAAGTTTCTCTGCATCTTCTATACAATCACCATGACTGATAAAAATATCCTGATCTTCCGGATGTACCGCCAGCTTCTCCATCCGGTTTGCAAGCTCTGTGATCGCTGCTTTTCTTCCTCTGACCTTACTTACATTGATCAGATGTCCCTCGTCATCCACATGCAGGATCGGCTTGATCGACAGCATTGTGCCAACTGTTGCTGTCACACCGGATACTCGTCCGCCTCTTTTTAAGAAAAACAGATCGTCTACTGTAAACCAGTGACACAGTTTTAATTTTATATCTTCGATATACTGTGCATTTTCTTCCAGACCTTTTCCTTCATCTCTTGCCTGACATGCTTTGTATACCAAAAGTCCCTGTCCCATAGATGCCGCAAGAGTATCAACACTGACCATCTTTCGTTCCGGATACTCCTCCATCAATTCCTGACCGGCCATATACACGGTCTGATAAGTAGAACTAAGCCCGGATGAAAAGCCCAGATATAAGATATCTTTCTTCTGATTAAATAAAGCTTCTATTGCCTCCGATGCCTGCGAGATATTTGCTGCAGAAGTCTTGATATTTGCCCCATTCCTTAATTTGCTATATACTTTCTCAATATCTGCCTGATCATTATGAAAACTTCCCTCGCCCTCAACAATAAAATCAAGCTGTAAGATCTCCAGTTGATATTTCTTCACGATATCATCCGGCAGATCACAGGATGAATCTGTCAATATAACATAATCATTCATTTTAACATCCTCCATTACCATTTTATGGCAAATATGGTTTTTAAAACCACATGATATATTTTACCAAATCGCTATGTAAAGTATACCACACCTTATAAACAGGCACAACAAAAAGGTGCTGACATATAATCTGTTCTGATATATATATCAACACCTTTTCATTAATTCTATGTTTTAATTATCTGTATGTTACCATTAAAGACTCTGTAAGTCCTGTACTCTTCTGGTACATAACAACGATCACATCTGAATATTTCTTACTTAATGTAATCTTCTTGGAATAACTGGATTTATTTACATTATAATATTTGCTTCCACCATTATATACGCTGACTGACTTAATGGTCCATCCCTTTTTAGCCTTTACACTCAGTGTCTTCTTTGATACTTTCTTCGAAGTATAGGTGTAAGTATTCTTTGCAAAGCTTGATGTATAATTCTTGCTTCCAATCTTGATTGAACTTACAGGATTGGTATATTTCTTTACAGTAAATGTAGTTTTCAGCTTAACACCCTTTACTGTACATGTAATAGTTGCCTTACCAGCTTTCTTTCCATAGTCTACACGAATATATCCATCTTTGGCTGATACTTTCATGTTCTTGTTTGAACATTTTAACTTTTTGATCTGAGATGCCTTTGTACATCCCATGATACTGATAACACCGGATGCCTGAGTTACACGTCCCGGCTTATAGGAAACGACTCTGTCACTATACGGGTTAATATACACAGTCTTACTGGTTGCAGCGCTGACATCCTTCATGCTTGTTGCAGGTACTGCTAATAATGTGAATACCATTGCAAGGGCTAAAAATGCAGCTAATAATCTCTTTGTTGCTTTTTTCATTTTTCTACTACCTCCATAAAATCATCTTTTATCCGGCGGCATTCTGACCTCTCATCTGTATGCCCCAAATTTAGTTTTATTTTATACTATTTCCCATTTTTTTACAATAGGTGCAACGTATTTTAATCTTAATTTAACGCACTTTATTCTTCTTTCCCGTACCATTTAAAGAAACGTTTTGCATACTTCTCTGCCTTGTTCCTTGAAAAGTTAAATCCACGGATCGCACCTTTTTCTTTATAGGTATCCCGAATTCCATTAAAATACCATTCCATTCTGTTATACGAGAATCCCTTGATATCCTTATAATTATTATATTTGTTATAATAATCGTCGTATTGGTAGTTATCGTACTCGTAGTAATCATCATCCTGTCCCGTCATATAGTTATCTACAATGAACTCATATACTTCTTCCGCTCCATCTGCACCAAGTGACGTCACATACCGGAAATCCACATCCTTCGGATCCTGATTTTCCAGATTATATCTGGCAACCAGATAAGCCGGGCGAAGGAACGATACGATGATATATACAGTAACGATCACAAACATCGAATAACGTACCAGCGGGAAATGGTCAGTATAGATTCTGACGATCACTCCTGCAAGTACCACAGCAAGAACAGCCAGTGCTGCAAACACCAGTATTCTCATATAAGTAAGATCATATGCTTTGATATACATAGTCATACGAAGCGCCGAGGATGCGATCATCACATAGGTACAGGCTGACATAATAGTCAGTACGATATTAAGCACTGTGCTTTTACGAAAGATTGCATGACAGATCAGCACCAGTATCACATTCAGCACCGATACGAACATAAGCTGGAAGAATCCCTGTCTGGCATATTCCGCATAAGTCATATCATCCGGCAGTGACATATTATTTGTAAACAGATATAGGATCTGGATCACTGAAAACAACAGATACACCAGGGTAAGCAGTCCCATTGCCGTGATCGCAATGATCGGTTCATGTGTTCCTTCTTTTGTCTGTCTGTGATATCTGCTTCCAAACGGTGCTGACACAATGATACCATATGTAAATAATAACGCCGCAAATGCAAATACAAGAAACCAGATTGCATCCCATGATAGGAAAATATTTCCAAGTAATGTTTCAACTGCATCTCCAAAGATCTGATCTGCACTGGAAAGCAGGCTGATCATTACGAACAGCAACGGAATCGCAACGACAACACCGATCAGAATATAGACAAATTTCGCACGTTTTCTTGCATTTTCATGTTCTCTGTTATATTGTCTGTAGTCTGAGAAAAAACGGTCAAAACAGGTAAACGGCTCTGCCATCTTCTCGATAACCGTAAGACCATATTCGACAAATCCCATGTTTTTAAGATCATCAAAATACCGGAGAAGCCCTGCACACACAAGGAATAAAATGCAAAGATGATCCAAAACGATCAAAAATGAATCATCGGTCCTGCAAACTGATACCCCAAGCAAAAGGATACCTGCATAATGCGGAATCAGCTTCGTCTGCTTTCCAAAAAGTTTCCCAAAAGATAACGATTCTCCGTCATTTACCGGCAGATTCTTCTCATGGCGCATGATACTGAAGCTCATAAACAAAACGGTCATAACCGCCATGAATACAGCACAGATACTTGCGTAATTCCGATACATCAGCACACTGTAGATCATGGCATACCCAAATGCAAAACCTCCAAAGATCTCAAAACGCTCCGGAGACACTCCCGGCCTTGATTTTCTTGGCTTATAATTGTAATTTGACTGCCATCCAAAATTTGGCGGTGTGTTATAATTCTGCTGTTCTCCGAAGTTTGGCGGCACGTTATTATAATTCTGCTGTTCTCCGAAGTTTGGCGGCACGTTATTATAGTTTGACTGTCCTCCAAAGTTTGGTGGCACATTATTATAGTTTGGCTGTCCTCCAAAGTTTGGCGGCACGTTATTATAATTTGGCTGTCCGCCAAAATTCGGCGGTGTATTATTTATATCCATATTAAGTAACCTCCCATTCCTTCCTGTAACAAAAAATCCTACATCCATAGTTTCATGTTACCTGTTTTTTGTCAAGTGAATATTTGTTAATATACTTATATAGCGAAAACGCCAACTCTCCTGGTATCTTTGCAAATTAAAAACTTCCGGATAGGAACCTTTGTTTTACAATACAAGGTCATATCCGGAAGTTTTTCCTTTATATTCTCTTACTGATATTTTAATTTTTCATCTTCAAACTCTTCCAAACGCTGTCTGTATGCTTCCATAATAACGGATTCATACGCAAGAACCGGTTCTTTTATACCAAGTAATTGCATCAGATACTTTACAAACAACGGATTCATAATAAGAAATGGTCCAACTGTATATGTTGCAAAGAAATTCTTTCTCTTCAAACCTTCTTGTTTTATTCCCGGATGAAAACCATCCCCACGAATCACATCATAGAAATAATCCTTTGAATTATCTCCATAAGAATGACTGAACTGCGCTTTAAAACCAACCAGCTTTATATCTTCATACTGTCCAAATACAAGAGAATGATATCTATGCATCATATCTCTCTTTGCATAGGTATTAAAAATACCAAGTCCTTCTATTCGACTTCCATCTTCATTCTCAATGTACTGTTCAACGATCTCGACTGCATTCCCGGTAAAGAGAAATACTGTTCCAGCCTCGATTTGCTCTTCCAGTTCTTTCTTATATGGTTTCAATGCCTGAATCGCCAATTCCTGCTGATTCTCTGTCATTGCTCCCATATATACAAGGTTTGCCCTGCCCTCTGTAAATGCCGGTTTATCATATAAGCCGGTATAAATAACTGTTGCCTCCGGCATACAGTCTTTTAAATAATTTACGTTCTGTAATTCACCGAAAAGATTGGCAAATTCTCCATATAGAACTTCTATTGTAATATCTGTTCCCATTTGTTATGCCTCTCTTTCCTTCAAATATTGTTTCAGATTATCCCGAAGTACAAGCGCTGTATCATTTTCATGAATATCATGAAGAATGTATACACTGTCTGTTCCATCCAGATTCAGGGATTTATATGCACCTGCTTCATCCGTTGTCTCTTTGATCTTTTCTTCCGGAACCCCGGCCATCATTAAACGGAGCTTATAATCTTTCGTCCGCAGACCACCTATTACGATGTTCGTAATATTCGGCTGATTTAAGAACTCAAAATCCGTATCAAAGATCCATGTCATATTTTCAGATGAATTTTTCCGGTCAAATATATCTTCCAGCAAAAGAATGATCTCTTTATTTCCCGGTTCCTTAGACACATAATCAAATACACAGGAACATGCAATTGGATTCTGTCCTTTTGCCATATTGGTCACTATCGTGATCCCATCCACTGTACTTCTGGAATATCTCGATTCCACAATATTAAGATTCTGGATCGCGTTCCGGATCTGCTCACCTGTCAAACCAAATTCACGAAGAGCGGTAACTGCAGTCAGCTCATTGTACAGATTAAATGTACTGTTGCTGATCATCGGATACTGTTCCCTGCTCTCATTATGTGTAACTGTTATTACTTTGTTCTCATAATCAACATCTGCCTTATAATCGCCTTCCGGTGACGTATATCCACAGAACTCACAGACAGCTTTTCCAATATGATGATACCGGACATAGTTATATTTTAATTTATGATGACACTTTGGACAGATCCGCATATCATTGATCAGATTAATACATTCCTCCCGGTCAGATGGAAGTCTGTTGATTGAAAAGTATGTTTTTTCATTTTCCGATCCAAGATTTGAACTGATCAGATCATCCGCATTTAAGATCAGATGTGATTCTTTTGGCATATTATTATTGATAAAGTTAAAAATAAACTCCGGGTTTGCATTTCTCTGAATGGAATCACGGAACAGGTTCGTACATACCGCATATGTTGGTTTTACGTATGGATAGATCAGCTTTGAACTTCTTTCATCGACTTCAAATACTGCATATTCTTTCTTTGCCTTTCCTGTCAGAGTACTTCCTGCGATCAATGAACTCGCTACTCCGGCATTCACATTAGAACCAGCACGGTTGTTCAAAACGTCATAGCCATTTGCCTCCAGAATATCTATGATCATATTACATACTGTTGTCTTGCCGTTGGTTCCTGTTACTGTTATGATCGTTTTCGGTTTATCTATACATCCCATGAAATCCGGACAAAGCTTGACTGCCAGCTTTCCCGGAAAATAACTTGCGTTCATCTTCAACATTCTCTGCATGGTTCTTGCCAGTTTGCCCATGAACAAAGCAAAAAAGAACCTTACATTCTTTTTATACATCTAGCTACCTCATTTCATATCTGTAAATTATCATTAGTATGTCCATTTAAGCCACATATAATATAACCACTTATTCAAAAATATGTCAATCAATTTGAACTATTTATTCGGTTTATTTCGCCAACACCCTCTTTTACTTAAAAATGGCATCTGCCGGATCAGGCAGATGCCAACTTGTTTTTTTCAATATCGAGGGTTTCTTTTATTCTTCCTCATTCACCTGTGAAAGCTTGGCTGCCTGGTCTGCTGCGATCAGACTGTCGATAATCTCATTCAGATCACCGTTTAAGATCTGTTCCAGCTTATACAAGGTGAGTTTGATTCTGTGATCGGTTACACGGCCTTCCGGGAAGTTATAAGTACGAATCTTCTCTGAACGATCTCCGGTTCCGATCTGGCTCTTACGGTCTGCAGCTTCTGCATCATGCTGTTTCTGAAGCTCCATATCATACAGCTTGGAACGGAGCAGCGCAAATGCCTTCGCCTTATTCTGAAGCTGGGACTTCTCGGTCTGGCTGTAAATTACGATACCGGTTGGTATATGTGTCAGACGAACGGCTGAATCTGTTGTATTGACACACTGACCACCATTACCGGATGCTCGCATGACATCAATACGGATATCATTTTCATTGATCTCTACATCAACTTCCTCTGCTTCTGGCATAACTGCAACTGTTACAGTTGAGGTATGGATTCTTCCGCCAGACTCTGTCTTCGGGATTCTCTGTACACGGTGAACTCCACTCTCATATTTCATCTTGGAATATGCACCATCACCTGTGATCATGAATACCGCTTCCTTGAAACCACCGATTCCATTCTCATTCACGCTCATCAGTTCTACTTTCCATTTGAACTGATCAACGTATTTCTGATACATTCTGTAGATCTCATATGCAAATAATGCGGCTTCATCTCCGCCTGCACCTGCACGGATCTCGACGATAACATTCTTGGAATCGTTCGGATCTTTTGGAAGAAGCAGAATCTTTAATTCATTTTCCGTCTTTTCTACAGTTGCCTTTGCTTCATTCAGTTCTTCCTTTGCCATCTCCCGAAGTTCTTCATCATTTTCTTCTTCTAACATAAGCAGACTGTCTTCGATCGTCTGTTTTGCATCTTTATATTCTTTGTACTTTTCTACGATAGGAGTCAGTTCACTCTGCTCCTTCATTAATTTGCGGAATTTGTTCTGATCAGATACGATATCCGGATCTGTCAACTGGTTATTTAATGTATCAAGTCTGTCTACTAAATCTTCTAATTTATCAAACATAATAATCCTCCTGCAGCACATGCTCATTTCCTGTTCATGTGTCTGTTAATATATCCAGCCTTTTTTCAGGCTTTTCTTCCAATTACAACCCTGTCATTTTCTGCGAGGTCTTTCACTACGCGTACATCTTCAAAATGCTTATCTACAAGGAGCTGCTGCACATCATGTGCCTGATGATTACCAATTTCAAATAAAATATATCCTTTTTCATTTAAATAACTCTCCGCATTTTCTATAATTGCTCTGTAAAACTTCAATCCGTCCGCATCGCCGTCCAATGCCAGCCTCGGCTCATAATCCCGAACCTCCGGCATCAATCCGTCAATCACTTTGCTCTCTATATATGGTGGGTTGGACAGGATCATATCATATCTTTTATCTATCTTATCAAATAAATCTGATTTTATAACAGTATAATCAGATACTTCTAATCGTTTCGCATTTTTTGTCGTAAGTGCGATCGCGGAATCTGAGATATCACACAGATCTATATGAATATTCTGATTCATAAGTGCTACCGACAATCCAATGCACCCGGAACCACAGCACATATCCAGCACAGACATCTTATCAGAATGTATGTCCTGAATCAAGCGGTTTGCCTGTTCCACCAGAACTTCTGTGTCAAATCTTGGAATCAGTACATCCGGTGCAGTCTCAAAATCATACCCCATAAAGCACTGTATGCCTGTTATATATTGTAACGGAATACGTTTTGACCTTTTATCGATCAACGCTTCATAGGAAGAACGAATTGTTTCGGTAACATCTTCCTGCCGGTTCATAATATATGCCATCTTATCCTGCTTTGATACAAAGAGCCATAATAACTCTGCATCGATATCTGCATCCGGCACATTATGTTCGTTCAGTTTTTCTTTTCCTGCTGTTACAAGCTGATACTGAGTCATACGTCTATTTCCTTTTACATTCACTGGCATCATTTCAACTTCTTAATCTTCGATCTCTCCACGCTTCATAGCGTCCTGATAAGCACGCCAGTCGATCACCGCTTCTACCGAACGAATTGCCACCTCACACATCTCAAGATCCGGTTCCTTCGTCGTAAGACGCTGTACCCACATACCGGGTACACTTAATATATTCGCAAGCTTTGAGTCACTTCTGCCTGCAAACATGATAAATTCATACGAGATTCCCGCAATAATCGGAACCAGAAGTACACGCGACAGCAATCGCAGCCACATAGACTTCACATTTATAAACATAAATACAATAATGCTTATGATCATAACGACTACCAAAAAACTGGTTCCACAGCGTTTATGGTATCTGGAATGTTTCTTTACATTTTCCGGAGTCAGCGGATCGCCTGCTTCAAAACAGTTGATCGTCTTATGCTCTGCACCATGATACATAAATACACGTTTGATATCCTTCATCAATGATATTAATACTACATATGCAAGAAAGATCACCAACCGAAGCACACCTTCCGCTACCGCTATCAATACATTGCTTTTTGTCACATGCTCAAGCAGTCCTGCAATAAATGCCGGAAGCAGCATGAATAATGCGATCGCAATGGCAAGTGATACAATAACGGTTCCGATCATCATCAGATCATCTCCTGTACTGCTTTCTTTTTTATTGTTTTTACTGCCGTTCTCACCTGAACCGCTTCCATTATTACTTTCTGTATCTGACAACCTGGAATCATCTTTATTTTCACTCTTTCCAGTCGGTTCTTCCTCTTCATAAAAATCGGCTGAATATGTCAGCGTTTTAACTCCAATTACCAGCGACTCAAAGAAATTAACCACTCCACGAAGAATCGGCAATTTCAGGATTTTATATTTTTCACCTATCGGTGTATAGCTTTCTACTTTAACTTCAATTTCCTGATCCGGCTTTCTGACTGCTACTGCGTACTGATCCTCGTATTTCATCATTACGCCTTCGATCACCGCCTGACCACCTATTCTGGCTCTTTTCAAATTCTATACCTCGTAAAATTGTTTCCTAAAACAAAAATAGGCTGAGATTAAAAGCTTTAACCTCAACCTATCATCCTTTTTATTAGTTTGACTGTGAAACACCGTACTTACGGTTGAACATATCAATTCTACACGAGCCTTAGCTGCCTTCTGCTGGCCTGTATAGAATGAATGACACTTTGAGCAAATTTCTACATGAATTTCTTCTTTTGTAGAACCTGTAACAAATTCGTTTCCGCAGTTACATACAACCTTTGCCTGATAATAATTTGGATGTATTCCTTCTCTCATTTAATCTCACCTCTTTATTATATTATTGATATATGAGAATAGGCCATCAGCCTCACTTCTTCATAAAACACAGCTTTTGTATTCTAACACAAACCGACATAGAAATGCAAGTGTTTTTTTATTTTCTTAATAATGATTTTTTAACATAATAGATAAACTCTTTATTATTCTTGGTTCGGACGAATAATTTCAGTACATCCTCCAGCATATCCTCTGCCTTATTACCGGATAATATCTTGTGAAGTGCGTATACAACTTCCTGTTCTTCCGGTGATAATAACAGATCATCCCGTCTGGTACTGGATTTTGCAATGTCGATTGCAGGGAAGATTCTCTTTTCTGCGAGCTTCCGGTCAAGCACCAGTTCCATATTACCGGTTCCTTTGAATTCCTCGAATACGACATCATCCATCTTGCTTCCTGTCTCAACCAGCGCTGTCGCAAGGATCGTAAGACTTCCACCCTCACGCATATTACGGGCAGCACCAAAGAATTTCTTCGGCATATGTAACGCCGCAGGATCAAGACCACCGGATAAGGTTCTTCCACTTGGTGGAACTGTAAGGTTGTACGCTCTTGCAAGTCTTGTAATACTGTCAAGTAAGATCACGACATCTTTCTTCTGCTCTACCAATCGTTTTGCACGTTCGATCACCATTTCCGATACACGCTTATGATGCTCCGGCAGCTCATCAAATGTCGAATAAATAACTTCTACATTTGGTCCCTCTATGGATTCCCTGATATCCGTTACTTCCTCCGGTCTTTCATCAATCAGAAGCACCAGCAAATGAATCTCACTGTATCTGGTACTGATACATTTTGCGATCTGTTTCAGCAAGGTTGTCTTACCTGTCTTTGGAGGGGAAACGATCATACCACGCTGTCCTTTACCGATCGGTGACAGCAGATCGATCATACGGATCGGAATCGGGCTGTCCTCCCCATCCATATTGATCCGTTCATTCGGGAAAATCGGCGTCAGATCTTCAAATGCTTTTCTTCCTGCAATGCTTGCAGGACTTTCTCCATTGACAGAAGCTACATATAATAATGCGCCAAACTTTTCTCCCTGCGTCTTTACGCGGATATTTCCCATTATGATATCTCCGGTCTTAAGTCCAAATCTACGGATCTGCGCCGGTGATACATAGATATCCTGATCTCCCGGCAGATAATTGGCACTTCTTATAAATCCATATCCTTCCTGCATTACTTCCAGGATTCCATGTGCCATCTTACCGCTGTCAAGCTCCGGTCCATTTGGTTCCTGCTGAGCAGATGATCCTTCCTGCCTGTTCTCAAGCTTCGTCTCCATTCTTACCTCTGCTTTTATCTCTGTATCTGCAGCCGTATTTTTTTCTTCTATAACTGATTTTTCATATGCTGCTTTCTTTTCTGATACTACAGAACTTTCAACAGCTACTTTTTTCTCTTCCATTGCAGACTTTTCAAGAACTGCTTTTTCCATATTCATTTCCAGCTTTGTCATCTCGGCTGCAAGCGGTTTGTTCTCCTGAACATGGTCTTTTCTTCCGTTATTTACAATTGGTGTATTGTTTCCATGATTGGAATTGTTATTTCTGTTATTATACCCCTGTGACCGATAGTCCTGTCTTTTTCCATTTCGGTTGGTCTGTCTTCCGGCAGTATTCCTATGCTGTCTTCTTCCGGATTCTCCTGATCTCTGACCATTTTCTGTCTGGTTTCTATCCACTTTTTTTACAGCATCTTCTTCGGATTTCTCCGGCTGCTCTGTGTGCTCCGTTTTTTCAGTCTGTTCTGCTTTTTCTGGCGGCTCTGCCTTTTTCGGTTTCCGTGTTCTTCCTGTCTTTTTTATTTTTTCAGCATCTTTTTTCTGTGATTTCACGTTCTGCTTTTCTTCCGCATGTCCTGCTTCATCACTATAATTTTTTTCAAGGAATTCGATCAGAGCCGGTTTACGAAGTGCTGATACACCCTTTATCTTATGCTCCTTTACGAATTGCTTCAATTCCTCTAATGATGCATTTTTGAAATCCATCTTTTACTCCTTCCAATTTTATCCGTTTTATTTAATTCACACACATTCTTATTCTTGGGGATTATCCTAATGAATTCTTTTCGAAACAGGTATATCAACTGTATGACTTACCTGTGCATCCTGCTTATCAGATCTCCGGATGCCATATGAGCGTTGTATTTAATAGCCTTAGTATAGCATAAAAAAAAAGTTTTGTAAATCATTTTCTTTCACCGCAGCATTGCTTCATTGATTTTATGCTTTTCTTGTGATACATTTATTCTTACAAAACATACAAAGGATATTATTATGAATACTGAATCGATCGTCTTATACAAATTAATTATATTATACATGCTGGATCGTGTGGATTTCACACTAACCAATTCCCAGATTTCCGATTTTGTTCTGACAAAGGGATATACGAATTATTTCACGCTTCAGGAAGCCATTAATGGACTGATCGAGTGTGATTTTGTCTATGTATCCACGATCCGGTCTTCTTCTCATTATAAGATCACTGACAAAGGTGAAGAAGCCTTAAGCATGTTTGAAAATCGTATTCCTTATGCGATTAAACAGGACATTCTCGATTATTTTGATAATCAGAAGATCAATCTGAAAAATGAATCCGAGATCTATGCCGATTATGCCTTAAATGACTATGGTGAATACGTCGTTACCTGCGTGATCAAGGATCGGAAAGAAACTCTGGTCGATCTGAAATTTAACGTACCAACAAAAACGCACGCCATCGCTATCTGTGATAACTGGCGTGCGAAAAGTGCCGAAGTATATGACTATCTCGTCAATACTCTCTGGCTGTATTCTGATGATAAAGGTGAAAAACATTCCTGATTATTTATATGTATTTCTATAATACATATAAATGATCTTTTCATTTTTCTGCTCATAAGTTATTCAGATTCAGGTTCTGATTCTGCAATCCGGTCTTCGATCAGCTGCAGAATCTCTTCTTTTCCCTGCTTGGTCTGTGCAGAAAAAGGAATTATGATCGTTCCCTCTACTGGCTGGATCTTCTGTCTGATGATCTTCAGATTCTTCTGAATCTGACTTCTCTTGATCTTATCAAGCTTTGTTGCAATAATCACCGGTTCATATCCATTTTTTACGATCCAGTCGTACATGATGCAATCATTCTCTGACGGCTCATGACGGATATCGATCAACAAAAATACAAGCCGTAACTGCTTTGAGGTATGCAGATACCGTTCTACCATCTTACCCCATTTTGCACGGATCTCTACGGATACCTGTGCATAGCCATATCCCGGAAGATCGACAAAATACAGATCATGATTAATATTATAATAATTGATCGTCTGTGTCTTACCCGGCTGTGACGATGTTCTGGCAAGTGACTTCCGGTTTAACAATCCATTGATCAGTGAGGATTTTCCTACATTTGACTTACCGGCAAACGCGATCTCCGGCATCTCTGTCTCTGGAAGTGTACTTGTAATTCCACATACTGTTTCAGTTCAGCACTCTTAATTATCATTTCTTTTCTCCTTTTGCAAGTGCAAGACTAAGCACCTGTTCCATTGTTTTCACACAGGTAATATCCAGTCCGTCTGTAATCTCTGCACTGATATCATTAAGATCTCTGCGGTTCATCTCAGGGATCAGCACCTTCTTAATACCGATCGTTTTTGCTGCCAGAAGCTTTTCTTTTAAACCACCGATTGGAAGCACACTTCCTCTCAGAGTAATCTCTCCTGTCATCGCAAGATCTCCCCTTACAGACTTATTAAATATTGCGGAATAAATAGCGGTTGCCATCGTGATTCCCGCAGAAGGTCCATCCTTTGGAACTGCTCCTTCCGGAATATGGATGTGGATATCATGCTTTTCAAAATAATCTTCACCCAGTGGCTCTGATTCCTTCATCGTACGAATATACGATAAACCGGTAACAGCAGACTCCTTCATGACATCTCCTAATTTACCGGTAAGCTGTATGCTGCCATTTCCGGGCATAATATTTACTTCTATATTAAGTGTTACACCACCTACCGCTGTCCATGCAAGGCCTCGTACAGAGCCTACTTTATTGGTCAGATCATAGCTGTCATCCATGTACTTCTCTGTTCCGAGAAGCTGCGGTATCATTTCCTTTGTTACTTTTACAGTCTCTACATGTTCTGTAAGTATCATTCTGCACGCTTTTCTGCATATTTTATCGATATTCCGCTCCAGATCACGCACACCTGCTTCTCTGGTGTAATGACGGATGATATATTTGATCGCTGATCCATTGATCTTGAACTGCTTCTTAGTCAGTCCGTTTCTTTCAATCGCTTTATTGACCAGATACAGCTTCGCAATGTTAAACTTCTCATTTTCCGTGTATCCACTGATCTCGATCATTTCCATACGATCAGCTAACGGTCCCGGAATCAGGGATGCATCATTTGCTGTTGCGATAAATAATACTTTGCTCAGATCGATTGGCACTTCAAAATAATGGTCGTAAAATTTATTATTCTGTTCGCTGTCTAAAACCTCTAACAGAGCAGAGGATACATCTCCCTTGTAGTCGCTGCTTACCTTGTCTATCTCATCAAGCAGTACCAGTGGATTCTCAGTCTTTGTCTTTGCGATTGACTGTGCGATCCTGCCCGGCATAGCACCGATATAAGTTCTTCTGTGTCCACGGATCTCTGCTTCATCCCGAACGCCACCAAGCGACATACGGATATATTCTTTTCCTGTCGCAGTAGCAATTGATCTCGCGATCGAGGTCTTACCGGTTCCCGGAGGTCCAACCAGACAAAGAATCGGCATATTACCTTTTTCGTTTAAAATATGGACAGCCAGATAATCTATGATACGTTCCTTTACTTCTTCTAATCCATAATGATCCCGTTCCAGAATCTTAATGGCCTTTTCGAGATTATCGTTCTCCTTTGAGGATTTACCCCAAGGATAGTCGAGCAACGTCTCAATATAGTTTGTAAGGATGCCGGATTCAGCAGCCATAGGCGGCAAAGCACGAAGTCTGGATATCTCTTTCGTAAGCTTCTCTTTGACTTCTTCCGGAACTGTCAGTTCCTGCAGGCGCTCCATATATTCATCTGCCGCTTTTTCTGTATTATCATCCTCGCCAAGTTCTTTCTTTATGACCTTCATCTGTTCCCGGAGAACATATTCTCTCTGGTGCTTATTTACACAATCCTGTAATTTCTCCTGAATCTCCTGACGGATGGCTAAAATCTCCATCTCTTCATCCATCGTCTGAAGGATCTTCATTACACGTTCTTTCACATCGAGCGTTTCCAGAATCTCCTGCTTCTTCGTATATGGCGCAGGAATGAATTCTGTCACTCCATCGGCAAATTTTGCAAGGTCATCGATCGTAAGCAGTTTTTTATATAACAGCTTATTTGTTCCCATTCCATTTGCAAATGCTTGTCTGAGCTTATCCGTAAGCATACGGATCAATGTTTTTTCCTCTACTTCATCCAGATGGTTTGTTTCTTCTGTATCTATATATTCAAAGTCTGCATTATATGCTCCGTCTTCCTTATAAAATGAAACGATCCTTGCACGTTTTTCTGCTTCAATCAGAATACGGACTGTTTTGTTCGGCATTTTCAGATATTGTTTGATCTTTGCTGTAACACCGATCGGATAAAGATCAGGAATCTTTCCATTCTCCTTTACTTCCTTTGCCGTAACCAGCAGGATGCTGCAATCACCCTTCATCGCATTGGCAACTGCTTCACAGGATTCCTTGCTGATCACATCCAGATGGGAGGAAGTATCCGGCATTATAACAATATTATTCAAAACGATCATCGGCCTGTTCCAGACGATATTATCCATACTTTTATCTCCTTTATATCAAAAAACCGGGATGCATAACATCCCGGCTTTCTGCTTAAGCTATTTCATCACTGTTTTTTACTGAACGCTTCTTCTTTATCTGCTTTTTCTCAGCCGGATTATCAGAACAAGTGATTTCTGGTTGTGCTCCATCCGTTATAACTTCTTTTGTGATCACGCATTTTGCAACTCTGTCATCCGATGGAATCTCATACATAAGATCTAGCGTTGCTTTCTCTATGATAGAACGAAGTCCTCTGGCTCCGGTCTTTCTCTCCATCGCTTCTTCTGCTATAGCGTAAAGCGCATCCTTATCAAATTCCAATTCCACGCCATCTAATTCAAATAATTTCTTATACTGCTTGCAGATTGCACTCTTTGTATCTGTCAGGATTCTTACAAGCGCATCCTTGTTCAACAGATCCAGTGTAACCGTTATCGGCAGACGTCCGACAAATTCAGGAATCAGTCCATATTTTACAAAGTCCTGAGGAGTTACCTGCTTTAACAGCTCTCCGATATCCTGTTCTGTCTTATCAACAACCTCTGCATTGAAGCCGATAGCTTTCTTGCCGATTCTGTTGTCAATGATCTTCTCCAGACCATCAAATGCACCACCGCATATAAATAAAATATTTGATGTATCGATCTGTATAAATTCCTGATGTGGATGCTTTCTGCCACCCTGTGGTGGCACTGATGCAACCGTTCCCTCCACGATCTTTAACAAAGCCTGCTGTACACCTTCACCGGATACATCTCTGGTGATGGATACATTCTCACTCTTCTTCGTGATCTTATCGATCTCATCAATATAGATAATTCCATGCTCTGCACGTTCTACATCATAATCGGCCGCCTGAATCAGCTTCAGCAGAATATTTTCTACATCTTCACCAACATATCCGGCCTCCGTCAATGCAGTTGCATCGGCAATGGCAAACGGAACATTCAGAATCTTTGCAAGTGTCTGTGCCAGATATGTCTTACCGGAACCGGTTGGTCCGACCATGAGAATATTACTCTTTTGAAGCTCTACGTCAAAATCTTTATCTGCCATGATACGCTTATAATGATTGTATACCGCAACAGATAATACCTTTTTTGCTTCTTCCTGACCGATTACATACTGATCCAGGAATTCACGGATCTCCTTGGGTTTCAGTAAATTAATGGAATCTTCAGCACCTGTTTCTTCCAGTTCTTCATCAACGATCTCTGCGCATATCTGTACACATTCATCACAAATATAAGCGTTTGGTCCTGCTATAAGTTTTCTGACCTGATCCTGCGTCTTATTGCAGAAGGAACATCTAAGTAGTTTTCTATCTTCACTACGATTTGCCATTCCAATACCTCTTTATACTATCTTTTTGCGATTACACTATCGATCAGACCATATGCACATGCTTCTTCTGCTGACATCCAGTTATCTCTCTCTGTATCAGCAGCAATCGTTTCATATGGCTTTCCGGTATTCTCGCTTAACATTCTATTTAATTTCTCTTTTGTCTTTAAAATATGCTTTGCAGCAATTTCAATCTCTGTAGCCTGACCCTGCGATCCGCCGGATGGCTGATGGATCATGATCTCGGCATTTGGAAGTGCAAATCTCTTACCTTTCGCACCACCCGCAAGCAGGAATGCACCCATACTTGCTGCCATTCCACAGCAGATTGTAGATACATCACATTTGATGTACTGCATTGTATCATAGATTCCAAGTCCTGCTGTTACAGAACCGCCCGGACTGTTGATATACAATGAGATATCCTTGGATGGATCTTCGGACTCCAGGAACAGGAGCTGTGCGATCACTATACTTGCTGATGTATCATTTACTTCTTCTCCCAGAAAGATAATTCTGTCTTTCAGAAGTCTTGAATAAATATCATATGAACGTTCACCACGGCTGGTCTGTTCAATGACATAAGGTACTAAACTCATATTTACACCTCCAAAATATCGCAATCAGAAATTATGGATTAAACTTCCTTTGCGTTATCTACAACAACCTTAACTGCCTTTTTAACAGCAAGATCCTTTTTAATGCTATCCTTTTCTGCATCACCCATGAAGCCTTCGATATCTTCTACATTCATCTGATACTGTTTTGCCATAGCTTCCAGTTCTTCATGTACTTCATCGTCTGATACCTCAATATTTTCAGCAGCAGCAATTGCTTCCAGAACAAGACGGGATTTGATTCTCTTCTCTGCATCTGGTTTGATTCTCTCCATTAATGCTTCCTCTGTAATATTGCAAATCTGCATATACTGCTCAAGGTTGATTCCCTGATACTGAAGATTCTGAGCGAACTCATCTTTGATTCTTTCCTGTACATCTGCAACCTGTGCATCTGCAACATCCATCTTTGCATTCTCGATTACTTTCTCGATCAGCTTGCTTTCTTTCTCGTTCTCAGCATCCTTCTGCTTCTTCTCAGCAGCCTTGCTCTTGATGTCTTCTTTGTATTCATCTAATGTCTCAAAATCTGAAACTTCACTTGCAAATTCATCATCTAACTCTGGTAATTCTACAGCCTTGATCTCTTTGATCTTGCATTTGAATACTGCTGGCTTACCTGCTAAATCTTCTGCCTGATAATCTTCCGGGAATGTAACATTTACTTCTACATCCTCATCGATGTTCTTGCCAACAAGCTGATCTTCAAATGTATCAATGAATGAATGAGAACCAAGAACGAGCTTGTAGTTCTCAGCCTTACCGCCTTCGAAAGGAACACCGTCAACAGATCCTTCGAAGTCAAGTGTAACTTCATCATCCATCTGTGCAGCTCTGTCTGTTACAGGGTTGTATCTTGAGTTCTCTTTCTGAACCTTTAAAAGCTCTGCCATAACTTCATCATCTGTTACTTCTACGTCAGCCTTTTCTACTTCGAGTCCCTTATAATCACCAAGTTCAACTTCAGGCTTAACAGCTACTTCTGCTGTAAAGATAAAATCCTTGCCCTTTTCGATCTGAGTTACATCGATAACCGGTCTTGATACAACATCAACATCTGATGCGCTTACTTCCTTTGGATAATACTCATTAATTAATGAATTAGCTGCCTCTTCATAAAATACTGCAGGTCCATACATTTTCTCAATAAATGCCTGTGGTACATGACCCTTTCTGAAACCAGGTACATTGAATTTACCTTTCTGCTTATTGTAGGCAGTTGTCATTGCCTTACCAAACTCCTCTGCCGGTACTGTGATTGTAAGTTTTGCCATACTGTGTTCCAGATTTTCTACTGCTAAACTCATTTTTTATTTCCTCCTTAAAATTATGCAAATGATGCCTTATGCCATCATCTTTTAATAATATATAAGGCATTATTTAGCATCCATTTATCATTTCGTTTTTATTGTGGGCATAAAAATACCCGCATCAATCATCCGATTATACCATATATACCGGATATATGTCCAGTCCATTTTCCATAATAACGCAGAAAAAGGTTATTGTCTTTTCGACAATAACCCCTTCCTGCTAAGCAAAAGCTATAAGATATCTCTTATTTTACCGCTTATCTGCCTGACATCTGTTCTTCCTGTCTCTTGATCATCTGACGAACCATCTCGCCACCGATTGATCCGCTCTGAGCAGATGTTAAGTCACCATTGTAACCATCCTTGAGGTTTACACCAATTTCCTTAGCAACCTCCATTTTGAACTTGTTCATAGCGTCCTTAGCTTCCGGAACACTCATCTTGCTTGTTCCTGTTGAATTTGAACTTGCCATAATACATTTCCTCCAATACATTTATTTAAGACTTTGTTGTCTTGATTCTATTATGTGTATTATAAGAAAAACTATTATGCCAATTTTTGTATTTTTATAATTCACAGGCAAAATATCAATCATCAAATTAATATGTCATCGGCTCTTCTTCGCCATTCATAACTCTTAATGCTCCCTGTGCAAGTGCAAGAAGTTCATCCTCACCAGGATATACTGTAAACGGAGCGATAAATCCGGCTCTCTTTTCCAGTTCTGCACATGTATGCTTGGAATATGCGATACCACCTGTTAAGATAATCTGATCTACTTTTCCGCAAAGTACGGTTGACATAGCCCCGATATCCTTTGCTACCTGCTGATGAAATGCGTCCTGAACAAGCTTTGCATGCTCATCACCTTCCTGAACGAGTTTCTCGAGATCTCTTGCATCATTGCTGCCGATATATGCATTGAATCCGCCGTTACCGACAAGTTTCTTTGTAACTTCCTGCTGTGTATATTTTCCTGAAAAGCACATCTTAACAAGATCACCTGATGGAACTCCACCTGCTCTCTCCGGTGAGAATGCGCCTTCACCATCTAATGCATTGTTAACATCAACGATACGTCCGTTTAAGTGAGCACCAACAGATACACCGCCGCCCATGTGTACAACGATCAGGTTCAGATCTTCATATTTCTTTCCATGCTCTTTTGCATATCTCTTTGCAACTGCCTTCTGGTTTAATGCATGGAATACACTTCTTCTTGGAAGCTCAGGCACACCGGATAAACGGGAGGATGGCATCAGCTCATCTACAACAACCGGATCTACAATGTAAGATGGAATTCCCAACTCATCGCCAATCTCTCTTGCAAGGATACCACCAAGGTTGGATGCATGCTGACCCTGTTTACCGATCTTTAAATCCTCTAATAATTCATCACTAACAGGATATGTACCGCCCGGAATCGGCTTTAACATACCACCACGACCTACACATACATCTAATGTCTTGATGTCAAAATTTTTCTCTGCAAGAATATCAAGGATAACTTTCTTTCTGAAGTCCTTCTGCTCAACGATAAGGTTGAAGCCCGCAAGTTCCTCTGTTGTGTGTCTTAATGTTTCTTCAAATAATAAATTCTCGTCTTCAAATACACCTATCTTTGTAGATGTTGAACCCGGATTGATAATCAAAATTTTGTATGACATGTTCTTCCTCCAAAATTCTTATATATTTATTCCGTAACCATAACGGTCTGATTACTGCTCATTCTTGATTGCTTCTGCAACAACTGCTGCAAGAGCGATAGAGTTCATCTTTACTTCAAAGCTGTCTGATCTGGATGTCAGGATAACCGGTGCCTTTGTTCCTGTCAGGATACAACCGTTCTTGCTTGCTGTTGTATGTGTCAGGCACTTGTATACAAGGTTTCCGGCGTGGATATCCGGGAATAAGAGGATATCTGCATCACCAACGATCTTACGGTCTTCTGCTCCCTTATGTTTAGCTGCTTCCGGATCGATCGCAAGGTCAAGTGATAATGGTCCGTCAACGATACATCCTGTGATCTCGCCATTCTCGTTCATCTTTGTAAGCTCTGCTGCATCTACAGTTACAGGCATCTTAGGATTTACAACTTCAACTGCCGCAAGCGGAGCAACCTTTGGACATGGAATACCACAAGCATGAACAACTTTTACTGTATTTTCAATAATCGCTTTTTTATCCTCAAGAGATGGATATGTCATGAATGCTACGTCTGAAAGATATAATAATCTGTCAACACCCGGAACCTCAAAAACTGCTACATGTGATAATGGCTTACCGGTTCTTAAACCTACTTCCTTATCCAGAACGCTCTTTAAGAAGTTCTTTGTATCAATGATACCCTTCATATACATATCTGCTTTATTATTATGTACCAGCTCAACAGCCTTATGTGCAGCCTGAATGCTGTCCGGTTCATTTATGATCTCATACTCATCCAGATTCATATCAAGTTCAGCAGCGATCTTTCTGATCTCAGCTTCATCACCGACGAGAATCGCATCTGCAATACCTTTTTCCTTTGCCGCCTTAACGGCTTCCAGAACCGGCTTGTCCTGAGCACATGCTACAGATACTGTCTTCTTGCTGCATTTTGCAACCTTGGCTAATAAATCTTCAAAACTCTTACTCATTTGTTTACACCTCTCGCGATTTTTATTCTTTTTTCCATAACGCATGAACTTATTATGGGTTGCCGCTCTCTTCCGGCAATCTTTATCTGTTATCGTATCACTTTGAAAAAAAAAGGTCAACCCTCTGGATAGTTCAGGCGATCTTCGCCTATATTATAAAGAACCTCTTTTAAGAACTTCTCTGCAAGGTAATTTGCCATGTTCAGATTCATGTCCTGATAATTTCCACATTCTCTCGGATTTGCACCTGGAATCGGATCATGATAATGACGTATAAATTCAAACATTGAAATCATCAGATCTACGATATCCTCTGACTTATAATCACCTGCAAGGATCAGATAAAATCCGGTTCTGCATCCCATCGGTCCAAAATAGATTACTTTGTCCTTATAATCCTCATGATTTCTGAGATAAGTAGCTGCCAGATGCTCAATCGTATGAATCTCCGCCGTATTCATGACCGGTTCAAAATTTGGCTTTGTCATGCGGATATCAAAAGTCGTAAGGACCGCATCTCCAGCCTTATCCTTTCTGGATACATAGATTCCAGGATTTAATAATAAATGATTGATCTGAAAACTTTTAATCTTTTCCATAGTTTTTCAACTGCCTCCTTTTAACATAACTTTACAAATTCTGTCATAAGTGCAACACTGTTATCGATCGCCATAGCCGCAAAAGACGGATAATCCATTTCTGCACTGTCATCTGCTTTATCTGAAATCGCACGGACAATCAGATATGGAATCTTGTTCAGACTTGCGACATGTCCGATCGATGCTCCCTCCATCTCTGCACAGGTTCCGTCAAATGTCTCAACCAGCCATTCTTTCTTATCTTTCCTTGATATGAACTGATCTCCGCTGACTACACGTCCGGTAAAGATGTTGACGGAAAGCTCTGCCTGCTTTGCTGCGGCAAGAGCAAGCTCCAGCATTTTGACATCTGTCTTGAAATATTTTCATCATCTTTTAAATCCGGATTGATTCCCGGAGCATATCCAAGAGCAGAGACATCCATGTCATGCTCTAATGCATCCTTTGCCAGCACGATATCTCCGATGTTGATGTCTGCATTTAACGAGCCTGCAATTCCGGTATTTACAATTCCATCTACCGGGAACAGGTCGATCATTGCCTGTGTACACATTGCTGCATGAACCTTACCTACACCACATTTTACCACAACCACTTCATGGTCACACAAAGTACCTCTGTAAAACTGCATACCTGCTTTTTCAATAATATGCACCTGTTCCATTTTTTCTTTTAACTTTGCAACTTCTTCGTCCATTGCTCCTATAATTCCAAGCATGTCTTCTTTCCTTTCTTACTGCATTTGTTCTCTTTATCCTGCTTATTCTTCACCAACCAGCTCAATCTGGCACATCTTCATCGTTTCAAGTGCAGCCACCTTTGATTCCGGTGTCACGCCTGCCGTACATCTGACATCGACTGCCACGCGAATCTCCGGATATAACGCCTTTATGATAAGAGCATTTGAAACTACACAGATATCGGTACAAAGCCCGATCAGACAGACATCTTCAAATTCATACCGATCCCAACCTGTATACCCAAAGGATGGCTTATCTATGATCTTACAGCCATCTGCATATATTCCATCTGCGATCTTCCATCCGTTAGTTCCCTTTATACAGTGTTCCACCGGCAGATGTTTCCCCTCGTTCGTCTGCAGATAATCTGCCCCATGGGTATCTCTGGTATAAAGCACCTCATCTCCCCTGTTTTTATATTCCTGTATCAGATTTCTTACCGGATCCACGATTGCCTCTGCTTCTTTTGTACCAAGTGAACCATCAATAAAATCATTCTGCATATCAATTACGATCAGGGTTCGTCTCATTCTTTTCACCATATGACCAGTTCAGGTCACCTTTCCATACATATTTCCATGCGATTACTTTTCGCCAGTCCGTTATAAAAGTCTGATCTGAAAATTTGATCACAAACTGTCGTTTCTTTGATACATATTCTCCGATCTGCCATTGATATATCCCGTTTTTTGTCTTCCAGACATAGATACATCTGGTACCATTATCCGGATAACCGAACTTATTTACAAAATTAAAATCCGAAAAATCCAACTGAAAATCGATTGGATCATCTTTTCTGTTATCATCTGTCTGATTTTTAGATTCATCTTCTTCCTGCTTATGAAACACATAACGAAATGCTCGTGCCACCCGTGACCAGAATCCCATTTTCCCTGTTTCATTCTTTTTCTGTTCCAACATCGCTTCCCGTTCATGCACCCGATGCATGCTCCACGAATATGTTTCAATATTTTCGATAGCATATTTAATCTTTGTATTAGAAGTAAATTCGCTCTGGATATGAAAACCTTTTTCAAATTCCCTGTGTTCATCCACTATATGATAATTATTATGCAGAAGTCTGACATTTCCCGGACTGTCTAAATATACGATCTTCCATGTATCTTCTTTATGATGGATTGTAAGCGTATCCCCATTTATCCTTGTCTTCATATCACAATCAATATACATATGCCGGATCATCTCTACAGACATCATCATAAGTCGGAATAACGCATCATATTCTGCCAATTTGTCATAATCTTCTGCCCCATATCTGAGATACGCTTCTATCGCACACTTCGGGCACTGTTTCATCCACTTCGGATAATTTACCAGATACTTCAGATCATAGTCTTTAATATTCCTTGTAAGAATACAGCTTTTATCATGGATCACATCTTCATTTCTGGAACAGATAAACTTCACATTATCATCCGCCATAATCTTACGTCTGAGTTTTGAATCATTCATCTGTCTGCCGGATTTTCCCTGCTGTCTCTTATCATAATACATTTTCTGACTCAGGTTCTGTTGTCTGTTATTTCCATTTCGGTAATTTTTCTTTTTTTCATAAGTATTTCGTTCCCCATATACAGATTTATTCTCTCTCTGGCGGTAATTATTCCTATACTCTGCCAAGTTCCTCTCTCACCACCTTTCCTATCGTTTTTACTTTATAGGACAAATGTACCGTAAAGTATAAATCGAGCTTATTGTAACATTTTATTCCAACATCTACAATAAATCTAAAAAACTCTTATTCGCCAAATACAGCCTTGTAATCTGCCTGGAACTTTGCAATACCCTGATCTGTTAACGGATGCTTTGTCATCTGCTCGATTACCTTGTATGGTACAGTTGCAATATGTGCGCCTGCAAGAGCACAGTCTGTAACGTGGATTGGATTTCTTACAGAGGCTGCGATGATCTCTGTATCTAAACCATAATTGTCAAATATTGTTACGATATCTTCAATCAGGTTGATACCTGTTGTGCTGATATCATCTAACCTTCCAAGAAACGGAGATACATAAGATGCACCTGCTCTTGCTGCAAGAAGCGCCTGATTTGCCGTAAAGATCAGAGTTACGTTTGTCTTGATTCCTTCTGCCGATAACACCTTGACTGCCTTTAAGCCTTCAACTGTCATAGGGATCTTAACAACCATATTTGGGTGGATCGCTGCGATCTCTCTTCCTTCTTTGATCATGCCTTCTGCATCTACAATTGTTGCCTTTACTTCTCCACTGATAGGACCATCTACAATTGTTGTGATCTCTTTGATAACTTCATTAAAATCTCTGCCTTCTTTTGCGATCAGAGATGGGTTGGTTGTTACACCACAGATTACTCCCATGTCATTTGCTTTTCTGATGTCATCTACATTTGCTGTATCAATAAAAAATTTCATATTCCTTTACCTCGCTTTATTTTCTTTTTATTTACAGGCATGTCATTCATGCTTTGCTTTTATATGCATACATGCAATTTCATGCTTTGTTTTCTCCTTTATCTGCTGTATCAGTCTGCCGACAATGCTGCCTCTACTTCTTCTCTCTTTGGAATTGACTGAACGGCTCCATTTCTGGTTACTGCTATAGAAGATGCCTTCGCACTCATTCTTAAGATATCCGGTATCTCCATGCCGCGGATCAGTCCTGCGAGGAAATATCCGGTAAAGGTATCTCCGGCTGCTGTCGTATCGACTGCTTTTACTGGAAAGATCGGCTGTTCATACTCACAGTCCTTGTCTGAATACCTTGCGCCATCTTTGCCAAGTGTCAGTACGATCTTTGCTTCCGGGAAACGCTTTCTCATGGAAGCAAGTATATCATCCGGCTCTGTCAGTCCTGTGATCTGTGCACCCTCGATCTCATTTAACAGGAAGATGCTGATCTTTGAAAGATCACAAACTTCAATCTTTTCATTATATGGAGATGGATTAAGTGCGATCACAAGCTTTCTGTCATATGCCCGGTCAATGATATAATCCAGCTTATTAACTTCGTTCTGAAGTAACAGAATATCTCCGGCTTCAAAATGTTCTAATACTTCATCTATATATTCTTCTGTCAGACTCTGATTTGCTCCTCCAAAGAGCAAAATGCAGTTCTGCGCATCCTTATCTACCTGAATGATCGTATGTCCGGTCTTCTCATCGATCGTACGGATGAATTCATCATGCACACCATGTTCTCTGCATGCATCCAAGAATACCTGTCCGTCTTCTCCGATCATTCCGCCATGATAGATATCTACGCCTGCCTTTGCAAGTGCAATGGACTGATTAATTCCTTTTCCTCCGAGGAATACATTCATTCCGTAGGTTGCCTGCGTCTCACCCGGTGCGATAATATGATCGACACTGTAGACATAATCAAGGTTCATGGAACCAATATTTAAAACTTTCATCATTCACCTCCAAAATCTGTATTTTTCTGTCGTTATTACTTATGCAGGAAATGCGACTCCTGCTGTAAGGATAATATTTGGATATGGTGTAAATTCACCTGTCCGAATTGCAAATTTCACGAATCTGTGTCTCATCAAGGACTGCATCCATTACCTGCTTAAATGTCGGTACACCTCCACAGAGTGCCAGATCTACAATCTCTACTCCCTTTGGAATTGGCATTCCGCCATCACCGATCATAAATGTATCCTTATGTCCAAGCCCTGCGATCAGACCTGCAAGCTGTGCATTAATGATACCTCTTTTTTTTCATATTATCTGTCCTCCATACCTATCTGACATATGTTTATCTTTTTAAGAACGTGGACATGAAGCGATTCTCCATGTCCACGTTCCTTAATATTATCTCCGTCTTTACCTGATATCTTCGATATTATTTGTTCTCATTTCTTGCCTGTAATGCCATCTTTGCCTGCATCTTTCTCTGGAACTGGTCAATGATAACCGCTACGATGATAACCAAACCTTTGATAACCATCTGCCAGAATTCAGATACACCACACATAACCATACCATCATTGATAACACCGATTACGAAAGCACCAACGATTGTTCCGCCGATCGTACCAACACCACCTGCCATGGATGTTCCACCAAGTACGGCTGCTGCGATCGCATTCCTTCCACAAGACGCTTTCGCTCTACCTTCGACGTAGCGGTACTAAGCTCCCGCTTTCGCGGGTCGCTAAGGACCGACGCTCAGGCAGGCTTGTTGCATAATAATATGATATCTTCTATTTTTTATTTACTAATTATCTCCGCATGAATAGCTTTCTTCTAATTCAATCAAATAAAAGTGTTCTGCAAAATAAAGTTAAATCTTTCTCGCCTGTATATGGCATTTTCTAATCTTCTGATCTGTTTGATACATTCTTTCTTGTGATCTTTAACAGCGACAGGATTGTCTGGCTGACGACTTTTCGGCTGGCTTCGTCCATCTTCTTGATCGAAGTCAGGATTCTTCCGATATCCTTATACCAGTTATTTTGCAGATCATCCGTGGTCTTCGCATCGCATTCATCTAACAGTTCGAACAGGGAATTAACGAACTGGCGACGCTGTTCATAGTCCATATGATCGATCCATTCTTTTAAGGAAGCATTTAGTACCCGGCATTCGTCGGTGATGCCATCCTCATGGATCAGGGATGGTCCAAGAACCTCCCAACTATAGACATCATGCTGCATGAAGCCCTCCTGCATACTGCGGATCACGACATATTCTTCTCTGTGTTCCAGCAGCATTCCTACGACCGAGTTCTGCGGTATGTATGTGATCATCCGGGACAGCATCCGGTTGTAACCGGCAAGCTCCAGTACATTTGGTTCAAATCCCGGTCCATCCATACTACATACCTTCAGAATCCTATCCTGCAGGGTACGCTCACAGGTTGCTGCTGCATAGATTGCAAGATTTCCACCTTTGGAATGTCCACACAGCAGGAATGTTCCGGGTATCTGTTCTGCTGCCTGCCGCAGATACTCAACTGCTGTCCGCTGAGACGGAACCGGTGAAAGAAATGCCATATTACAATCTTCCCGCCAACCGACAACTGTTTTATCGGTTCCTCGGTATACCACACAGCTTACATCGTCAAATAATTTTACTGTGACTGCTGAAAACTGCTTCTGTATCTCCTCATCCAACTGATTCACATAACCGCATAAGCGCAGATCACCAAATCGTCGGCTTGCTCCCATTGCAGCAAGCAGTTTCAGATCATCTTCATAAATCACCTGTGTCATGCGCTTCGCATCTCCTAAGAAACGCTCTGCCGCCTCTGCTACCGTGACTGCATGACTAAAATCATCCGGCACGATCCCCTCAAACGGTATATATGAAAATCTTGAAAATACAACTGCATCCACCTCATTAAAAGCCGATGCCTCAAACGGCAGATCACCCCGCCATTCCAGATAGTCTAATATATTTGCCATATTCACACCCCCGGCTTATCTAAAAACCTTCTTTACGTCTCTGCCCTCTGAGTTCTCTCCGTTTCTCTCCTGCCAGCCATTCTGCTTGTTCACTTTCGTTCTCAAGTGTCAGCCCCGGAACCGGTCTTGGTTTGTCATTTTCATCGACAGCCACCAATGTCAGATACGCCCGATTGATTGAGCGCCGGATTCCTCTGTGATCCTCGATATAAGTATCCACACGGACATCCATCGAGGTATGTCCGACATAGGTAATACGGCCTACTAATACGATCAGATCCTTCAGATAAGCACCTCGCATGAATTTCAGATTATCAACCGAGGCTGTGATCACATCTCCATTTGAATGGCGGATCCCAACAAGACCTGCAACTTCATCGATCCATGCCATTAACTGTCCGCCAAATAATCGTCCGGCACCATTTAAATGCTCCGGCCGTACCTGAAAGACCTGCTCTACCATTGAATCACTGACTTTTTTCGTATTTCGCTCCATATACACCGTTCCCTTTCTTTATTTTCATCCTGTTTATAATTGGAGTATTCATCCGGTATTATTCCTGTTCTGCTCATTTTATCATAACAGACGCAAATACACAATCGGCAGCCGGTCTGTCCGACAATACCCTTTTATTCCGTCTATCCTGCAATGCTCTCTTGTCCGGTCTGTTAAACAATATGCTTTCTTCTGTCGCGTACATCCATACATATGCACAGTATAAAACATATAAATCCTGATATCGTGATAATAATTCCCGGTACAAACATAGGATATACAAAGGAAATCTCTGTATGCCTCTCATGCACAACAAGAAGATTCATCTGCTCGGAAAGCTCCTGATCAGATGTAAATATGTCCTGTGCCGCAATCGACGTATTGACACCTGTTTCCTGATCAAAATCCGCATCAACATCGATCGATAGTCCATCTTCTTTATAAGCTATTGTGATTGGAACAAGTTCTCTGTCCGGAAGCTGTTCATTTGATATCCCGAGCACATCATTTAAGATGTCAACCAGTGCCGCATCCTTCCTGCTAACAGCTTCATACATCAGATTCAGTCCGAGGAAATATACATTTGGCAGATCATCTTTCATACCTAAAAACGTCAGCTTCTGATTGCCCATCTGAAACGTTCCGATCTCGGTATCGGTTCCGGTTATATAAGCTGTACTAAAATCCCTGTCTTCCTCCGCAAAGTCATCACTTCGGATCTCGCTGTTCTGATAAGAAAGAACCGGATACCGTTCATCAAAATGGATCTGCTGTGCAAATACACCGAGAAACATTTCCTGTTTATTACTCTTATTAGCCGGAACATGGGTACTGTCGATCACAACTCTGGTACCTGCTGCCGCCACGTCCGTAAGTATCGCTTCTGCCTTACTCTGATTCCTGTATTCAAATCCGGTTAAGAACAAAGTATCATACCGGCTCAATTCTTCCACTGAATAATCCTCGATCACATCCGAGCTTCCTGCCACAAATGCCGGATAAAGCAGAGTCATTTCATTTGCATATTTTCCGATTGCAAGCCCATAGTATCCGGTGACCGTTCCAAAGTTCTCCGGTGTCTCACGTTTATAAGTATATGCAGTCGTCATTTCCTGCACCATAGAATAACCGCTGGCTGCCGCATCCTGCTCAATATCAGAGATTGTGATATCCTGCTTCTCAAGATCACTCTTCCGTATCAGAACCGTATCAGCCCCAAGCTCTACTGCCCGATCAAACAGAAAACGATAGTATTTTCGGTCAAGCGCTTCATTTAACAGAACAATATTATCCCCAGTCGCAGCACCCTGCCAAGCCCAGCCATACGTGTACATCGTATGACTGCTGCCACTGATTCCATAAGATGGATAAGAACCATAAGAACTCTTATCGATAACAGCCGTCCGCTGGTCTGTCAGTTCCGTAAGCTGCTGCATCTCCATTTTTGTTTCATCTGATGTAGCAACGCTGTAAAAATCCAGATTCATACATGATATACTGTCTACACACAGAAGTGCAGCCAGAAGCACACAATATTTTTTCTTCAAGCGAACCCATTCCAGACATGCACTGAAGAAAAAACCATAGATCATCGGCGCAAACCGGGTCATCCAGAACAACTGGCTGAACGGAAGCTTTACCAGTATCCGGTATGCAGCAGGCGTTGTACAGGCAAGCATGATCAGTAAAAATACAAAACCGGCTTTCTTTCCACCTCTTGCAAGCAGGATTCCGGCTATCGCGATAAGTACTGCTGCCAGTCCGAAATAAAAGCTGTCATTTCCTGCACTCAGACGTTTAAATGGATTTAATGACGTCGTAAGTGGATAGATCAAAGTTGACATAACACTTCCGTCTCCACTCTCTGACGTCACAAGCCCGCCTTTTAAAGAAGGAATCACCCATATACCCGCTGTCAGGATTCCACAGATCATATAGATAAGAGCAAATATTTTTCTTCTAGTATCCTTATTCCATATCTGATCGATCAGCAGATATAAAAATGCAGATACGCCCATGATCGCAGTAACCATCAGATGCGTAAAACTCATCAATGTCATACAAACAAACAATCCGACAGCTGCACAATTATTCTTCTTTCTTACATAGAGCCATAAGAACCAGATCGCATATGGTACAAGCATCGTCGTCACCATCTGCGGCAGATTTCCCGCTGTAAAATAAATTCTGATATGCTCCGGCATAAAGAACCAGAGCAGTCCGAAAAAGGTTCCAAGCACTCTGCGGTTCTCATGGATCCCCCAGAGAATCCACGGAAGTCCACCGACTACGAATATAACAAAGGCAAGCAGCCTGTAAGCCAGAAGAAGATCGCCCCCTGTAAGAAACATCAGTCCCGCCATAATATAATAAGAGAGCGGTCCCCAATATCTGAAAAGCTGGATTCCGTTATACCAGTATGGGGAGAACAACGGAAAGACGTTTCCTTTTTTCAGGCTCTCATACATTTCCTGCGACTTATAGAGATGTCCCCAGATATCACCACCGGACGGCTCATATCCTGATAGCACAAGATACAGTGCAAGCCCTGCACCTGCAAGTAACAAGATACTTATACATATGCAGTTTTTCCGAATTCTCTTGTGACTGTCTGTCATATTTCTTACTCTCCAATATGTTTTATCTCATCTAAGATCAGGTCTGTAAGCGTCTGCACCGTCTGATTCTGCTCCATCTCCTGCTCATCCAGCATACTGATCACATATGTTCTTCCCGGTGTCTCACTCATCTCGATCATCAGAAAGATCCATCCCATTGCATTTAATATCTCCTGCAATTTTTCTTTAAAATACAGGCATACGTTTTCGATCGTTGGATTTAATATATCAAACGGCTTTATATCATTCAGATAATTATTCTGAAAAGGTTCCAGAAATTCCTCAACTGCCTTTTCAAGTATATGAAATGGTTCAAAATTCTCCTTTCCCTTCACCACATGCAGAACGATCTCCCAGGTATGCGGATGTACTTCGCCTAATTTTCCACCGATATAGATAGCATGCCTGGCATCCATATAGAATTTGAATTTATACTGTTGATATCTCATTCCGCTACGCCTCCTCCTGCTTTCTGGTATAAGCATCGTACACATCCACCGGTTTTTTTACCCCAACATCGATTAAGTCATATCGTATCGAGCGATATGCATTCTCGGACTTTCGGATACAGTACCGATAAATCTCATCCGCCCTGTCTTTTGCCTGCTGTTCATCCAGCCTGTAAAGCAGAATAACAAAAAATCCTTTCTTCACCTCACCCATGATCTCATTCTGATGAAGTCTGGAACGGATCTTCCTCATAAAATGAAAGATCTCCTGTCTGCTATAATAACGATCCATCATGTCCAGATGAATGAACATATAATGGATCGGTTTTAACGCTTCATCATCCGATTTCTGAAGCATGATACGAAGAAAATTATTATCATAGAATTCATGCGAGCTGTTATATTGATTCTGTACATAGATATTCTTTGCCATCTCGTCATCTAAAGCCTTTTCAAACCCCATATTCCCGGCATTGCTCGTCACCTTTTCAAGCTTCCGGTTACGTTTGTCCAGTTCTTTCTTCGTACCCTTCAAATTCTTCTCTGCCTTGTTCCAGGATTCTAACAATGCAATCAACAGCCCGAGCAGAACGACACTTACAAGTCCTGTTGCAATTACAATATAATATCCATGCTTTATTGTCGATGTCCGTTCCAGAATACTATCCGTATCAGACACCACACTGATCGTACATTCTTCCTGTCCGACCGTCCATCTGACTGTATCCACCACAACATCCTGCTCACGTATCATCTTCCAGAATTCTGTGATCTCTGCATATTTACCTAATGTATCCGTTGTATTCTCATTCTTTGCCCACAGCACTTCCGAATCTCTTGTATATACCAAGAACCTCTCTCCGGAGGAAACAGTCTGCTCCTGTAAAAAAGCAAGAACCTCTGCATCTTTTCCTGACTTCTGAACTGACTGAATGTTGCAGGCTAATAACTGTAGATAGTCCTCCTGATCATCCTCATACGCCTGTATCACTGCTTCCCGGTTCTGTAACAGCTCATAACAGATACATCCCATAAATATCATAATAAACAGGATCACGGTTGCGGATATCGAGAAAATCCTATGATTCGGTGATGTATATAGTTTTTTTATCCATGATTGTTTTTTCTCTTTATTCACTGGTATTTACCTCATCTCTGATCTTCTCCAGCACCCGGTGTGTTCCTGCAAAATCACGCGTCACGACCTGTTTAAAGTCATTCCATTCTTCATGCAGGTCTCTTGTCCGCCATGTTCTCGTTTTTCTGGTTGAATTAATAATTCCTGCAAACCGGAACCAGAATACAATAAAATTAAACACCGGAAGTAAAAAAATCAGATACCATTTCCTTGCATAATATTTTCTCAAATACGGAAAATCCTTTAAAAACAGAATAATACAGATATACAACAGGAAGTTGGCCATACTGTATAAAAAGAATAAGAATACGAGCGATGTCACAATAAGCTTCATCGGATAATTGATAAATGCCAGACAGATAATCGCAAAATACCAGATCATCCGAGGGAACGCAAACGTGTGATCATACACAAGGATCCGCATGACGAAATCTTTAAAGAAACTCCTGCCAATGTTCATCCTATCCTTTCGGAACATATGAAGCACTTCCAGCTCACCGCTCTGCCACCGCTGCCTTTGAACATACAGTTTATTCAAGCTCTCGATCGGATCTACAAAAAAAATCGCATTCGGACAAAGTGCCACACGCTTCTTCATCTGAAACCGTACCTGAAAAGTTACATGCGTATCCTCGCACAGGGTATCCGTATTATATAACTGCGTCTTCATGATCGCAGATTTACGGAACGCCGAAAAAGCACCCGACAGAGTAAAGATACTGTTCAACTCCGACTGGAAATTACGGCCGGATAGAAATGCCTGACAATATTCACCAAACTCCATCTTCTGCAGTAACCGTAAAGCGCATCGATTCGTCTGATCGATCAACTCCGGATTCGTCAGTACTGTTCCGGTCAGGCTGTGGACTTCCGGTTCATTCTCAAACATTGTTACAATATTTCTGATAGCATCCGGTTCTAACATTCCATCACTGTCAATATGGATAATATATTTACCCTGGCAGTTAAACAATGCCAGATTAAGGGCTTTGGATTTTCCCTGCTTCGAATTCATCCAATTAATCGAAAGATTCGGGAAATCCTTCTGACATTTGCTGTATATCTCAAAGCTGTTATCCTTGCTCATATTATTGACAAGCAGAACAAATATCTTATCCTTCGGGTAATTCGATTGATAGATCGACTGCACACAGGCATACAAGGTTTCTGCCGAATTGTAGACCGGAACGATCAGAGATACCTCCGGATAATGGGATAACGGCTTATATTTCTTCTTCATGATCCTGCGTTTTAACAGGATGATAAAATTCCCGACTGTTGGGATCACTTCCATGATCAACGGAATGACGATCCATGCCACCCAGAAGATCACGGAAGACATAAGCATATTTTTAATTGCTGTCATAACGGAATGCACCTACCTTCTGTCTGACAATCTGTGGTTTCGTGAATACATAGAAATACAGGAATACTGTACATCCATAGAACAGGATTCTGGCAAATATCGTATGTGCAAAGAAATACATATCGATGCCCCATATATGAACTAACAGGCAGATAAAGAAGATTCGAAGTACATTTGCGAGGAAGATCGCCATCACTCCGATCATACTTACAACCACTCTCTCATATTTGTCATAGACCGGAAAGAACCAGAGCAGCGCAAGAAACGCCAGCATCTCGATCACACCGGAACACTCAAAATCAATATATAAGGACAGACTGGTTCCGCCATTCTGGATAAACAGAATTCCCTGCTGAAAATAAGAATCATAGAGATGCGTCAGCCCACCGATCACACCGGCAACAGCAGAGACGGCCTTTTGAAGCGGAACTACGACATACGGTTCTATCAGTATCAGACTGAAAATAAACAATCCCACACTTCCGCAGATATAATACCAGAAATTCAATTTTGCCCGATATAATACTGTTAATATATAGATCCAACCAAGAAGACAGACAAATACCAGCCAGTTCATCCTCTACCTTTTATCCTTTCTTTTCTTTGCAACATAGCCTGCTGCCAGTAACAGAGCGATCAACACACCTACGGCCGGTCCTGTAGAAGATCCGGCAATCGACACACCCTGACCTCCGATATTCGGATTCTGGATCGTGATAGTTCCCATCTCATCCGCAGGAATACCTGTTAATTCTGCCAGACGTTTCAGACTGAGCGAGAATTCCACCTCATCTCCCGGCGTATTATCCTTATGTTCTGCATCATACACTGTATATGCTACTTTACTGTCACATTCATTATTATTTCCATATCCGATAAAAGCTTTCAAGTTAGTATGGATTCCTTCTGATCTCGGAGCCTGCGTACTCCAGTCGATATTTCCGTTCTTTTCCGGCTGGATCTGCATGGCAAATGTCTTGCCGTTGATCGTCAGATACCAGATCTGAAGCTGCATACCGGAGGTATATAATTCATTCATCTTAAAATGGCCATATAAAGTATCCCCGTCTAATGCAAGCTGACCATAATGATTACACTGTTTGTTATTACTGGAATATGTAATCTCCGTCTTCGGTCTTCCTTCCCAGTCATCATAATAGCCATCGATCTGGATATTGCCGCCTACATGGATTCCGCCCGTTGTATCTGTTGTTGCCTCATCCGTCATTTCTCCGGTAGTGGTTGCACTATTGTTATCCTCCGATGTAGTCTCAGGAGTTACTGCACTGCTGTCTTCTGATTCCGTACTGGAAATCTCTGTTGTACTCTCACCAGTACCGTCTGCAGTAGTATCTTCACTTACTGCTTCAGTAACACTCTGTTCCGTTGTCCCGGAGACTGTTGTATCATTTTTTTCAGCTTCAGTTGTATCTTCGGTCGTCAGAATTTCTTCCGTTGAGTCCTTCTCTGTAGCAGATGTAATTTCTTCCGTATTTTCTGTAGAAGCTTCTTCCGTAGTATTCTTTGTACCAATCGTAACTTCCGTGCTCTGCCCTTTATATGTTACCTTCAGCGTATCAAGATTAAAAGCCTCATAAGTATCAAGTGGAACCTGAATCTTCCATGTCATAAATTCATATCCGTAATATTGTTTTTTTCCGGTATTTGTAACCGTTCCGGAAGCCCCGCTGATTTCCGAACTCCATGCATCCTTTACTGAAAATGAACTTCCGTCTCCATTATTTCCATTATTCAATATGATCGCATTCAATCGATCCAGTGACACTCCGTCTGCCGACAGGTCAAAGCGCTCATTCAGATATCCTGACCAGCTCCATTATACCGAATACACAAATAATCATTATCCGTATATATATCTACTGTATTTCCATTATCTTCAAACGTTGCTGCCTGACTCCTCATTCCTGTCATTGGCATACAAGAAACAGCGATCAACAATACCGCTATCCCTACAGCTATTATTTTTTTACAGATTTTCTTATGTCTCATCATACATGCCTTCTTTCTGTCTGTTTTATGACATTCCACACAAAAAAGACCCATCTTATCCGAATGAGTCCCTATCTATTTTTTCTGGTCAGGCATCTGTTTCTTATAGAACAAGATTGCCTCCAGATTTTCTCTGCTCCGTTTCTCATTAACCGTCGGTAACAAAATGCGATCACACACCTGATACACCCCAAGCGGTGTATCCCCTATATCAAGCTGCATCAGCTCCGCATTCAATTCCGATAATTTTATCTTTAATTGTTCGTAAAAATAATCTCCGATTGCCTCTATACTTGCATTCCCGGCAAAACAGGGAAGTTCATTCAGATATAAGCCCTCATATCTGCCGAGAAAAATCTCAATCATTCTGTCTAGCCGTTTAAAATCCATATCTCGACCGGAATGATTACGAATATACAGTATCATCGTAAATGTATGACTGTGTGCCTGTTCTTTATTTCCATCAAAGCTATGGCTGGCATTAAAATGATACTGACACTTATAAAAATCAATCACATTATCACCTCAATCTTCTAGCCATTTGGGCATTATGCTACCTTTTCGACTGCTATTCTAGTATAGAAAACAAGCAAATTCAAGGAAGTACAACATTTTTTCACATTTGGAGATAACGAATTTTTTCAGCTGTTTCAGTCATTTTGCACAATTTACGTGTGAAATCCATATTCTTATATTTCATCTATCAAAAATCTCAGATTATTTCTGAAAAGGTTCAACATTTTGCCTAAAACAAAACCATTATACAAGAGGTTTTTATTCGATCATTCAAAATTCAAAAAAATCACATTTTTTCCTTGTCTAATCGGCACAATAATATTAAGATAGAGATAATTTGTAAATAAAAATAGAAATGCAGGAGTTTATTATGAAGAAAGTTGTTAAATTTGGTGGAAGTTCCCTGGCAAGTGCAGAACAGTTCAAGAAGGTCGGTAATATCATCCATGCAGATGAAAGCCGTGTATATGTTGTTCCTTCTGCTCCGGGAAAAAGATTTGATGGAGATACAAAGGTAACTGATATGTTACTTCATGCATATCAGACCGCCAGCGAAGGCAATGATATTGACGAAGAATTAAAAGCGATCAAAGCCAGATACGATGAGATCATCACTGGTCTTGAACTGAAGGATTTCAGTCTGGATGATGAGTTTGCCGAGATCAAAAAGAACCTTTCAGAGAATCCTCAGAGCGATTATGCTGCATCCAGAGGTGAATACTTAAATGGTAAGGTCATGGCAGCTTACTTGGTATTCCATTTATCGATTCAGCAGAAGTCATTTTCTTCAATGAAGAGGGAAATCTGAACGATTATAAGACATACAAGCGTCTGACCGAGCGTCTCGCTCAGAATGAACGTGCTGTTATCCCCGGCTTTTATGGTATGGGTAAAAATGGAAATATTAAGACCTTCTCCCGTGGTGGTTCCGATGTAACCGGTTCTATCGTTGCAAGAGCCAGCCGTGCAGATGTATATGAGAACTGGACAGATGTATCCGGTTTCCTTGTAGCCGACCCAAGAATCGTTCCGGATCCAAAGCCGATCAAATATATCACATACCGCGAGCTTCGTGAGTTATCCTACATGGGCGCTTCCGTTCTCCACGAGGACGCTATCTTCCCTGTAAGAAGCTGTGGTATTCCTATCAATATCAAGAATACAAATGCACCGGAAGATGCAGGAACATGGATCGTTGAAAGTACCTGCCAGAAGCAGGATTATGTTGTAACAGGTATTGCCGGAAAGAAAGATTTCTGTACGATCTTCATTACAAAAGCAATGATGAATTCAGAGATCGGCTTCGGCCGTAAGGTTCTTCAGGCATTTGAAGAGAACAATATCTCCTTCGAGCATATGCCATCCGGCATTGATACTATGACCATCGTTGTTCATGCAGACGAATTCATCGATAAGGAACAGAGCGTTGTATCTGCTATCCATCGTCTGGCAGAACCAGATTCTGTTGAGATCGAATCCGGTCTTGCACTGATCGCGGTTGTAGGTCGTGGTATGAAGTCAGCGAGCGGTACAGCAGGTAAGCTTTTCACTGCTCTCGCAAACAAGGGCATCAATATCAAGATGATCGATCAGGGTTCTTCTGAGCTTAACATCATCATCGGTGTTGAAAACCGTGACTTCGAGACAGCAATCAAAGCAATCTACAGCACGTTTATTACAAAATAATATTTATATCGTGGGCAATTATCAGAGCACATTGTATAAATACAGACTTTAGCTTATTGTCCTCGCACAGGTAATACAAACGCCTGTCATTGGTTCTTATTCAATCCAATGGCAGGCGTTTGTATTCATATTAAATATATTCCCATTTTACCAGACATCATTATAATTCTGATATGTAATTTTTTTTAACTTTCCTAATGATTTTACTTTTTTCTGATAAGCTTTTTTTGTTGTTCTCTTACCATTTACATAATACTCGTTTATTGTTTTATACGTTACCGGATCCATCCGTGTGCTATATTTCGCGACCTCTGTTCCACCCGACTTTGTCTTTTTGAAATATGTCTTTATATACACACCCATACGTCCGATAAATTCATCTACAAATGCTTTATCAGACATTTTTGTTATACGTGTATATATACCATGTTGGTCACTCTTTGTACTTTCGCTTCTAAGCTTTCCTTTATAATAATATTTAAACTTTAAAGGTTTCCCATTTGTCTTATAAAAATATTTATCCAAACACTTCTTGTATGTTGCCTTTGCTTTTTAGTAAACTTAGATGCTGTCTCGCTTCCACTACATGGCAGTATGAGTGCAATGATCAATAATGCACATAATAATAAAATACTTCTTTTTCTTTCGTAAATGTCTCCCTCCAAATTATTGATATATAAATAATAATATATATTATTTATTATTTCAACCAACTCATTTTCATTTAACATTTACACAATAAAACATTTGCCCACGACTTCAAGAACAGTTATAAATTTTATCTCTTACTGTGCGTCCGGCTGGCACATCTTGATCCGCTCTGCCGTATCCTTGGTAATTGCAAGGCATCTTCCGTGTACCCGGACGATGACATTTCCGAAAAACGATGATACCACCTGAACCTCATCCCCCGTATCTAACGGACAATCTCCAAATAATGCTTTATCTGCACAGTTCCACGCGATCGTTGAACAAAATCCATCCGCTGCATTTGATAATGACATCATAATAACCACCCTTTCTTCTAACAAATATGTGTCAATCATCTGCTGATATATGCTTAGTATATCCCCGATTATATAAATTATACTTCCGCACTTCCTGTGCAAGTCAATGCTAATTATTGTTCAACAATCTAATCTTTCTTATCAGAAACTAACTATCTGGTCAACCATGCTTTAGAAACCTTTTTGTTCACAAGTTCTGCTATTTATATTTTGTGTGAATAGTTCTCAAGTCGATGAAAAAAACCTAGAACATTCACAACATTTCCATCAATACTAAATACAACCACATAATTCATCTGTGGCACAACCACCTCATGGTATCCTTTTTGATCAAGAAAGTTATCTCTGCATCGTGGAAACTGCAATGGGTTTTCTTCCAATCTTTCATATATATCATTGATACTATCCAACAAGTGTCTGGCAGCCTGTTCATTCTTAAGTCGATAAAGCAAATAATAAACAAGTCTATCTAACAGTTTCTCTGCATGTTTTGTTATTCTCAAATTATAAGCCATACTTTCCCCTTGTTTCTTGAAGCGAGATTCTTGCATCCCTTACTTGACCTTTTCTTATTTGCTGTTCTGAAATTTCTATATCATGATACATCGCTATTCGATTCATGGTATTTTCGTAATTCTCCATACTCATAATAACCATATCACCATATCCATTTTTTGTAACATAAATTGGTTCTTCAGACTTGTGACACATATCTGATATCTCTGCTGTATTCTTTAATTCCTTAATTGGTATAATCTGTGGCATAATACCCACCTCCTACTTTATAATGGTATTATTATACCATAATTGTATTCTTTATAAAAGTAAATAACCGTAAAATAAACGGGCATGCGGACAAAAAGTTGGACTGTGTAATGTCTGACATGTTATGAGGTACACACAAGAACAAATATCGACAGCACTTGTATTGCTAAAAGCGACAGGATCCCCAGACAAAGTTGTCCAAACCTTAGGGTATCCATCTGCACCAATGCTTTATCATTGGCATAAAAAGTATCCCGAATATTACGATGTTCCAAATCAAAAGCATTGGAGACAAGCTCCAACTGAATTGAAACATGACGTAATTAAACGTTGCCTTATTAAGGGCGAGCCTGTAAAATTAGTGACAGAAGAAATCGGATACATACCTTCCTTGATATATAAATGGATTAGGGAGTATCGGGAGAAGGGATGTTTTCAACCCACGAAAAAAACTACTGCCAACATTAATGTAAATCCAAACGATATCACATCTGCGGAAGATATCAATGAGCTTAAAGCTCAGATGCTTGATATGCAGATGGAAATAGATATTCTTAAAGAAACAATCAATGTATTAAAAAAAGACCCCGGCATCGATCAGACAGCTCTCTCAAATCGAGAGAAGGCAGTGATAATCGATGCCCTGAAAAATAGGTATTCACTGCCGGATCTTCTTAAAAAACTAAACCTTGCAAAAAGTAGCTATTATTATCAAGAAAAAACCATTTATGCAGAGGATAAATACTCCAATCTTCGCAAAAGAATCGTACAACTGTTTCATGAAAATCGTGATATATTTGGTTATCGGAGAATTCATACGCTGCTTCATCGTGAAGGTATAAAAGTTTCTGAAAAAGCGGTTCGTCGTATTATGAAGCAGGAAAAACTAATTATCAGACGAAAACGCAGACAGAAATATAACTCCTATAAAGGTGAAATAACACCTGCGGTGGAGAATGTTATAGCTAGAGATTTCCATGCTACAAAACCGAATCAGAAATGGCTTACTGATATCACAGAGTTTTCTATCTTCACAAAACAAAAAAAATAGCCTAAAAGCCAGCATTTATGCGACTTCTAAGGCTATTCCTAATAGCAGGGGATGAGAGAATCGAACTCCCACCAAAGGTTTTGGAGACCCCTATCATACCATTTGACCAATCCCCTATACTGCTTAAGTGTCCTAAATTGGGACACTTAATAGGTAGATGAAATATTTACTTTTCATGTACCTTCAGAATTTCATACAGAAAGTCTTGCGACTTCATTCTCTCCAATCTCTTCCGCTTA
The DNA here is from genome assembly GCF_003478225.1 of Clostridium sp. AM54-37XD. Taxonomy (NCBI): domain Bacteria; kingdom Bacillati; phylum Bacillota; class Clostridia; order Eubacteriales; family Clostridiaceae; genus Clostridium; species Clostridium sp. AM54-37XD. Next base: position 221,799 of record NZ_QUEV01000006.1, read on the forward strand.
TCTTTCGAACCTCTCAGGATAAGTCTTCGACCTATTAGTATCTGTCAGCTGAATGCGTTACCGCACTTACACCTCAGACCTATCAACCTCGTAGTCTTCAAG
>NZ_QUEV01000007.1:0-174109 GCF_003478225.1 Clostridium sp. AM54-37XD
CTACAGCTATATTTTTACTATATTTTATCTTGTAATAGCTATAATTAATATTCAAATTTTCTAATTTTTTTCTTTTCTATTTTAATTGGTTCATTAGAAAATGCCATTTCATTTAATTCATATATTTTATCTTGTAATAGCTATAATTAATATTCAAATTTTCTAATTTTTTTCTTTTCTATTTTAATTGGTTCATTAGAAAATGCCATTTCATTTAATTCATATAATGATGGAAGGTTGTTTTCAAATAATGTACGATTAATCAAAAAAGAGGAACCTTGAAATCTGGGATTTATTTCAATAAAATATAATTTATTGTTTTGAACAATAAAGTCTAAACCACAGATTCCCCTATAATTCATTTTTCCTAGTTTATTACCTATTTTTTTTGTACAATTATATAAATTATTAATAATTAATTTTGGAATTTTTTGTGCTTCGATATAGTCAGATCCTCTAAAAATCAACGGAGATTGATTTGGGTCAATTATCTGGATTGATGGTGAGAATATTATTTGATTAAATTTACCAACTAATATATGTATATTTATTGAATAACTATTTTTCAATAATGGTGAAACTAAATAAATATTGCACGGATTGAGTATGTTAGCTTTCATATTTTGATCTTTTTTAATTATGAAACTACCTAATCCGCCAGATGAATAATTATCTTGAATTACAAATTCATTTTCTTGTGGAAATAATTTTTTAAAATTAGAAAAGGTACATTCACTTCCAGTAACAGTACAAAATGATGGTACATCAATAAGATTTTGGGCCCATACACGAACTAATGTTTTGTTTGATAGCCAATCAAGCAATTCTCTTGAATTAATATTTAAAATATGCTCTTTGCATTCCGGAAATTTGTTTATGACTTCATATGCATAACTCTGGTTATAAAAAATAAAATTATATTTGTCTAATCTGTATTTTATATTTTTTATAATAAAATTTATAAACACATTTTTGTCATAAACACGTGAATGTTTTGGGCAACAATATATATTGCCATTTGTTCCATCTCCATAGAAGGTAATGGAACCATTAAAATAATGACCTGTATATGCCATATCTGACTGATACTTTCCAATGAACATTAAAAACATTTATTAATCCCTCCGCAATTATTTTGATTATTATTTGGGGCTAAAGAATACCTGTGTAATTTATAAAACTTATAGATGATATAATTTAAGTATTATTCATCCTTTAGATTGATAATATAAGATTATCCATCATCCTATTTATCCATCACCCCACCTCCAAAATTCCCCTTGCCAAAATCCAGATTTGCGTTATCATAGTAAAAACAAAAGATAGCAAATTCGTTTTGAAAGGAAGTTGAAGATATATGACAAAGACAGGATTGGTTTTAGAAGGCGGTGGCATGCGTGGCATCTATACTGCCGGCGTACTGGATGTATTTTTAGATCATAATATTACAGTGGATGGCGTGATCGGCGTATCGGCGGGAGCTATTCATGGAGCATCTTTCGTATCCAAGCAGCGTGGAAGAATATTGCATATAGCTTGGAATACCGAAACAATAAGGAATATATGAGTTTGAAGTCATTGCTGAAAACGGGAAATTTATTTGGCGTTGATTTTTGTTATGATCGGCTGCCGAATGAATTATACAAATTCGACTATGATGCATTCGAGGAGAATCCAACGAGATTTTATGTATGCTGTACAAATGTAGAGACCGGACAGCCGGAGTATCTGGAATGTACGGATCTTCGAAAGGATATGGACAAGCTACGTGCATCAGCATCACTTCCAATCGTGTCACAGATTGTAGAAGTAGATGGCAAGAAGTTATTGGATGGCGGAACTGCAGACAGCATTCCGATCTTCCAGTTCAGGAGAATGGGATATCGAAAAGATATCGTAGTTTTGACCAGACCGGAAGGTTACGTCAAGGAAGAAGACAGCATGTTGAAGCTGGAAGCAATCCGGTATAAGGAATATCCGGAGTATGTGAAACGAATAGCCATGAGGCATTTGTATTATAATAAGACATTGGAGAAGCTGGCTGAACTGGAACAGAAGGGCGAGGTTCTTATTATCCGTCCGAGTGTACAGATTGACATATCAAGAACGGAAAAGGATGATAAGAAGATTCAGGCAATGTACGATCTGGGCGTATATGATGCACAGAATAAGATTGAGGAAGTGGCTGCATTTCTGCAATAATGCATATCTGGATGATACAAAGGATCGTTATGATTTTGGTATCCGAGTTTGGATAGATACAGAAAGATTTATTTGTCAGTTTCTTACTACGGCTATAAGGCAGGAAGACTGCATATGAAAAAAGATAATATCTCAAATAAAGCTGACAATACAAAGGATAAGGCACAGGAGAATCATGTGAAAATGACACAGACTCCTGTGCCTTCTCTTATTCTGCGGCTGTCCTGTTCGACCGTTGTCAGTATGCTTGCCGGAACGACATACAATATCGTGGATATGTATTTTGTTTCAGATCTTGGAACCAGTGCAGTGGCGGCAGTTGGCATTTTATTTTCAGTGCTTGCGATGATACAGGCAGTAGGTTATACATTTGGGATGGGAGCAGGCAGCAGGATATCCAGGTTCTTAGGGGAGCAGAAAGAGAAGGAGGCGGGCAGAGATGCGTCTGCTGCTGTCCTGATGGCTCTTGTGGCCGGCTTGATACTGATGGCGGCCGGCTTCCTGTGGCAGAAGCCATTGATCGATTTTCTGGGTTCAACGGATACAATCGAGATCTACGCGCTCGATTATGGCTTCTGGATCCTGCTTACAGCTCCGGTCATGTGTGTGTCGTATGTACTCAACAATGTTCTGCGGGCGGAAGGGATGCCCGTCTGGGCATTGGTTGGAATTGGAAGTGGTGCTGTCTTAAATGCAGTCTTAGATCCGATTTTGGTGTCAGATTTGGAACTTGGAATCCGCGGAGCGGGAATCGCGACATTTTGTGGACAGAGCGTAAGTCTCATTATTATGCTGATCGTGATGCTGAGTGGGAAAAGTGTGATCAGGTTTAATAAAAATACAGACATAATGGATCATTTGTCCCAAAATGCAGATGCCAAATATAAACCAACAGGAATGCGAGTTAAAATTGAGCAGATAAAGAGAGAGGATAGACGGGGTTTAGCGGTGTTTAAGCAGACAGCCATCGATATTACGAGAACCGGAATCCCATCCTTTTTCCGTCAGGGGCTGGTCTGTGTGGCGACCATCCTGTTGAATCGGGCAGCCAGAGCATATGGGGATGACGTGATAGCTGCGATATCAGTATCAAATAAAGTATTTGCCATATTATTTGCAGTCATGGTCGGATATGGGCAGGGCTTTGCACCGGTGGCCGGTTATAATTATGGAGCAAAGAAGAATGATAGAGTAAGAAAAGCGATCATATTTACGATTCTAAGTCAGGTCATTGCATCGGCTGTTACAGGTATTCTTGTGTGGATATTTGCATCCTCGATTATCTCATTATTTGGGGAAAATGCGGCACTTGAGCTGGGAGTTCTTTCTCTTCGGATGCACGCGGTATCATTGCCATTTATGGCGGTGTGTCTGGTCAGCGGTATGTTATTTCAGGCAATAGGGGAGATCGGAAAAGCCATTCTCATATCCTCCACCAGACAGGGAATCTTTTTCCTGCCATTGATCTGGCTTCTTCCTATGTGTTTTCAGGAAACAGGCGTGGCTCTTACACAGGGAATCTCCGATGTACTGTCAGGGGTATTTTCATTGCCGTTTATACTTGTGGCGATTCATATGTGTAAAAAAACAGGTAGAAAATAGCTACATTTTTTAACAGGGCATTTACAGGAAATCTCCACCAAGAAAAAGATAGACATTTTTGGATGTGAATGGTATGCTTTAAGGTAAGATTGTGACGGTGGAAGCCATGTTCGACAGGCGGCTTTCATCCGGAAGACAGCTGTAGGAAGGTTGTGACACATGGAGTATATATTTGTGGATTTTGAGATGAATCAGATCGATAATTCTCATCCCGATGAATTAAAAATTTGCAAAAATGAAATAATTGAAATAGGAGCTGTTAAGCTGGACGATACATATAAGGAGATTGATTCATTCAAGACTTATGTAAAGCCGGGAATTACGCCTGTGACATCCAGAATAACAAATCTTACCGGGATCACAAATGAGATGGTAGACGATGCACCGGATTTTGCGATTGCGATGGATCGGTTCATTGCATGGGGCTTAAGCGCGGATGTGATCTATGCATGGAGTGAGAATGATCTGCGGCAGTTTAACCGGGAACGCAAGTTAAAATCCTACAATAACCCGGATGCACAGAAGCTTGCATCCAAATGGAAGGATTTCCAGAAGGAATTTGCACGTATGCTTGGAACCAGAAGAAGACTGGCACTGTCAGATGCGGTATTCTATCTGGGAGAAGATTTTCAGGGAAAAGAGCATGATGCATTGTGGGATGCCAGAAATACAGCAGAAGTATTCGTTCTTTCAAAGAACAGGGAGAAGTTTGAGAAGATCATGGCTCCGATTATGAATGCTTATAAACCAAAAGAGAATATGACCTATTCCATAGGAGATGTATTTGGAAACATCAATCTGCCGGAATAAATGGTCTTGGCATGATTGAGCAGACACGTTCTATGTGCCTGCTCAAAAAAATGTAAAAAGAAAGCAGAGGAAATTGAATTTGGAACTGAATAATTCGAATATGAAAAAGCTCATAAAACTGATCATTATAACTGTATTAGTCGTATTTTGCGTATTTCGTTTTGATAAAATCTATGCTTGCGGTACATGGATCATCGGGTTGCTTATGCCGTTCGTGATTGGATTTGCGATTGCGTTCATTCTGAATGTGCCGATGAAGGGATTTGAAAATCTGTTATTCCGAAATGAAAAAAGTAGATGGTATCGGTTCCGGAGACCGGTCTGTATGGTGCTTTCCCTTATCTGCGTCGTTCTGGTGATTGCTTTTGTGATCACGATGCTGATACCGGAGGTCAGCCGGACAATTACAGCGATCGGACAGCAGTTCCCGTCTACGATGGAGGCAATTAAGAATTGGGCGGTGAATCTGGCAGCGGGATATCCGGATATCGTTGACCGGATCATGGAGATTGATATTGCATGGGATAAGGTGAGTGAGAGTGCAATCAATCTGATAAAGAATGGAAGCGGAAGCCTGTTGTCATCAACATTTAATTTTGCAACCTCTGTTGTCAGCGGTATAGTCGATTTTGTGGTTGGATTATTTTTCGCAATCTATATTCTGGCACAGAAGGAGAACTTGAAGCGTCAGACAAAGGGTCTGATATATGCGTTATTTAAAGAGAAAACAGCAGATAAGATCATCAAGACCTGCGTTATGGCAGATGAGACATTTGCAAATTTCATAACCGGACAGTGCCTGGAGGCATGTATTCTGGGCTTGATGTTCTTTGTATCCATGAGCGTCCTTAGTATTCCATATGCACTGACGGTCAGTGTTACGATTGTGGTAACGGCATTGATTCCGGTCTTTGGTGCATTTATTGGATGTGGTGTTGGTGCATTTCTCATTCTGGTTGACGATCCGAAAAAGGTACTGGTATTTTTGATCCTGTTTATCATACTGCAGCAGGTCGAGGGAAATCTGATCTATCCGCATGTGGTAGGCGGTTCCGTCGGACTTCCATCTATATGGGTGTTGGTTGCAGTTATCATTGGCGGAGATCTGATGGGAATTCTCGGTATGTTGATATTTGTACCGTTATCCTCTGTCTTATATGCACTGGTGAAGGAATTCGTACTTATGAGATTGCGGGAAAAGGGAGTCGCCTGGGAAAAGTATGGAGAACCTTACGCTTCGACGGATGATGGCTGGAGGGAGAAACCCCGGAAGCGGAAGCAGAGACGACAGTCCAGACGCATGAAAGAGAAAAGAAGCAAGGAAAATGCCTGAGAGAAACGAGCTGGATAAAACAGGGCAAATGCCTGTTTATATAGACAAATGAAGAAAGAAGGATAATTTAAGATGTACAGAGATATAGCGAAATTGGTATTATATAGAAATCTGGGTGAGAACAGTATTCTGATGAAGCTGTCCGGGATATTTGAGGATTTTGACCGCGGAGACTGTCCGAATGCGGAGCTGGTTGCAAGGATCTACGACCAGATCAAGCGGTTGCTGGATCTTGCTACCGATTATGGATTTGACACAAATCTGTGGCACAATTATCTGGCATTTATTCTTATCACAAATGAGAATTCATTCTCTATGACGAGTGAAAAAGTGGGTGCCAATGACGGAACCGTTAATTATTTTGCAAAAAATGATTTCAAGATCTTCAAGAAGCTGTTTGATTTTGATTTCTCTGAGATTGAGGAAGCGTTGGATATTGACTGCTTCACGATCGTGAATAATTATAAAGCATCGGCAAGAAAGAACGTATGTATAATAAGAATGTCAGCACAAAGGTACAGGATATCAGCCGTGCGATCGAAGGGGCAAAGGATGAAAATGATATCTTCAAGATCGTGACGGATTTCTATAAGGCATATGGTGTTGGAATGTTCGGACTGAACAAGGCATTCCGTATCGTTCATCCGACAAATGGAGATATGCAGTTTGTTCCGATCAATAACACAGAGGATGTTCGTCTGGATGATCTGATCGGATATGAGATCCAGAAACAGAAGATCGTGGAGAATACGGAAGCCTTTGTTGCAGGACGTAAGGCAAATAATGCGCTGTTATTTGGTGACAGCGGAACCGGAAAGTCAACAACGATCAAGGCGATCATAAATGAATATTACGATCAGGGACTTCGTATGATCGAGATCTATAAGCATCAGTTTCAGGATCTGTCTCAGGTTATTTCCCAGATCAAGAACCGTAACTATCGATTCATCATTTACATGGATGATCTGTCCTTTGAGGAGTTTGAGACAGAATACAAATATCTGAAGGCAGTCATCGAAGGTGGCCTGGAGATCAAGCCGGATAATGTTCTGATCTATGCGACCTCGAACCGTCGTCATCTGATCCGTGAAACATGGACAGATCGTACCGATCTTGAGAATAACAATGGTATGCACAAGAGCGATACGATGCAGGAGAAGCTGTCACTGGTCAATCGTTTTGGTGTTACGATCAATTACAGCAAGCCATCACAGAAGGAATATTTCCAGATCGTTGTAGGTCTGGCAGAGAAGAACGGCATCCATATGACAGAGGAAGAACTGTGTGCGGAAGCAAACAAATGGGAGCTGTCGCATGGTGGAATCTCCGGTCGTACAGCCCAGCAGTTTATCAACTATCTGGCAGGAAAACAGGAGTAATGCAGCATGACAAAAAAAGAAAAGCAGCAGGTCGCTGAGATCTGCTGGATCTTGAATGAGACATATGGAACAGATTACAAGTGTTATCTGAATCATGAAAATGCATGGCAGCTTCTGATCGCAACGATGCTGTCGGCACAATGTACAGATGCCAGAGTAAACATCGTAACAAAAGATCTGTTCGTGAAATATCCGACCTTGCAGGCATTTGCCGATGCAGATATCAAGGAACTGGAAAAGGATATTTACTCGACCGGATTTTATAAGAATAAAGCGAAGAATATAATTGGCTGTGCAAAGAAGCTCATCAGTGAATATGGCGGAGAAGTGCCGAGTGATATCGAGAGCCTGACAAAATTAGACGGTGTTGGAAGAAAAACCGCAAATGTGATCCGTGGCAATATCTACCACGAGCCAAGTATCGTCGTTGATACACATGTAAAACGTATTTCCAGGCTGCTTGGGCTGACAGATAGTGATGATCCGGTGAAGATCGAGCATGAGCTTATGGAAAAGCTTCCAAAGGAACAGTGGATCTTATATAATATTCAGATCATTACACTTGGAAGAACGATCTGTATCGCCAGACGACCAAAATGTGCCGAATGCGCGCTGAACCGTGTGTGCCCATCGGCAAATGTAACGGAATAAGCAGTTGGCAGAATCTGGCACAAATGCTAAATTGCTATAAAATAATGCTATTATATCTGGACAAAGTGAAAATTCAGCGTTAATCTATACATGATGTCGCTGCATAAGACGGAAAAAGGTCTGATGTGGGGCGGATAATATCAGAAAATTATAAGTTTAAAATATAAAGGAGAAATGGGAAATGATCAATTTAAGCAGTTCAAAGGGTAAAAAGGTAGCATCTGCAATTATAGTTGGAATCCTGGTAGCAGCTATGGTAATCGGTATGCTTGCATATGCATTCTAAAAGGTATCAGGGATGAATAAAGAAAAGTTTCGATTTATACAGCAGAAGCGGTCAATCTTAAGATCGTTGAATAAACAGGAACATTCTGACGTAACACAAGCCGGCATAGGAGATGACTATAGCCGGCTTGTGTTGTTGGATAGTGAGCTTGCAGTAACGGAAGGACTCTGCCTTGCAAATGCACTGGGTACGGTGACTTCGGATGTTATCAAACAATATAATAAATTACGGCTTGGCGGGTATCAGCCATTTGCACTTACAGATACGGTTATGATGCCGGAAAATGACGAGAAGAAGATGAAGAAGATCCTGCGGGAGCTTTCTGATCTTGCGAAGGAGCTTCATGTAGATGTCGTGTATGGAGATACTGCGATCAGCGGGATATTCAAGGAGCCTGCGGTAACTGTAACGATGTATGGACGAAAGATATCGCAGGGCGAGAAAAATGCAAAGATCAAGCCGGATATGGATATCGTTATGTGCGGACAGACCGGCATCCTTGGAACCCTGCTTCGGGTAAGGGAAAGAAAAGAAGAGCTTCTGACCAGATATTCTGAGGAATATCTTCGCACAGCAGAGCAATTTGACCGGTTATTACTTATGAAGAATCAGGGAGATATTGCGATGGCATGTGGCAGTATATATGCACGCCACATCTCAACAGAAGGAGTATATGGCGCATTATGGGAACTGGCAGAGGCTGGAAATGTCGGGCTTCGGATCAGCCATGACCATATACCGATCATGCAGGAAACCATTGAGATCTGTGAATTTACCGGGGATGATCCATACCGGATCGATGGATGTGGAGCAGCGTTATTTGTCACAGCAGATGGTGGAATGTTAAGTAATCGTCTGTATGAAGCCGGATTTGAGGCTGCTGTGATCGGCAGAACAACAACCGGACATGACCGCGTGATCATCCACGATGGAGAGGAAAGCTTTTTGACACCATAAGAGCGAAGGGAGAAAAACATGTTAAATATCGTACTTCATGAGCCGGAGATGCCGGCAAATACAGGAAATATAGGACGTACCTGTGTGGCAGCAGGTGCAAGACTTCATTTGATCGAGCCTCTGGGCTTTCAGATCAACGAGAAGCAGTTAAAGCGTGCGGGTTTGGATTATTGGGACAAATTAGATGTAACGATCTATGATCATTTCAATGATTTCCTTGAAAAGAATCCGGGCGCAAAGATCTATATGGCAACGACCAAATCCAAACAGAAATATACAGATGTAAACTATGAGGAAGATGCCTATATCATGTTTGGAAAAGAGAGCGCAGGAATTCCGGAGGAGATTCTGTTAGACTATAAGGAAACAGCAGTCAGGATTCCGATGTTCCCGGAGATCCGTTCCCTGAATCTGGCAAATTCTGTAGCAATCGTGTTATATGAGGCACTCAGACAGCAGGGCTTCCCAGAGCTTGAGACGAAGGGACAGCTTCACCATTATGAGTGGTAAAAAGGAGTATTTATGAGTACATACATGGTAGATGGAAAGAAAATGATGAATATCTGTATCCTTGAGATTCTTCGGAAATATACGGATTCCGAACATACAATGGATCAGAAGGATATCATAAAGAAGCTGGAAACCGAATATGGAATGAAGGTTGACCGGAAATCCGTCAAGAGCAATCTGATGAATCTGGTGGATTTTGGTTATAATCTGGAATGTACGGAGATTGAACGTGAAAATAAAAACGGAGAGACCGAGATCCTGACAAAGGACTGGTATTACAATCATGAATTTGATGATGCTGAGCTTAGAATGTTGATCGACAGTATTTTATTTTCAAAGACGATACCGAGAAATCAGGCACAGGAGCTGATCGAGAAGATCAAGGGGCTTTCGAATGTGTATTTCAGTGCGAAGGTACAGCATGTGTGCAATCTGCCGGGGTTATCACATACCGATAACCGTCAGACCATGTTAAATGTTGAGATGATCGATGATGCGATCAGTGAGGGCAAGAAGGTTGCATTTCTCTATAACACCTATGGTATCGATAAACAGCTTCATCCAAGAAGGATACGAAGTATATCGTAAATCCATATCAGATGGTTGCAAATGAGGGCAAATATTATCTGATCTGCAATTATGATAAATATGACAATCTGTCGAATTACCGGATCGATCGTATGACGGAGATTGAGATATTAGATGAAAAGGTCAAGGATAAAAGTCTGGTAAAAGGGATGGAGCATGGACTGAATCTGCCACAGCATATGGCGGAACATCTCTACATGTTCAGTGATCCCGCAGCTACGATTGTATTAAAGGTTCAGAAAGGGAATATGGGTGATATTGTAGACTGGTTTGATAAGAACTTTGAAGTGTTGTCACCAAAATTTGTTCAGAACAATTATCCAGATAACTTTAATCCTGAGACAGATGCCAATAAGGCGTTTATCCGTGTGACCTGCAGCCAGAATGCCATGTTTCACTGGGCGATGCAGTACGGAACCAGCGTAGAGGTCATAGAGCCTGCAGATCTCCGCGAGCGTATCCGTGATGCTGTAAATGAGATGGCAGAACGATATAAATAATGATTTTGTTGAAAATATAGTTATTTAGAGACATAATAGAACACAGTAATTCAGAATGAGCTAAAGGAGGGAGCAGATGGATTTAGAGATATACCAAAAGTTGTGTGCTGAATCAAAGATTCTTTGGACACAGCATTGCTTGCAGCGAATGCAGGAAAGAGATATCAGTCGTGCTGATGTTAAGAACGGAATTGCAACAGGGGAAATCATAGAGGATTATCCAGATGATTTTCCTAATCCTAGTTGCCTGATTTTTGGATATAATATAAATGGACGGATTTTGCATATTGTTGCAGGTTGTGATAGTATAAATGTATATCTTATAACAGCGTATTATCCAGATACAAAGAAATTTGAAAATGATTTAAAGACTAGAAGAAAGAGGTGATGGATATGTGTATGTATTGCAAAAATAGCACAACCGTAAATAGTACAACGACACATGTTGTAAATTATAAAAATAGTATTATTGTAATTAAAAATGTTCCATGCCTTGAATGTGAACAATGCGGTGAAAAATATTATACGAATGAAGTTGCCGAACGGCTTGAAGCAATTGTTAATATGGCGAAGAAATTGATGCAGGAAATTGCTGTTATTGACTACCCACAGGTAGCTTAAAGGAAAAGCAGCTCTGGATAGGATATTCAGAGCTGCTTTTCCTTTAGTTCTTCTTAATACGGAACTTTCCGTTGGAGATATATTGTGTATCTTCTTCCTTCTTCACATGTACGGCTTTGATCGGAATTTGCATTTCCTTCTGCATAGGGAGAGAGAAAATGAATTCACTTCCTTCGCCAACCTTACTGGTGAGGGTGATATTCTCACCATGCGCCTTGATGATCTCTTTTGTGATGGCAAGTCCGAGACCGGTTCCGGTCTTATCCTTTCCGCGGCTTGGATCCGTTTTATAGAAACGGTCAAATACTTTCTTGATTGATTCCGGTGGAATTCCGACACCCTCATCCTTGACACTGACAAAGATTTTATCGGATTTTTCTGTGACCTGAACCGTAATCTGCCTGCCTTCCGGGGTGAATTTGATCGCATTGTCAACCAGATTGTAGATAACCTGCTGGATTCTTGTACGATCCGCATAGACAATGGTATTGTCGGTATGGAAGATTGCATGCAGATAAATGCCTTTGTCCTGGCAACGACCTTCAAAGGTGTTGATCGTAGGAAGAATAATGCTCTTGATATCAAAATTCGACTTATCAAGCTGGAGATCAAAGGAGTCGAAGTTGTTCAGTTCCAGAAGTCCCTGTGTCAGCTTGGTCAGACGCTTTGTCTCATTTAATACGATCTGTAGATATTTCTCATGCTTATCCGGTGGAATCGTTCCGTCAATCATGGCTTCAATATATCCTTTGATCGAGGTCAGAGGAGAACGGAAGTCGTGGGATATATTGGAAATGAAAGACTTTCGGTATTCATTGGAACGACTCAGCTCGTCTGCCATTTCCTCCATATATCGTGCAAGTTCACCAAATTCGTTATCGGTATGCACATCAATTCGCGCATTGAAATTTCCGGCGGCATACTGCTTGGAGGTTGCAATGATTTCACGGATTGGTTTTAATGTACTGTTCGTGATCAGCATTAAGGCGATCAGAGACAACACCACAATGACCAGAAATGGCATATAGGTGGATGCAAATGTTTTCTGCGCAATATCCTTGATAAACTGCAGTGACAAGTGAATGGACAGCAGTCCTGCATAGGATTTATCCTGATAAACAGGGGTACTGAGGCTTAAGGTTTTGGCTGAAAAGCAGCCGTTCAGCGTACCGGTTTTTACTGTCTGGGAATATATATCCGTCCGGTCATAAAAATCAGTGATCATCATATCTTTTGCAGCAGGACTTTCACTGTTTGAACAGTATATGATCTCGCCATTTGCAGTAGAAAGCCAGATCTCTGCGTTCATATCAGCAGCATGTTCATCCAGCTTCTGATAAAACGTATCCTTATCGATCAGGCCGTTCATATAATCCGTTACGGTGGTGCTGATGATAAGCTTGGATTCTGTTTTCAGATTTTGTTCTGTGTTGCTTAGCAGCTTTGACTGTGTCATATTGACGGTATACAGAGCAAGTACACTGAAGATTACAATGACCAGCAGGACAAAGCCGACAACAATCTTATCAAAAATCGTTTTTTTCATGGTCATTTAACCTCAAATTTGTAACCGATTCCCCATACTGTAAAAATGGACCAGTTATATTTATCGGTCAGTTTTTCGCGCAGACGTTTGATGTGTACATCAACGGTACGGGTGTCACCGACATATTCGTAGCCCCATAATTTGTCCAGAAGCTGTTCTCTGGTAAATACCTGATTTGGACGGCTTGCAAGGAAATACAGCAGTTCCAGTTCTTTTGGCGGCATTTCCAGATTTTTGCCCTCTAATGTAACGGTATAATTTGAAATATTAACGACCAGATTATCATACTCGACATAGGTGCCGATATGATCGGCATTTGTCGGATTATAGTTCTGGAAATTATCCGTCCGTGAGTTGCAGCGGCGAAGCAATGCACCGACACGGGCAACCAGTTCGTTGGAATCAAAGGGTTTTACGATGTAATCATCGGCACCGATCTTAAGTCCGAGCACCTTGTCAAATACCTCACCTTTTGCGGATAACATGATGATCGGTACATTGGACTGCTTTCTGATTTCCGTACATACCTGATAGCCGTCCATGCCCGGAAGCATGACATCTAATAGGATGAGATTTGGCATAAATTCGACAAATGCCTCCAAGGCAGAAGCTCCGTCTGCGGCAATCTGTGTTTCATAACATTCTTTATTCAGATAAAGGGAGATCAGTTCGGCGATGTTTTCGTCATCGTCAACGATCAATATTTTTTCTTTGTCCATATAGTTCTCCTTGTTGTTGTGTATTTTATAACTCTACAATCGTAACGCCGGCTTCGCCCTCCCCGTACTCACCCAGACGGAAGGATTTGACGTATGACTGCTTGCGCAGATAGTCATGGATGCCTTTCCGGAGTGCTCCGGTGCCTTTTCCATGGATGATCCTTACCTTGTGCAGGTGCGCCATCATGGCATCATCGAGATAACGGTCAACCAAAGAGGTAGCTTCGGCTACAGTCATGCCGAGTACATTGATCTCCGGCTGGATGTTTAGAGCCTTGCTCATTCCACGTTTATTATTGATCGATACCTGAGCGTTGTTCTGCTTTGGTGTCTCGATGATCACAAGATCAGAAGCAGGAAGCAGAGAGCTTAAGATGCCCATCTGAACCTTGATATTTCCCTTCGAATCAGCAGGAGCAGTAACCGTTCCTGTTGTATCCATGCTGATAACATGCACGGTGTCTCCGGCCTTGAAATCCTTTGCCGTATGATGGGAGGTCATGGATTTGCGTTTTTCCGGCGTCATCTTCCGGTAATCGTCCATCTTGGTACGGAGCTTTTTTCGTTCATTCTCCATAGTGCTCGCATCTGCTTTATGGGGATTTGTTGTCCATTTATTATATTTTTTAATGGCTGAATCCGCCATTTCCTTTGCTTCTTCCAGAATATCCGCCGCTTCTTCTCTTGCATCTGCAAGAATCTGAGCCTTCCTGGCAGAGAGTTCGTCATCCTTTGCTTTTGCCCGTTCCTGAAGCTGTCTGGCTTCTTCCTTAAACTGCGCAATCTCCGCTTTGTCCCGTTCAATCTCTTTTCGGCTGTTTTCCAGGTCGGATAGCAGTGTTTCGAAATCAACCTTGTTGCTGTCGATATTTGTCTTTGCCCGTTCGATGATATCGTCGGATAAGCCTAATTTCTTAGATATTGCAAATGCATTTGATTTGCCGGGAATACCGATGATGAGCCGGTAGGTCGGCATCAATGTCGCTACATCGAATTCACAGCTTGCATTCTGAACGCCCGGAGTCGACATGGCAAATAATTTCAGTTCACTGTAGTGCGTGGTAGCCATGCAGCGGATGCCCTGATCGTTTAAGCTGCTTAAGATCGCGATCGCAAGTGCTGCACCCTCGACCGGATCGGTTCCACCGCCAAGCTCATCGAAAAGGCACAGCGTGTTTGGTGTCACATGGTTCATGATATATACGACATTGCTCATATGGGAGGAGAAGGTCGAGAGACTCTGCTCGATGCTCTGTTCATCTCCGATATCGGCAAATACATCATCAAATACATTCAGTCTGGAACCATCCAGTGCCGGAATATGAAGTCCGGACTGTCCCATCAGAGTAAACAGACCCAGTGTTTTTAAGGATACGGTCTTACCACCGGTATTTGGACCGGTAATAATCAGCAGGTTGTAGTCCTCACCCAGTTTGATGTCGACCGGAACAACGGTATGTTTGTCTAAAAGTGGGTGGCGGCCCTGCTTGATATCCACGATGCCGTCCGTATTAAAGATCGGTTCGGTTCCCTTATAGGATCTTGCAAAATTCGCTCTTGCAAATATAAAGTCCAGATCGGTCAACGTCTCAAAGTCAAATTTTATATTTTCGTATTCAGATGCTGCCTGCGCTGACAGGTTCTCAAGAATTTTTTCAATCTCTGCCAGCTCCTGATTATCCAGCTCTTTTAACTGGTTGTTCAGATTAACTACCGCCAGAGGTTCGATAAATACAGTATTTCCACTGGAAGACTGGTCATGGATCATGCCCGGAAAGCTGTTCTTATATTCCTGCTTGACCGGGATACAGTATCTTCCATTACGCATCGTGATCAGATTATCCTGAAACATTGTCTGCTTGCTCTGGTCGGTTACAAGTTTGTTCAACTGGTTATGTAACTTTTCATTTGTCAGTTTTTTGTTCCGTCTGACCGCCTTCAGACCGGACGATGCATCGTCTGCGATCTCGGATTCTGACAGGATACAGCGGTGGATCTCCTGACTTAAATGTTCCAGCGGAACAAGTTCCATGAAGCGGGAGTAGAGGCTGTCATGTGCCTTTTCCTCGTTATCATCGCTGCTGCCATATTGTCTGGCGGATAGTGCCATATCAAGGACACTTCCGATATCCAGCAGTTCCTTGATGCCGAGTGCTCCCTGCACCTCCAGTCGCTTGATCGAAGCGCCGATATCACGGAGACCGGCAAATGACAGGTTGCCCTGTGTATTCAGCCGGATCAGCGCATCTCTTGTTTCCTGCTGTAAGGTCTGGATCAGTACCGGATCCTTGCGGGGCTTCAGGCGTTCACATTTTCGTTTTGCCATCGGGGATGCCGCGTAGGAGGTCAGCATTTCTACAATTTTATTATATTCTAAAAGTCTTAAAGTCCTTAAATTCATATCATTTTCTCCATCTTAAATGCACAAATACGCATACACAATCCATTATAAACAGTTTGCCTGTGACTGTCCAGTGTGGGATACGCACAATAGACGTGCCTTAATTAAGTTTTTGCTGTGTTACCGACACTATGGCTGATAGGGGTACATAACAAGACTTGCAATATTTCTATTCGGTTCGCACATTTATGAACCAGCAGTCGCCCAAATTCTCAGACATATGTTTATAGGAAAATCCTTTTATCAATTTCCTCTGGCATATTGACGACTCTTTTTTTTATAATGTTTATGCCATTTTTTCAGGTTAGATCGGCTTGTGAAAATAGGGCAGGGATATTGATGAAAATAAATATGAAAATGTAATGTGGGGTGAGAGAAAAAAGGACGGGTCAATAAGTAAAAAGTAAGGATACTGTAGAAAATCGTAAGTAACAAGGAGGAGAAAAGAAAATGATACAAAAGAAGATAAGAAGCCTGATCTATGCAGGCTTGGGATTGGTTCTGTGTGTATTGCTGTGTGGCGGAATCGGTATGACAGCACAGGCGGAAGAGGAAACATATAATGGTTTTACATATGTTTATGAATCGTGGAGTGATACAATTACAATTTTTGGGTATAAAGGTAATAAGACAGAGATTGTGATTCCGGGAGAAATTAAAGGGAAAAAAGTAACCGATATAGGCGAGCTAGCATTTATGGGTTGTAAGAATTTAAAAAGCATAATAATATCGAGGTGTGACCGAAATATATGGTGGAGCATTTGAAGGTTGCAGCAGTTTTTTACTGGATAAACTTGTTTTCCTTTCTGATATCCGTTACAATCAGACTTGGAGAGACGGAGGCAATATACAAAGCTAAAATATGCATGTTATTCTGTTTTATCGGGAAAGGAGATAGAACATGGATAACGAAATTGTATATTCCTCCAAGGCTACTGATCAGAAAGCACAGTATGATGCCAGCGCCAAGCGGTTGCTTGGACAGAAGATCATATTGGCGCATATACTGATCAGGGTAGTAGAAGAATTCAAAGATATGGATGCAGATACGGTTGCCTCATTGATCGAAGGTGAACCGTATATCAGCCAGATTCCGGTTGAACCGGGATTAACGAACAAAGATATGTTGGATGCCAGAACCGGTGAACGGATTGTCGGACTGAATACAGAAAATTCCGAAATTGATGAGGGAAAGATATATTTTGATATTATCTTCTATGTACGGATGCGGGATGGACTGGCGAAAATGATCATTAATCTGGAAGCCCAGAAGAATGAACCGACAAAGTATTTTATCTTAAATCGGGCAATCTTCTATACGGCAAGACTGGTGTCATCCCAGAAAGAGCGGGAATTTACAGGTTCTGACTATAACGAGATCAAACAGGTGTATTCCATCTGGATCTGTATGAATATGAAAGAGAACAGTCTGAGTCATATTCATATGGTAAAAGATGATTTACTTGGCGAACAGGACTGGAAAGGCAATCTGGATATTCCTAACATCGTGATGATCGGATTGGCAAAGGAGATACCGCCTAAGGAAGAACGATATGAACTGCATCGCTTACTTGGAACGCTATTGTCGCAGACAATGACGGCAGAACAAAAATTGAAGCTGATGAAACAAGAGTATGACATACCAGTAGACAGACACGGTATCAGAGACGAGGTGAAGATCATGTGTAATCTGAGTGAAGGCGTAGAAGAAATGGGATATGCGAAGGGCGAAGCCGCTGGCAAAGCCACTGGCAGGGCAGAAGGCGAAAAAATAGGCGAAGCACGAGGTAAGGTCATTGGAAGGTCTGAAGGAAGATCGGAAGAAAGAGTTGATATTATCCTGAAAATGCATAAGAAAGGCTACACCTTAGAACAGATCATGGATGTAACCGATATGAGCGAATCGGAAATTAAGGCAATTATAGACTAAAGACACAAGCAGGACAGGTAACATGTATATTTTAGTAGAAGTCCAGATATGGCAGAAATGCTGTATCTGGACTTTTATGCTTTATTACAGGTATCAGGAAATTTGACAATTTATCTAAAAAGTTAAAAAGAATTTGTACACTATTGACAGGCAATATATGCTTTTTTATAATAAAACAGTATCTGAGGTTGACATGTAAATATATACATGCATATACCCAAAACGACAAAAATGAGAAAGAAAAGAGGAATAACAGATGAAACAGGTGATGAAACGATTAACGGCATTATTGCTTGCAGGGATAATGATTATTAGTATGATTCCTGAGCTGACAGTAAAGGCAGCAGGTAATGCGAACATTCAGTGTGTGTTCAAATGCGGAGCAAATGTTACAGGAGTTCTGGATATTACGGGTACTCTGACTCTGACCGGTACCGGAAGTACATATGAGGGAGATAGTGAAAATAACTGGACCAATTCATTCTGGTATGGGGATAAAAATAAGAATGGATTTGAAACATATCAGGGACGAATCAATCGTGTTGTAATTGGGGATGGGATCACATCAATCGGAAACTATTTATTTAGAGCTTGTAGTAGTTTGAATTCTGTAACAATCGGTAAAGATGTTCAGACGATTGGTAAATATGCATTTAAGGATTGTGATATGTTAACAAGCATCAATATACCGGGTAATGTACAGGTTATTGATGAATATGCATTTTATTACTCCGGACTTAATGATGTTCGGTTGAATAAAGGACTGCAGTATATTAATAAAGGTGCGTTTGAAAAGACAAAGGTTACCGCTGTGACGATACCGGAAAACACAATTAATATAGAAGAGCGTGCGTTTGGAGATACAGTAAAGAATATCACGATCTCAAAAGGTGTATCAGCTATTCAGGCAAAAGCTTTTTTGGCAGAAAATGCATATGTTGATGTGTTAGATGATAATGTTGTTCTTTCCAGATACGCATTTGGAGAAGGAACTACATTAAAAGGAAATGCTGCTTCAACTGCAGCAAAATTTGTAAGTGACACCAATAAAACTGCTTCTTATGATGGTTATTATAAATTTGAAGTCAGACCGATCAAGGTTTCCTTCGCAGCAAATGGTGGTACATGTAAACAGCAGAGCATGTCGGCTATTCCTGGTAAATATTATGGTACATTGCCTGCTCCGACCAGAAAGGGATATACATTTGCAGGTTGGTATACAAGCCCTGCCGGTGGCGTTAAAGTATCCAGACAGAGTAAGGTTGCAAATAAGAATATTACATTATATGCACATTGGACAAAGGTTAAAGTAGCGAAGGCAAAGAAACCTGGCGTTAAGAGTATATCAAAGAAAAAAGCAAAAGTAACGATAAAAAGAGTCAAGAATGCATATGGATATCAGATTTGTTATTCTACTAAGAAAAACATGAGTGGAGCAAAGAAAAAAGTAACAAAGAAATTATCCAAGACATTAACCGGATTAAAATCTAAAAAGAAATACTACGTTAAGGTTCGTGCATTTAAGAAGGATTCTACCGGAAACCGGGTGTATGGAAAATGGAGTGCTGTAAAAGCAGTCAAGATTAAATAATCTGATATTAGAGGTGCAGCGCTCACAAAAAAGTAGAGTGTAAATATAAGGAAGAGCAAAAACAGCCGCCAGTCATTCAACTGGCGGCAGTTTTTATGTTCTTACGAAGTGTATTAATTCTTTTGTATTTGAATGCCGGTCGTATAAGATTATTTCCGTCCATATCGGAAATCACAAAGATCTGCACCTTCGGCGATCGTCTTTGTCCGGATGAGCTTCATCTGCATCATGTCTGCAAGAACATAGTCCATGCGGCACAGGTATTTTGCCAGTTCAAAGCAGCCTTCATCCCGACAGAGATTACAGATACCGCAGGTATGATAGTCGTAGCCAAGTTCAAAATCATCTTGAGGAGTTCCCTCAATGATATCAACGACCCAGTCATTTTCATATCGGCGTAAATGGGAATCTGCTGACCATTTCAGTCTGCCTGGCATCTTCTTTTTATCGAGATAGCTGTCAACATTTCCAAGAACCATGTGGAACAGCTTGTTGGAAGATAAGCCGTTCTTGTACAATTCAAAGCAGGCCTCCGGTGACAGTGGGGTTTTACGGTTTAAGGCGATAAAATATGCACCCATGCAATAGGAACTCATAAGTCTGGATTTGCCAATGTCCTTCGCATTTTTCATAATCGATACATATTCCTGCTTTATTGCTTTTTTATCAATATTCAACCTCTGTTTTGCTGCCTGTTTCATACAGGAGCTGTGATAAAAATATCCAAATAATTTCTGTGTAAATCCATATTCCATTTTAAACTGCCTCCATACTAGTCAAATTCCAGTTCGATGATCTGGCATATTTTCTTCCATATAGAGGAATTAATAATGTTTCCTGTACGGTTCCTTTTTCAATCTTAATTTTTTTCATGTTTTGGTTCCTCCTGTTTTTTTATTCCAAGTGCTGCTTCCAGTCCATGAAGCAGAATGTTCATTGCTTCTAAAAATGCCTGTTTGCACTCAGGTGTGATCCCGTTTTTGCAGGAATCATCTGCGATTATTTCACAGACCATCGAGAACTCAGAGGATGAGAGAATATAGACTGTTTTTTCTGATAATTGATTTGATGCAAGTCCTCGTTTGTATAATTCGGAATAATACTGCATTGCAAATCCGGTGCATTGTTCAATGTAGATTTTACGAAAACGGCTCAGGTATGTACCGGAGTCATTTTTTAAGAGCATGTGAAATAACTGCATGTCATCCTCTAACAGCTCAAAGGTGCGGATGGATATCCCGGAATATAAGACCTGAAGTAACTGATCATCTGTCATGGAAGTAAAATCTGCATGCAACATAGATTCGGAAAGCAGCATAAGCTTATTTCCGCTTTCCGCAAAAATTTCTTCAAACATATCTTCTTTGCCGGAAAAGTGTTTATAGATCGCTCCCGGTGTTATGCCTGCTCGCGCTGCGATCTTACGCATGGAGGCTTCCTGATATCCATATTCTAAAAAGATATCTCTGGCACTTGCAAGGATGGCTTCTTTTGTTGCTTTTGTACTTTCTCGAATTGTTCTCACTCCCTGTCTGTTTAAAATGGTAAACACTGTTTACTTTATAGCACAGATCATAAATGAAATCAAGAAAATAATGAATACAAGATTAAAACAATTACTTGCGTTATAGAAGAAAGTTAGGTAAAATAATCTCTGTATGTAAAATGCTAGAAATGAATGATACTATATAGAAGAAAGTAAAGTAGTTGTGAGGGAGATGGACGATGAAATTATCCATTTTGTGTTGTTTAACGGACGACGAAGAATTAAACAAGGCGACCATTGAAGTATTTGAAAAGATGGCGGCATATGGGCTTGGTAAGAATAATAAAGTCCGGATCGGTGAAGAATTTGCAAATGCAGCAGGGGAAGGCAGTATGGCATTTGCAGAAGGAAGTAGTACTGATATTGGCGACAGTGATCTGTCGGCGGATGATATTTCTCAGGAAAAGATCAGCATGGGTGAAAAGAAGAAGCATGCTGAGACTGAGAAAGAAAAAGTAGAAAAGAAATCAGAGACTGTAGTTTCGGATGCGCAGATGGCAGAGTATTCGGTTCAGTTTGTGCTGAATACCAGTCAGGTAACAGCAGATAAAGACTGGTATAATAATGTGATCACCAGGATCGGTAATCCTGCATTTACGGTAACAATTGACGATACCGCATATACTGCACCGGCAGAAGCATATCATCAGATGGCAGAGAAAGCAGAGGGAGATTACTGTGCATTTATAGAAGCCGGAGATGTGATCTCAGAGAATCTGGCAGAGATCCTTACAAATGGAATTACAATCTGCCCGGGACATCATGTATATATGGTCGCAAAAACATTTGCAAATGCAACGAAAGGTGCATTTCGTAATTTCTTAAAAGTCACAGACAGTAAAAAGGAATTAAAACCATTTTATGTGATTGATCTGAAAAATAAATACGACTGTTATCCATTTACTTTTGCAGGAACAATATTAAAGACGGATATTTTAAAGAAGCGTAACGTGAATGCTTCATTGGGACTGGAAATGGAACGTGATTTCTTCCTGCGTTATTTAGCAGAAGAAATGAAAGTTGTATATCTTCCGGGTGTGGAATATACAGCATATGAATATGAGGAGCATGATATTACATTTTATCGTGGATTGTATATGCAGGAGTGGTATTTTGATTCTATTACAGAATTCTGGATGCCGTTCTTAACAGAAATGAAAGAAAAATATGGAAGGATACCGGTATTTATCCAGTATAACTTCATGTATTCCATACATGCCAGATTTGAAGGCAACATGGACAACCGGAATAAGCATGTAATCGAGGAAGCCATGGCGAAGAGTATCTGGAACTGATAGGCAGGTCACTTGGACTGATCGAAGAGAGTATCATGCTGAATCGGAATAAGATCGCAGATTGTATTACAGGAGATACGATGAAATGGGTATATGGTATCTTACGAAATGGACAGGATTATAAGTTCCAGAGATTTTTCCTTGCAGGAAAGATCTATTATGGAATCGGGGATACCCTGTTTAATTCAGTTATGAGCTTAAGCACTAACATCCTGTTCATCAATTACAGAGATGGTAAGCTGGAGATCGATGGAACGGTTCATCCAATCCTGTACTCCATGGCGGACGAGATTTATTTCAAATATAACAATGTCAAATATAAGATCGAATATAACGGACGATATGGTCTGACAAAGGCATTTGGAGCAGCTATCTGTAAGAGGCATTCTTTCCATCTGAGTATTCCGGTCGCAAAGAAAAATGAAACAGCAATATCCTGTGAGGCGAAATTCGGAACGCAGATCGAGACGATCTCACTTCATTTCCCATCCCATTTCAGTCGGGTATGTGGAGCCTTTACAAACAGCCACTGGTTCTTTGGAGATAACAGAGAGTATATGATGACATCTGAGCGGAGAAGTATGGTGATCCGTAAGGTTAGCAAGTCACAGAAATTTGTAAAAGAGCTTAAGTTACTGAAGGATATGTTTAAGAAGGATAACTGGACAAGAAAGTATGCGATATTCAGAATGCTGTACTTTATCTGTCGTCCATTTATGACCAGAAAGCCGATCTGGATGTATATTGATAAGATTTACAAGGGCGGAGATTCATCCGAGTACCTGTATAAATATGCCAGTGCACAAAACAGCAAGGATATTAAGCATTATTATCTGGTTGATAAGAAGAGTACCGATTATAAGCGCCTGAAGAAGGAAGGATACAAGCCGTTGGTGCGTGATTCCTTAAAGCACAGACTGGTATTCTTATATGCAGATATGATGGTTATATCGAATTCAACCGTGTATGCGTTTAACGGCTATAAGCTGAAGAATTCTGCATTTATCCGTGATCTTCCGCATTTTCATGTCTGCTGTGTTCAGCATGGTATGTCGATCCAGAAGATCGCGATCGCACAGAACCGTCTGCGAGACAATCTCAGACTTTATTTCTGTGCATCCAAGTATGAGATCGAGAACCTGTCACGACCGGTATATGATTATGTTGGTTATAATGCATTGAAGCTGACCGGTGTACCACGTTATGATGGTTTGAAGGATCGGGCAAAGAAACAGATTATGATCAGCCCGACTTGGAGAATGCAGGCAGCAATGCCGGTGCGTACCAGTGAGAGTGAGCAGCGTGATTACAATCCACTGTTTAAAGAATCCGAATACTTTAAAGTATTCAATGCACTTATTAATGATAAGCGTCTGATCGAAGCAGCAGAGAAATACGGATACCGGATCAAATATGTTTTACATCCGATCGTAAGTTCTCAGGTGGATGATTTTGATAAGAATGATTTTGTAGATATCGTTCCGGCAGTTGGAGATATGAGCTATGAAGATATGTTCTGTGAATCCAGTCTGATGGTAACGGATTTCTCTGGTATCCAGTTTGACTTTGCTTATATGAGAAAACCATTGGTATATCTCCATCACAAAGATATACCACAGCATTATGAGGAGGGAACCTTCCATTATGATACAATGGCATTTGGTGAGATCTGTCATGATAATGACGAGCTGATCGATACCTTGATCGAGTATATGCAGAATGATTGTAAGATGAAGCCGGAGTATGTAAAACGTGCCGATGACTTCTTCTACTACAGAGATCATAATAACTGCGAGAGAATCTACAAAGAGATGATCGACTATCAGGAGAAATATGTTCTTCCTGAAAGATATTAACTAAATACAAATTAATAAAAACAGGCGGTTATCAGTCTGGATATGCATGATAAAGAGTGAATGCATATCTGCGAAGATCTGGTGGCTGCCTGTTTTTTTTGCTGCCGCGATATGGAAAGAAAGAAAAAATTTTACAACATCTATAGATTAGTGATTGTGCAGAGCGTAAATGCAATGATAAAATATGTTTAATATCTGCGGAGATGAATAGAGGAAGACAGATCATATAAATGAAAAGGAGCGAGTGACTATGAAAAAATGGAAGAAATTAACTGTGGCATTAGCTGGAATTGCCGCTTGTGTTGGACTGATCGGAAGTCCGGCTATGGTACAGGCAAAGGAAGATTCTGCAAAGGCTGTATTGCAGACACAGACAGTATCTGAATCAGACCAGACAGAAGCGGAGTTATCGGCTGTAAAGGCGGTAAAGCTGAATGCGGATAAGGTTGGGGAGACAACCTCCTACAATGATATGGTGTATTCACCGGAGAAGAATGGAATTTATTTTGTCCATACAGTAGGTGAGGTTTATGGAAATTACAGGACATACGAGATCGTATTCTATGATATTTCCAAGAATACATATACGACGGTATATACAAGTGAACGAGGGGTTGAAGAGTCTTATATGGATGATAATGCCATATATTTTGCGAAAACGGATGTATCATATACGAATAACGAAAATACAGGTTCTTATGATTGTACATGTGATATAAAGATCACAAATTATAATTTTAAGACAGGAACAGTAAATAAGCAGGCATTTGAAACATTGGATATTGGTGCGAACTGGGCAAATCCTATATCTACATTTGGAGTCGATTCATATGGAAGATATTATATTGCGACCAATGAAGATAAATTGTATCTGTTCAATTCCAAAGGAAAATTATTGAGTACGACCAAATGTGGAAGTGAGATATATGAATTTGCAGGCTTTGATAAAACGAATGGTAATTTTTATTACCGAGGATCAGAGAACTGGAGATATTGGGGATATGATCACAGCATGGCAAGTCTGAAGGCTGGCAAGGTAAACAGCGATAATTCTATCACGATCAAGGGAGAGAATATGATGTATCTCTACCAGGATGGATGGTTTGCACATAAGGCTCCGATCCGGATGTTAAATGACAGGTATCTGGTATCTCTGTCTACATTTAATGGGAACATCTGTGTACTGATAGATTCGAATCAGTATGATATAAATGATGTAACCGAGAGCTCTACAAGTATTAACCTGATTGATAGCAGTGTATCCGTATCACCGATCAACATTGCAAATAAAAAAGCATTGAAGATGGCGTTTTACACAGCTGATTCATATTACGGCGATGGATATATTGACCTTACAAGCATCGGACCAAGATGTGCATTAAACAGCACAGCAACGTCTCTGATCGTAAAAACAGATGAGACGGTATTAACAGAATACGACATAGCAAAGCAAAAAGAGAAGATACGGTTACAGACAAAGTACCCGGTCTATACATTTTTCATGGACAAATCCACCTGTGTAGTAGTAGAGAAAAAGAATGACAATTATTATCTGGAAACATTTGACTGGACATATCCGACAACCTTCCGTGTGAATGCACCGGCCAGTATGAAGGTAGGAGCATCGGGAACAGCCGCCTGCAGTACAAATGGTGGCTTTGCTCTGGACTATACTTATAAAAGTTCAGATGCAAAGATCGTAAGTGTCGATAAGAATGGCAATTTAAATGCATGGAAAAAGGGAACGGCAACGATCACGATCAAGGCAGACCCGATCAATGTAAAAAAGACGATCACGATCAAGGTAACAAATTCCACATTGTCAAAGAGCAGTAAAACTTATAAATCTACAGGAGCAGTCGGTACAGCATCAGCAACCATGCATCAGAGCATCAACAGTGGATATACATATGGAAATGTACAGACCGCTTATCTGAATGCAAGATCCGATGGAACCTTTGAGCGTGTAGAGTATATCAGAGGTTCGGTAGTTCGCGAGGTTTATGATTCTTCTTATCGGTTAAAGAGCCGGAAAAAGATCAAATGCGAACTCCCGTTATTTGGCGGATATTATAATGGAGAGAAATACAACTATCTTGTATTTGGACAGTCAAATACAAAGGAGAGCAAGACAAAGGAAGTTATCCGTGTTGTAAAGTATGATAAAAACTGGAAGCGGATCGGAGCCTGCCGGATCAAGGGAGCAAATACATATATGCCATTTGATGCAGGTGGACTTTCAATGACAGAAACAGCAGGTAAATTATATATACACACCTGTCATACGATGTTTGCCAGCAGCGACGGATATCATCATCAGGCGAACTGTACCTTTGTTGTAAAAGAGAGCAATATGAAGCTGGCAGATTCGTATTATGATGTTATGAATCTGTCAGAGGGTTATGTCAGCCATTCATTTGCACAGCAGATGAAACAGATGGTAAGTACATTTATCGTGCAGATCTGGGAGATGCTTATCCAAGGGGTATTGCGCTTACAGCAACGAAAGTCGGAGATCAGGTAAAGGATCCGTCCATGTATGGAACGGTTATTGCGATTCCGGGAGACACAGGATATAACTATACCGGTTATACATTAAATGATCTGAAGCTTGGAACCAATAACTATATTCTGACCGGAACAGGCATCAAGAACGAAAAGACCTCTGTAAGAAATATCTATGTGAATGCAGGATCGAAGACACATTTGCAGACAGGTGCAAAGTGGATCACAAACTATACAGCGAAGGATAAGATCACGGTTATGAATCCAAAGCTTGTAAAATTGTCGGGAACACAGTTCCTGTTATTATGGGAAGAAAAGAATACAGTGAAGAATACTTATACAACGAAGATGGTGCTGCTGGATGAAAGTGGAAATAAAACCTCGGAGATCTGTTCTTCTCCACTGGCACTTGCGATGTGTGAGCCGGTTGTAACCAAATCCGGTACGGTTATATGGTATGTAACCAATAACGATTCACCCGTATTTGTCGAGATCAATCCATATCAGTTATCCAAGGTACAGACAAAAGCCAGGAACGTAAAGACCTTCAAAACCGACAAGACAGAGTCATTTGATAATGGACAGAAGAGTGGATACCGGAAGGGTGATATCTATATCAAGGATAAGATGATCTATAAGATTACATCATCAAAGACGGTTGCCTTTGGCGGAGTTACTTCAAATACCATCACATCACTTTCAATTCCTAAGACTGTGAAGATTGGAAAGAAAACATATCAGGTAACGGCGATTGCATCCCGTGCCTTTGTAAACAGAAAGAAGCTGAAAAAAGTAACGATCGGTGCAAATGTATCCAAGATTGGAAATTATGCTTTTTATGGATGCACAAATCTGAAGACCATTACGATCAAGTCAACAAAGTTAACAGCATCGACTGTTGGCTCTAAAGCATTTTCAAAGATCTATACAAAAGCAACGATCAAGGTACCAAAAGCAAAGAAGACGGCATACAAAAAGATCCTTTTAAAGAAGGGTGTAACAAAGAAGATGAAGTTCAAGTAGAAAATATCTGAAGTTGTGATGGAAGTGAGCTGTATTGGAGGTGTCAGGCATTTATGTGTCTGGCACCTCTTTTTGCTATATTGCAAAAGAACGTAAGTCTGCAGTATCTGATTTGCCTCATGAATATGAAGATTATGATGTACGTCAGCAATCCAAGAAGTTCCTGGAATAAAAGCACATGATATTGTCCAGAATATGGATATAGGAAAAGGATGGTAGATGTATACATGAAGCGTTCGGCGAAGATATATATGGTGCTGCTTGTCTGGATCGCAGCAGCATTGCAATTTTTTATAAATGAGAAAATGGACATTGAAGAAGTATTTGCCGGAGTGCAGGAGGCAGATGCACAGATGCAGATCGATGCGGATGTGAGTGCATGGGGCGTGTATCAGGTGGCTCATTCTCATCTGACGCCGACAGCAATAAAAAATCTTCTGTTAAATACGGCTGAATATTTTTGCCTAACTTCCGGTGAACTGACAGTCACTGGACAGGATGAGTATATAACAACATTTCAAAGCAACGAGGAAAGTGAGCTCTGGAGAATCACTTTCCTTGTTGATTCTAATACCGGTCAGAGTTATCTGATCTTTCATACGGATAATATAGAAGCAGTTGACCGGATTCATACATTCTATGATGATCTGAATATTGATGAGGTGGTGAGCGTTGAAGCTGATATTTCTTTGCAGCCGTCAGGGAAGGACCCATTATTAGAGAAATTGCTGGCTGAGCTTCCAGTCACAGGGCTTACGCAGAACCCGGATGGCTGGTACGGGCGGCTGAATTCCAGCGTGCATCTGAGTAATCTGACAGCGAATAAAAATGTCCGGATTCAGGAGACGGATTACGGTTCGGTTCATCTTCAATTCGGTGATAAGACAGATCTGGTCAGGTTGTATGCGTCAGTTCTCAGACGATGAAATTTCAGATGTAAAATTTACACAAAACCTAAGAAAAATAACATGAAATATATATTAATTTTCTCCCGGATATGTTAGAATTAGTTGATTTTTGTCTAATGATAAAAATTATAAATAACTTGAAAAGGAGAGTGTATAAATAATTGGAAAACATTATCGAGTTAAAGCATATCACAAAAAATTTTGATGATAACTTTACGGCTGTGGATGACTTTAATCTGGAGGTGCAGCGTGGAGAGTTTGTAACCTTTTTAGGGCCGTCCGGTTGTGGTAAGACGACCACACTTCGAATGATAGCCGGTTTTGAGATGCCGACAGAGGGGGAGATTTTATTAAATGGTAAGGACATCAGTAAGTTGCCGCCAAATAAGCGCCCGATCAATACGGTATTTCAGAGATACGCATTGTTTCCACATTTAAATATTTATGACAATATCGCATTTGGCCTGAAGATGAAAAAGCTTCCAAAGGCTGAGATTGAAAAGAAAGTAAAAAAAGCTCTTGAGATGGTAGATCTTGAAGGGTTTGAAGATAGACGCGTTCAGACATTGTCCGGTGGACAGCAGCAGAGAATTGCGATCGCACGTTCACTGGTAAATGAGCCGGAGATTCTGTTGCTTGATGAGCCGCTCGGTGCGCTGGATCTGAAAATGAGAAAAGAGATGCAGCTCGAATTAAAGGAAATGCACGAGAGACTTGGAATTACCTTTATCTATGTAACTCACGATCAGGAAGAAGCGCTTACAATGTCAGATAAGATCGTTGTAATGTCAGAAGGACGTATCCAGCAGATTGGTACGCCGGAGGATATTTACAATGAGCCGAAGAATGCATTCGTTGCGGACTTTATCGGAGAAAGCAACATTTTTAATGGTATCATGACAGGCAAATTAAAGGTTCGTTTTTGTGGTGCGGAATTTGAATGCCTGGATGATGTAGAGCATGGAACACAGGTGGATGTCGTAGTGCGTCCGGAGGATATCCTGATCGTGTCGCCGGAGCAGGGAGCAGTAAAAGGAACGGTTATCTCTGTGGTATTCAAGGGTGTTCATTATGAGATCACAGTACAGTCCGGTAAAAATGAGATCGTGATACAGTCCACAAAGTCTGCAAAGGTAGGCGACATGGTTGGACTTAACGTAGAGCCGGATGGCATTCATGTTATGCCTGCGGAGAAAGCACTGAACCGCATCGAGACAGGAGTTGACAAATATTATAAGCTGGAATTCTTAGATGGTGAGCTTGAGTGTGATCTGAGTAAGATCGTTCCGTCGTCTCATTATGAGGATGGTGTATTAATGGATGCGTCCGGAGATGTCATCGATCATGAGCGGCTCAAGGTGATCTTAACGATCAAGCCGGATGATATTACGATGAGTGATGATCAGGAGGAAGGTATCATATCCGGTCATATCATTAACCTGATCTATAAAGGAGACCACTACAGCTATGTAGTTCGTACGGAGAATGAGGAAGACTTCATTGTTCACGATGAATATCTCTGGAATATGGATGACTTTGTCAGCCTTGTGATTCCAAAGGATAAGATCCACTTTGAACTTAAGAAATAACCGAAAGCAAAAGGAGACAGAGATGAGTACATTACGTTTTTCCAGAAAACAACTGTGTGTGCCATATGCATTGTTCCTGATATGCTTTGTGGTTGCACCGCTTATAGTCATTATATATTATGCATTTACAAATGGAGAGGGGCAGTTCTCACTGGAGAACCTGACAGGATTCTTCACCAGTCCGAACACGATCGGAACCCTTGCATACAGCTTTGCGATCGCCTGTGTATCGACGGCAGCAGCTTTGTTGCTGGCGTATCCGATCGCCTATATACTTGCCAGAAGTGAATGGAAGAAAAAGTCGATCATTGTTATGATCTTCGTTCTTCCGATGTGGATCAATTTTACGTTAAGACTGACTGCTTTAAAAGAAGTCTTGACGTTGATCGAGCATAATCTGGCATATTATCCGTTTTTGAATTCCGTGATCGGTATGGTATATGATTTTCTTCCATTTATGATCCTGCCGATCTATACAACATTGATGAAGTTAGATAACAGTCTGTTAGAAGCAGCAAATGATCTGGGTGCGAGCTCTGTTCAGACATTTTTAAAGGTGACGCTTCCGTTATCTGTTCCGGGTATCATCAGTGGTATCGTGATGGTATTCCTTCCGTCTATGACGAACTATGTTGTATTGGATATGTTGTATAACAGCACTTATGTTATGGGTAGCCTGATAGGTAGCTATTTTGCTGCATACGATTGGCACAATGGATCCATGATCGCACTGGTGCTTCTGTTGATCATATTAATCTTTACTCTCTTTACAAATAAATATGAGGGAGAAGACAACAACAGAGGAGGTGCATTGTTATAATGAAAAAAGGATTTCGGGTTGTTTTTATTATATTGATGTTGGTGATCCTCTATCTGCCGATTCTGATCCTTGCAGTTTATAGTTTTACGGATTCGGCAAATATCGGAACAATACACGGATTTTCCGTTCAGAATTATATTACGTTATTTACAAAGCCTGAGCTTGCAGATATGATCTGGGGTACGGTTCTTCTTGCGGTTGGATCTGCATTGATTGCCACTCTGCTTGGAACATTGGGTGCGATCGGTGCATTTTATTCCAAGAAACTTGCATCGGGGATCGTATCTGCGATGAATCAGGTTCCGGTTGTAAATGCAGATGTTGTAACCGGTTTTTCAATCTGTATCCTGCTGATCGTAGTATTTGGTGTCAGTAAGGAATCCTATGTGCCGCTGGTCGTTGGACATGTTGTGCTGTCTGCCCCGTTTGTCTATCTGTCAGTTGTACCGAAGCTAAAGCAGATGGATGGAAGCCTGTATGAGGCAGCTATGGATCTGGGTGCATCACCATTTACCGCACTGGTAAAAGTAGTCCTTCCACAGATCCTGCCGGGGGTGATTTCAGGATTTGCACTGGCAATTACCCTGTCATTAGACGATTATTTCATTGCAAGCTATACGAAGCCTGCGACCTTTGATACGATCAGTACTTATGTCGTAAATGCGACGAAAGGATCTCAGACAGAGATCAAGACTGCTTTATGGGCGTTATCAACAGTGATCTTCGTGATCGTTATACTGATCGTTGTTGGTATGAATATGACATCAAAGGCAAAGGCGAGAGCCGGAAAGGCAGGTGGCAGATATGAATAAGAAGAAGTTATTCAAAGGATTTGCCGGCTTCTGTGCCGGACTTATGATGCTTACACCTGCGGCTTATCTGGTACATGCGGAGGCAGATAATAATGTGCAGGATCAGACAGAAGCATCTGCCATATCAGATAATACAGGAAGTGATGCAGCAAAGACAGATGCTGCCGATGTACAGAAGTCGGATGATACGATCGTGCTTCGAGTA
Source organism: Clostridium sp. AM54-37XD (assembly GCF_003478225.1). Classification (NCBI taxonomy): domain Bacteria; kingdom Bacillati; phylum Bacillota; class Clostridia; order Eubacteriales; family Clostridiaceae; genus Clostridium; species Clostridium sp. AM54-37XD. Next base: position 32,186 of record NZ_QUEV01000007.1, read on the forward strand.
TCCAACTGGGAAGAATATATCGACCTTGGAGAATGGGATGAGGACGAAGTAATCGACCTGGAAGATGGAACCGAGATCTTCGGTGAGAATTCCATGGTGACGGATTTTGAGAACTGGTACTATGAGACATATGGTCAGAAGGTAAAGGTGGAATATTCCTGTTTTGGAACAAATGAAGACCTTTATAACATGCTTACCCTTGGTGATAAATACGATCTGGTTTGTCCATCCGACTACATGATCATGAAGCTGATGGCAGAAGAAAAAGTAGTTCCGTTTTCGGATTCGTTTTATGACACGAGTATAGAGGAAAATTATTATGCAAAGGGAGTATCTCCATATATCAGACAGACCTTTGATGAAAATGAGATCAATGGTGAGAGCTGGAGCAAATATGCAGCCGGATATATGTGGGGTGTAACCGGTATCTTATATAATCCGGAGGAGATAACGGAGGAAGAAGCAGGTACATGGAATATCTTGGATAATCCGAAGTTTGCACGTCAGGTTACGATCAAGGATAATGTGCGTGATTCTTATTTTGCGGCACTTGGTATTTTAAAGCAGGACGAACTGACATCAGAGGAATTCACAAATGCAGATACTTATCATGATGATCTGCTTCGGGTAATGAATGATGTCAGCCCGGAAACGATACAGGAAGTACAGGATCTGCTTCAGGATATGAAGGACAATGTATATTCCTTTGAGACAGACAGTGGTAAGGCAGATATGGTATCCGGTAAGGTACTTGCAAATTATCAGTGGTCCGGTGATGCGGTTTATGCGATGGATCAGGCAGAAGAAGATGATCTTTATCTTGATTTCGCCGTGCCGAAGGAATCTACCAATCTCTGGTTTGATGGCTGGGTGATGTTAAAGGATGGTATCGATGAAGATGCCAGAAAACAACAGGTAGCAGAAAGCTTTGTGAACTTTCTTTCAAGACCGGACAATGCAGTCAGAAATATGTACTACATCGGATATACTTCTGTTATTGCAGGAGGTGAAGATGATAATACAGTATTTGATTATCTGAACTGGAATTATGGTGCGGAAGATGGAGAAGAAGATACAGCAGAATATCCGCTTGGTTATTTCTTCAGTGGTGATAATTCGGATCCTGATTACATCATAACTGCTCCGGAGGAGCAGACAAGACGTCAGCTCTATGCCCAGTATCCGGACGAAGCGGCGATCGAGCGAAGTGCGATCATGCAGTATTTCGATGTAGATGCCAGCAAACAGATCAATCAGATGTGGATCAATGTCCGTTGTTATAATATCAAAGATGTACCGTTGCAGGTATGGGTGATTGTTATTATCCTGATCCTTGCGGTAACTGGTCTGATCATACGGCATAAAATGTCCAGATATCATGGATAAGAACTGTACGTAATAAAACAGCGGTTTTGCAATAATAAGTCATTGTCAAATAGAGATAAAAACAGTATACTTTTAGTACAAGTGATGCTGTTGCATCTGGCATTGTAAAGGCACTGCAGGAATGTGGTAGACAGATTCCGGATGATATAGGAATTATAACCTTTAATAATACAAGTTTTTTGGAGTTTTCCAATCCACCCCTATCATCTGTAGAAGTATTTCTGAAGGAAAGTGCAGAATGTGCGGTCTTATGTATGAATCTGTTGTGGGATGAATCCGGTTTCCGAAAAAGATTATTGTGCCGTGTGTGCTGGTTGATCGTGGAAGTGTCGGAACAAGAGAATGATCTATGTGCGGTTTATATATGGGATGAAGATATGGAAGAAAAGATCTTGTCATTGTGACAGGATCTTTTTTTATGGTATCTGACGAATATGTAGCAATAAATTTCCCGGGATACATAGTCAAAACAACGAAAAAAGAAGATGCTAAGAAGGCATTTTCGTAACAAACAGAGTAGACAGGAAGGTCTGATGATCTCTCGGAATCTTGAGTGATCATGCCAGAAAAACTCTGGCATTGAACTTTGACAAGTAAATATTGTTCTTGATCGTAAAAATGAACGCAAGAACTAAAAATGAGTAAATGTTGTCAATAATTTGACAAAATGTTATAATTTATTTGTCAAAGAACGACAAAATATGCTGGGGAGCGACTGGATTTTGAATAAAAACTACAAAGATTGTCTATTATGTCTCTTATGAATATCAAAGTGGATTTTCTGCGGAAGGATATTCTTTCACAAGGATATCAATGCGAAAATATTATCTTTCATGCGATATTTCCCTGGCAAGTACAGATATACAAGGTAGAAACAAACGTACATGTTGAAAAATATATATCGGCAAATAATGAATACAATAGGTAGCATTCCACCAGAATCGGGAGGAATACTTGGATAGAGGGAAGTAATTCTGGGAAAGTGCAAAATATTAGTGGTATATGAATTGCCGATTCGGCAATTCATGGATTGCTTAAGATGTGGGGGATACATATGATAAAAATTTTTGTGTCAAGTACATTTAAAGATATGGATTATGAACGCGATATTCTTCATGATGAAATAGTTCCTGAGTTGAATGAGTATGCGTCTCAATATGGTGAGCAAGTAGAATTGTGTGACTTACGCTGGGGCATTGACACTACAGGATATGATGAAGTAGAAGGTTCAAAGAAAATTTTGTCTGTATGTTTGGATGAAATTGAGCGTTGTAATCCATATATGGTTGTCCTTCTTGGAAATAGATATGGTTGGGTTCCGGACAAAAAGTATGTTAGCGATATAGATTTACAGGCAGAGTACTATGATAAAAGTGTTACTGAGCTTGAGATACAGTATGGGGCATTGGCAAGAAATAATCCTAATGCATTATTCTATTTTAGGGAGTTGGATGGTGTAATTCCACCGGAATATGAAAGCGAAGATACAGACAGTGCTGGCAAGCTTAAACGTTTGAAACAAAGAATAAAAGAATTATTTCCAAATCAGACATATACGTATCAGGCACATTGGACGGGATCAGGATTGAAATTTGATGCGTTCAAAGAAAAGGTTCTTTTTGATATAAAAGAAAAAATAAGTGATAGATTATCCCAATATAAAGAATTGTCATTGTTTGATCGGGAGCAAAGACAACATTGGAATTATGCAAAGCAAAAGTATATACAATACGGGGCAAGACCAGATTTGGAAAAACTGGTAAATAATGGATTAAATTCAAATCATAGAATACTGGGGATTGTAGGAGAACCGGGAATGGGAAAGAGTACATTTATCAGCCAACTCGCTTACAACTATGGAGGAACTGGCACTATAGTTATTCCTGTTTTTTGCGGTATTACAAAGAATAGTTCTACTGTATATGGGGTCATATATTATTTAAATACTTTTTTTGAGACCAATTTTGGATATATGCCGGATATTCAAGAAAGAGACAGTATAAGTGTTCTTAATTCGTATTTGTTTAGATTTGGATTTGAAAAACGAAGACTGCTTATTTTCATAGATGGTGCAGATCAACTTCTACAGCTTGGGCAGGACATGGTTAGCGCGTTTAGATATATACCTTCAAACATAAAATTAGTTCTGTCATATACACCGGAATATATACCAGGTCGCCCGATTAAACAAATTATGTTGAAAGGTATGAAAGAATCTGAAAAAAAGAATGTAATAGATAAAATAAGAGAAAGTGTTTCGAATAGATTAAGTGACAAAGTAATCCAGGAGATATTAAATCAGAATCGTTCCAATGAGCCATTATACTTAAGCATTGTGTACAATATAATGATGATGCTTGGGCATAGTGATTTTGAACAGATAAGAGCAATAGACAAATTGGATAATGGCATGGCGGCTATTAACGAATACCAAATTGCATATATAAGAGGTTTGCCACAAAATGTGGGCGCGTATTTGCTCTCCAATATAGCAATGAGAATAAATGAAGACTTTATACAGCTTGCTATAGATTATATTGCACTTTCATCCGGAGGGCTAAGGACTTCGGATATTGAGAATTTAGTTAGCATATACCATGAGAATATTAAATGGTCTGAATTGGATATGTCCAGATTTGTAAAGCTTGCAAAACCGTATATCCTTATAAGAGAAGATGGACGGTATGATTTTATGCATAAGAGTTTCCGGACAGAGGTACGAGAAAAGTGTAATCGCGCGGAGAAATTGCGTATAGAGATAATTGAATATTTTGAAACATTACCCTTGGATGATACAGTTCGTGTTGCTGATACAATCTCAATAGCTGAAGAATGTGAAAACGCAGAGATGATTTGTGAGTACATAAATAAAACTATAGATGCCGTATATCAGAAAGACGAACAAGTCTCTGAAAGTATGTACAGAACTGCTCAGGAGTTGTTTTCTCAACTTAATGATATAGTATTAGCAGATGACGATTCGCTTATGCTACAGATAGTTGAATATGAAATAAAGAATTATGAAAATACGGACGATTTTTTGAGATATTTGAATCAACAGGTTATAAAAAGCAGGAAGATGAATGCTTTTAGTTTGAAAAAGATAAATCGTTTTTATCAACTCCTAATAAAGGATGTGTATGATTACTTTGGACTTGAAGGAAGTACACTATTTTTCAGAAATAATATGCGTATAATTTATTATATTTATCGGTTGCTAGGTGTGTTTTCCTATAAGGAAATATGGCATAAAGATATGTTAATCGAGACGGGTATAAGAAGTATTTCTATAAGCTACATGGTTTTGGCACGATGTTACCTAAATTATTGCAAGAATAAGAAGGAATTGTGGCAAGGGATTTATTATGCTGAATTGGCTTTAAGCTTATTTGAGAAATTAGGAGAGGGAAATAGTTTTTTTTATGAAACAGGAATAGCTGTAATGTACTCTGAGAAAACAAATAAAGCATATATCGCAGAATTGTACGATATTCTTGGTAACTTATATATGAAAGTGAAAGATTATAGGAATGCAGAGAACTTTATAAAAAAGGCTGTAATTGAAAATTTCGATAAAATAAAGAATGGATTGGACGATAATAAGGAAGATATATATCATAGGTTGTATGAAAACTATGTATCCATGTGTAAGTTGATGCTTCAACATGATCAACCGGATTTTGACAGAATAATAAAAATTGGTTTAAAGGCAAAAGAAATATACATAAATCATTTATCAAACTACTATGATTTGTTTCGTTCTTACTTTGTTATAGTGAAGGCATATGAGGAAAAAGGAGAATTAGAGCAAGCTGGTAGAACTGCTGCAGACAATGTGAATTATTGCGTTAAATTGTCGACCGACATCCCATCGCTGAATAATTATATGATCTTGATGAGAGCTTATGGGAATTTGGCTCAAATATATAAAAGGTTAAATGATAACGGTTCATTAACAGAACAAATTATAGAATTGAAGGAAAAAATATCTAATATAAGCCAATGGATAAATAATAATTACGAGGGAGTTGATTTTTCATATGAATTCTGATGGAGACAAAGTGTACAAGGAGATAGTTGCTGAGCATAACATGAAAAGGCAAAAAAAAGATAAAATATATAAAACAAGCTCTATTGTTAGTAGAGGTATGTTTTATGTTGCATCCGTATTATTGATATTATACAGTATAATTAATTATTATTACGTTAATCATAGGCGTACAGCTGTATTGGGAGCAAAAGAAATTACAAGCAGTATAATAAGAATGAATGATTTAATAGGAACAGTAGCATTGTTCGCTATTTGTCTATTGGTAATCAATTTGGTTATCGGATATATTTTAAAATTTTTGATAGTAAAAAAATATAACAAGCATTTAGATTATATGTTACAAATAGATATACAAGGGGATGACGTTAATGATTAGATGCGAGCGATGTGGGAGCTTGAACAGAATGGGAAACGGAAAGTGTATTATTTGTGAGGGCGTCGTTGGGACAGAGGAAAAAATTTCACAGATTAAAGATATGAATGTTGGAAGATTCAAAAATAATAAGTATTCGGAAAGTAATCAGAAGATAAAGGATCATACATTTATTGGAGGAAAAGATTGCATAGAGCGTACGCCATACAAAAATAGGAGTTTTACGGTCTATTTAGGATTAGTAATTATCGTGTCATTGTCTTTGTTTGCATTTATGGATACGCCGGTAATATCTTTTTTAGATGAAGCTGGAAATGTAGATTATTCTTTATGTATAAATAGTGATTCATTTATACGATGTATATATATTATTTTTATAATTACCGCAGTTTTAATAGCAATTGCAAGGGCAAGGATCCAATTGATATTGTTTTCAGCAATATCTTTCTTTTTTTCCCTTTTTCAGCTGTCATTGTTGGAGGCGTGGTTATGACATATAGTGATGAACCTTGGATTGATGTTGTTAGGGCAGAAGGATTTTATTATATTCTCATTGGAATAATAGTTGCATGTTCTGCTGTGCTGATAGATTTTTTAATTGATAGGCAGAAAAAGAGAGAATATGAGAAATCACCTATTTAAAATCATTGTTAAGTCACTCAAGAAAAAGGAGAAAGTTGTATGATTCATAAGTACAAGAGCAATCATCTTGCAAGAGAAATTAGAACAAGTAAGTGATTTTAATGAATGGTATCCTGTTGGCTGGATTGGAGATATATGTTATTTATACAACAATGAGGTGGCATTTTTAAATTTTAGAAATTCTATTGTAGATTTAGAATCGCACGAAGTGATGTTTGTTGATAGGTCAGGAGAAGGGTGCGTTGGATTTTATCAAATGTATACATTGGATGAATTGATTGAAAAGGGGAAACAAATGTTATCTCAGTAATTTAAAAACATATATGAAAAAGATTTTTTGATATAAGACGAGGATAAAAAATGGAGAAGGAAAACCATATACAATTTAAGACCAGAGGGGACTCAACAAATCAAGGAAAACCAAGAGTATATTTTTGCTGTCATCCAGATGATTTTGATATGTATTTTGAGTCCGTAAGAAATGAAATTCTGGATAAGCAAAACTGTGCAGTTTATTTTTATGATAATGCTTCATCTATTCCGGAACAGGAGCGTGAAACTGACCTTATATCCATACAGCTTTTTGTCATACCGGTAACTACAAATCTGCTGAAAAAACCATCAATTGCTATGGATAAAGATTTTCCACTTGCATTAAAGAATAAGATCCCTGTACTTCCTTTAATTCAAGAGCGAGGCTTGGAGGAATTGTTTGTAAGAAAGTTTGGAGATATGCAGTATCTGGATAAAACCCAAAGAGATATAACTGCCATCAGTTATGAAGAAAAGCTTGAAAAGCATCTGTCTGCTATTTTACTCGGTGATGAAATGACGAAAAAAATAAAAAATGAATTTGATGCTTATATATTCCTTTCCTATCGAAAAATGGACAGAAAATATGCCCAAGAATTAATGCGTTTGATACATAAAAACAAATATTACAGGGATGTAGCAATTTGGTACGATGAATTTTTGACTATAGGTGAAGATTACAGGGAGAATATCAAAGAGACATTACAAAATAGTGGTCTGTTTGTTTTGGTTGTAACTCCAAATCTTTTGTTACCGGGTAGTTTTGGTGGGGTGAATTATGTAATGAAAGAAGAATATCCTACGGCAAAAAAAACTGATGTAAATATTTTACCTGTAGAAATGGAAAAGACAAATCGATCTGAATTGGAAAAACTATATCCGGATATTCCTTTATGTGTCGATCCCAACAATGATGATATGATGAGAAGATTTTTGATTTCTGCGGTTTGGGATATGGGAGTCAGAGAAATTGATAATTCTGCTGAGCATAGTTTTCTTATAGGACTGGCGTACTTGGGTGGAATTGATGTTGAAGTGGACCGTGAACGTGCAGTTACCCTGATAGAGGATGCAGCGAATTGCGGATCGGCGGAGGCTATGGAAAAATTGGTTTCGATGTATCGTATGGGTGAAGGTGTAGAGAGGAATTATGAGGAGGCTATCAAGTGGCAAGGGAAATTAGTGGATTATTGGAGAAAACAGTATAAAAAAACAAAAGATAAAAATGAATCAGTTTTGTATACGAATGATGATGGAACAGTTGAAGATGTTGCAGAATTGTATATAAATGCATCATTGGTTTATGCAAATTATTTGTCAGAGTCGGGACATATAATTTTATCAACATTTCATTATAATATGCTGAAAAAAAGTTGTGAGGAAATTTATAATGACTCAGGGATGCACAAGTATAAATCTCTAATTGGAGACATTTACTATAGTCATGCCCGTGAATTAGAGATTGCAGGGAGGTTCTCCGAGTCATTAAAATGGTATATTAAATCACTGGAGATTAGACAAGCATTATTAACCGAGGATAGCAGTATGAAAACAATGCTGGATTTATGTAGAAATTATTCTTCGGTTGGTAATATATTTTATATGTCAGGCAATACAGATAAAGCGTCACTTTATTATATTGAAAGAGATAAAATTCTTAAAGAGCTTGTTGGTGAGACAAATGTAGTAGAGGCAAGTATAAGGAGAGAGGTTGCCATAAGCAGTAGCAATATGGGAGACGTTTTAAGCGAAGTAGGAGTGCTTAACAAAGCGAAAGAATTTTATGAAGCATCATTGGATATTTTTGAAAAAATAGCGGAGGAAATACAAACAATCGAGGCTAAAAGAGATTTAGCTTCATGTTATGTTCGGCTGGGGAGAATCACAGCAAATGACAATATATCTGATGCAAAGGATTTCCTTGAAGGATCACTTAGGATCAGAGAAGAGTTAGCTTATGAAACAAATACAATATTGGATAGGAGAGATATGTCTGACAGTTATTATTGGCTTGGCGTTATTTTGGAAAAGCAAGATATGAAAAAGGCATTAGATTATTATGAAGATTCATGCAAAATAAGCAACGAATTACTAGAAGAAGCATTAAGGATAGATACAGATTGGGTAGCGGTAAAGCGTGACTTAGCCCGGGCTTATATGAGAATTGGTGCGCTTATGGAAAAAGCAAAAAAATATGATGATAAGAGAACATATTTCTATAAGGCCGCAAGATTATATAGAGATGCTGGGTTTCTTACTCATGAAGAACAGGACTATGTTAAAGTGGCAATATGCTATTTCCAGGCAGCGATGGTTATTGAAGCTGTTGATGAAACTGAAGACAATCGTCCTATTCTCAAGGCAAATGTAAACAAGGAATTACTTCAAAAATCGTATGAAGTGTGGAGCGAACTTACCAATTGGTATCCGAATAACCGAAAATATAAAGAAGAAAAGGATAAAGTACAGAAAATACTTATGGTAAATCCTGGAGAAACAGGCACTATATGATTAATGACAACTTAAAAGAATCATGTGAGTGGAAGAAATCGTATGGCATTAGGATTAAAACAAGGGGCTGCCGCTTCACGAAAGTTCATTCGTTAAAAGCGACAGCACCATATTTTGAAAGGTTGTAGAAGAGACAACAACAATGTCTAAAGCGGACAAATTTCAAATTACCGTGTGTAGTGATTGCGGTTTTCAAAGGCACCTATGTTCTTATCGTAGATGTTATGCGATTCATAATATTCCATCATTTCATACCCTTTATCTCCTCGTGTGTAATGTGGAATACTTCTTGATTTATGCGGCTTTTTTTTGTGCCGTATTTTCAACTTCCGTGCCTTTACTCTTCCTTTGAAAAATGGCATGAGATAGAGTACAAGCAAAAAGCAGATTGCTGAAAATGATGCATCTCGGATGGCTAATGACGCTGCTCCGATCAATATCATGACAGGTGACAACTTTATATGCCAGTTAATATACGAATGATATCGGAGCAATATTGTTGGTACCGCCTGTGAAGTAATGCAGATTATGGCGATCAGAAGTATTTGAAGTAAAATCTGACCTGCCGTGTGATAACCGACGATCAATGGAACCAAGAGACATCTCTCTATATGGGAACCAAGAAATACTCCATACGCTGCATCTAGATAGAAGTCACTAGAGGTCTTGGCTGCTTTGCCACCGGTACTCGAGGTTATCCGTTTAATGAAGGCTTTATCTGTGTGATTTCCCAATGAAATTACGTTTATTTGTATGTTCATGCTGTTGGCTCTATTTATCAAGTATTCTTCATCAACATTGATTGTGGATTTCCCATCGGTCAGGAGTATGACACTTCGGCTTCCTGTAGCTGTACCGGCTTTGTCAAAGGCATTCAGAACCGCATATAATGCGCCATTGATATCGGTGCCTCCTTCTTTGGCTTTGTTTTCCAACTCATGATTTAATGTGCTTTTGTTCACTTTAAGATAGTCCATTGGAATATAGCAATGAATATCTTTTGAAAAACGTATTAGGCCCACTTTGCGATTCCCGTCTATATGTTCAAGAAGCTCGTTTGCAGCAGTCAATCTCCTATCATTTTTATCGGAAGTTTTCATAGAACTGCTATCATCTATCACGAGCATGGTTTCTTGAGCAATATCAACATCGTAGTCTGTTCCGTTAAGCTCATATAGTATTTCACAGACTCCGGCAATAATTCCGGTGCAGATGCTTCCAACCACAACAATTATTAACACCTTCTTGAATGACAGACAATCTGATTGAGAATATATACGACCTCTGAGAATCTCCGTTATACCGATCAGCATGGTGTAAACAGCTGTAATTGCAAAAAAGAGCGCGCTTACAAGTAGAAAGTTTGGAATCTCGGTTGAATACAGTGATGCCAGCTTATACCTCCAGAGATAATATCCTGCAATCACAGATATGAGTGCCGGAAATAACATTTCAGCATAATATCTCAATTCTATATTCGTAATCTTTTTGCCAGACTGATTTTTCTGTTACGTTTGAATGTATTAAGCCAATTCAACACATTTGATGAGATACGTCGTTTGTTCATAGTTCCTCCATTCTAGGCGGCATGCACGTTATAGCTTCTGTTGTGCTATGCCGCCTTTTTACACATATGTTTTAGTGGATGTAACTAGTCAAGATTTTGATAGAAGACATTTGCAACAGATGAACTTGCATCGGTTATATAAACGACTCTGTTTTTCTTTGCATTGTCTTCATCCCATTCTCCGGATGAATCGAAGCAGTCACACTTAAAAGGGTTCAAATCATAACCGAGTGGATAACAGCGTATAGATTCTTCTTGTACACCGGCTTTGATCAGCAACGTTTTTACTGTGTTTGCACGAGCGGATGATAAGTCATATAAGGCTTCTTTATCGTCTGACCATGCAGTTGACGCAAATACGGCGATTGTTACATCCTGACTGGTTGCATAGCTGATCACCGGTGACAAGACTTTCAACGCCTCGTTTTCAGAAGTAATCAGTTCCGCAGAGTCAGGCTGAAACGATAATGACACATCGTTAAAACACAGTACATCATCCTTGAGGTTTATGGATTCGTTTGTTGTAGTATCGGCATAAACAAAATGATTGCCTATATCGCTTGCTGTAACCGGAGTCACAGAGGGATAGTCTATGTCTAGGGGTGCACCATCCGGTGTGTTAGTCTTGAGGTCACGTCAGAGCATCCGCTAGATTCAAATATAGCCTGCCACAGCGCTTGGAGGTTTGTAGAGTCAAGTTGTGAAAGTTCAGCTTGTTCTCCGCTGGTGGTATCTACATGACCGAGGCCATACACCGTTACTGACTCTATGCTTCTCATATCAGGCAGCTCATGAATATTACTAAGGTCAGCAACGGTTTCGTTAATGGTATCGGAATCAGAATATGCGTCAAGGCCGCCTGCCATATTAATTGGGTCCATGGTCTGTATCATGCTAGAGACAATCACAATTCGTTTTATACCATCGTCGTACGTTTGGAGTTCGTCACAAGCCAGCCGAATAGCTTTCAATACGTTGACTTCGTCTGCAACAGGGGATGTATTGTTGATGATGCTTCTTATGACACTATTAACATCTTCTTGTTTGTCTTTCTCCTTCCAAGTAGCGCCGCCTCCTTTGCCATTGTTCGTATAAGTCAGATGATCTACGACCTTGGCATCACCGTCAAGTCTTATGATTGTTGATGTCGAGTCATATGCGGCGTAATTTTCTGAGATTGTTTTGCTGAGAAGCTGGTTCAGGTCGTATTTGGCACTATACTTCGTCTGGTCCACGACATATACAGTATGTGAGACTGCGGCTACTTCCATGCCGAGCGCTGATTTGACGTCATTGGTTACATCGGCACTGCTGCATCCTGTTGTGAAAAGAAGTGAGATGCACAGGATAATGGCGGCTACGAGAGCTCTTGTTTTGTTGGATTCCTTGTTTGTGTTCATCATGGTGAATTCCCTCCTTTGTTGGTTAAATTGACTTATGATATAGAGTGTTCCTTTTGGGATGCATTGACATCAGATGGCAAAGAAACACTTTTATTGCTGGATCTGGCATTCTTATTTGACGATATATTTTGTATTCTGGCGAGATACATTGCTTCTAAGAGAGCACCGTCGGACAAAATCTTCTGAATATTTGATTCGTGTACCTTATCGGACTCTGATACTTCTTGATTTGCATACTTTTCCAACTCTGTTATCTGTGCTTCCACATTTGATAACTGCGCATTTGCTAATACTTCCGTTTCGCAATTCAATGCCTTAAGCAAACGAGGAACCAGAATCAAATCCCGGATAGCCTTATATATAAACGATGAGATAGTGGTTCCGATAGCGACCTCAGTCCATAATATCATCATTGATGTCTGGGCTGTTTTGTCTGCACTGCTGCCTTCAAATACGAGATCTGTGGTGTTCACTCTTATTAGAAAAAGCATCACTATAAAACTAAACATGACAGCAACCAGAAGACCGATTGCAATTCCTATATATTTTTGATTTTTCTTTGATATTGTGCTTTCCTTTTCTTTTGAGAATATGTACTCTGATATAGCAGTCGGGGTATGATCAAGGATGATACTGAGTGTTAATGTCAATATCAGCAACATAGCAACGTTCTCGCGGTAGATTGAGTTTAGAGAGACAAAGTAGTTGCTGCTATCAGATAATACGTATACTATAGGCATTGCCAGATATGCTTTGGCTCCTGTCTTTTTAATACGTGAGAGTGACTGATAATAATACTCCTTCAATTCATCTAGACTGTATTCATTATTGTGGATCTTCTTAAGGATCCGGGTATTTTTGTTTTTTAAATGTAGCTTATATGCAACAGCAGAAATTACGATAAATACAACTGCAATTGCAATAGCAAGGATTAGGGATGCCGTAAGATTATTCATGTTCAGTCCTCCTTTTCTTTGTTTTTGATAGACAAATACTCAATGAAATCTACAATTTTGTTTTTTTTCTTTTCGATTGTCTCTAGCTCAGATGAAATTGCTTTCTGAAGTCTAACCTCTTCTATCTCCTTCTCTACGTATGAGCTGTTCTCAGCTGCGATCCTGTCATTAAGAGCTGCTGTGAATTCTTCGTGTGTGATAAAAGGAGGCTTTGGGTTATATACCCTGTTAATAAACTCCGGGTTGTAACTAGGGAGATCCGGTGATATAGGCTTCCTGTCTACCCTTAACTCGGATAAATAGTTTCGATACTTAATCTTCGTGTGTTTCTTCATAAGGTATACCTCGCTTTCTTTTTGAACCTACACTGATGATTATTTTTGTTCAGCAGTAGGTGTGGTTTATTTATATTGACATTATGAACCTTATAAGATCCATGATCCGAAGGGGGAATTTTGATATGAATCACTATAATAGGTTTGCTCATACTGCGTTGTTTGATTTAAGATGAGAAAACGGTTGTCAGCTTAAAAAATGAAAATTTATCTGGTTTGATAGATTGGTTTGATAGATTTAGAAATCTGCTTATCATTTTGAGTCACTTGTGTTATACTTTTATTCATAGCATGAGCTTCCGGTTTGTAATTGTTTTTTGACAACTCAATTATTGCCAAAACCATTGGTTTCATGCTATTTTTATGCCAGTTATTATTGAATTTTCAAGGTGCATAGGCACATTTTAATGTGCGAAGTTTGAGTAATAAAATTAACAAAGACTTGTATGTGCTACATAGTCTTGTACAGCTGTAAGAAAGTAGTAAATTAATCAAGCCTGAAGAAACTACAGTAGCTCAGTATTAGAGGCAACGCAGGGGAAGAGTTGTTGGTAAAAAAAACCTATTTATAAGGAGGAAACGAAGATATGGAAAACACAGTAGCAGAGGAAATGTATGATTTTACGAAAAATCGCAGAGAAAAAATCAATTTAGAACTGTCAAAAATAAGGTCATTATATGGCAGAGAGGATGTAGTTTATAGATTTAATGCTTACAAGAAAGCAAAAGATAAAGATGATATAGCACGCAAAAAGGGAAGAAGTGGATATAGTGGACTTCCATCTGCAAGAATAGAACTTGAAAGCGCTTGTAAGTCTGTAGGAATTGAGAAAACACCTGATGAATTGATTAAAGATGATTCTGTAATTAAAACAATACATACCAGATCAGAAATAATAAGTGATCAATTTTTGCCAATATTGTATAAAGAATATAAAAACACTCCCATGACAAGTGACTATATGAACAGAATAATACATCGCCTGACAAAATCGGATACTTATATAAAAAAAGATGATGAAAACAGAACAATTATATTGAAAAAGTTTGTTATGGGAGGCGGTAAAGGTTTCAAAACACTTAATACAGGAGAGATTATTGAATGGGCAGAAGAAAAAATGAATGCTAGCGAAAAGGAACAGTATGATTTACAGTCAGACAGTCAAAAGAAACTTGAGTTAGCTGTATCCAGAATAGATAATTCTATTTTTGATAGAAGTTTAACTCAAGCATTGAAACAAACAAAATGCCTTATTGAGAATTTTGACAAATATGTATTAATGTCCAAAGAAGGGAAAATAGTTGATTCTAATTCTAATGAAACAATTATAATTTCGGACATAATTTTGAAGGAAATAACGACCATTAAGCTGAAAAATCTTATGTGTAAACTGAGATTTGAATTTACAAATGTGAGTGTAATAGAAAATATTAAATTACTATATAACATATTTAATAACGACTATCCGGCAAATGCAGTTGTAGAATTTATAGATTTTGTTGCTGCTCTTAATGTAGATTTCAAGAAACAGTTGCATTCATTATGCTATATAAGCAGAGAGGGTAAAAAGAAAACATTAGAGGAAAGATATTGTGATGTTTTAAAGAAACGTAACCGTAAAATGAAGTTATTGAATTTATGTGAAGATTTGGCAAATGGAGATTTTAAGAGTAACGGGGGTAACACAAGAAAATATTTGTATTATTTTGCCATTATGTTTGACATGTCAGAGGCCTTAAAAAAGAACGATCATTATAGTGAAGATACAAAGGAAGTGGAAACTGAGTTTGGAAAACGTGCTGACATGCAGGCGTATCTTTTTGAAGACTATTACAGTGACAACATTATGAAGTTTTTATTAAATCGTTATGAAAGGAAAAAACACATTAAAAGTTTGCAAGGAAACGGAAAAGGAGAAGGCAATGATTATGAGACGGAACCAAGAGGAGATGGTATTAATTATAAAAATTATGCTGAAATGATATATTTGTACTTCTTATATAGGAAGGATTTGAACTTGACTCCCGGAGAAAGAATAGATATGGCTGAGAAGATAATAGATAAATGCAGTAATAGCAAAGAGAAGATAACACATCCGATAAAAGTTGGAGAGACTAATGATACTGTCGGGTATAAGAATTCATATATGGAAAGTGTTTTGGATTGTGAACCATCGGAGGTTGGAAGTTATTTAATGAGTACTGAGTATGATTTTATGTTCAATGAGGGTAAATCTATAACGGCTATATCGTCCGAAGAGGTTTACGCACGTGATGCAATGGAAATATGGTCAGGAAGCTTAGAAGAAGAGTATGTAAAGAATGTTGATAGTAGCACATTAAAGCGAGAAATAAAAGATATAAAGGAGGCAGCTGAGTCAGATGAAGTTGCAGACAGGGTATTAGAGTTATCTAATATTATATATTTCAAGGAAAATTCTATAGTTAAATGGAGTTTATCTGAAAAATTGAGAAAAAAATATACAGGCTCAAATGACAAAGAATTCTTCTTAATCATAGACTTAATAGAACAACGATTAAATAAAAGATTCGTATGGTTAAGCAGTAGAAAAATTAACGAATTGGCGGAGCTTCTTACAATATTATATGAAGATTCAAATAGCGATACATTTATTAGTGGGAAAGAACTGCAAGCAATGATTAGAAAAAAAACCGGAGGATTATACAATGGCTATTTATTTCAAGATGACGTTGAGATGCTTAAAAGTATAGGCTTGGATATCAAATGGAAAAAAATAAAGAAGTCAAAGAAAGCCACAGAAGACATTGCCGAAGAAGGAAAAGTATATGCTCTTTGCGGAAGAGAGTATCAAAATGATAGCGAATTAGATGCTATAATAAAGAGCCTTAATATAAAACTGGATAAGACATTGCTTTGGGAAATTTTACTGGAGAGAATTGTAAAAAAACAAGATATTTCCAGATCTACATTTATTGCAGTATATTATAATTATTATTTATGTTTTGAACTAGATAAAATAAGTGGGGTAGAAACATTCAAGGATATATATGACGATTTTAAAAATAAAATAGATATTGAGCTTGGAAAAGCTCGATTCCAACGAATGAGTGAAAAAAATATATTGGATTTGTATGTTTTAATTTCATTATGTGTATTTGTAGTTGAAAACGATGTTTTACAGTCTGAGTGACTAGAAATACCGCAGTTTTCCGCTTTAGTTCAGGATAGATATTGGATTCCCCCTATAAACTATTCTCTTTCCATATGCGATAATCAGTCACAAATGGAAGGAGGATAGCTTATGATTGTTAATCAATATGTAAAGACAGGAATGTATCATTTGGAAAAGGGAGAAGCTTGTCAAGATTATGTGCAGTACTATGAGGATGAACGATATATAACATCAGTGATTTCAGATGGGGTCACGGAATGTAAGTATGGTGCTGAAGGAGCGAAGTTGGCATGTGAAGCAGTTATAAATTTTTTTAAGATTGAGAGAAGACGTGTATTTTCCTATGATTCAAGGAAATTGGCTTACCTAATCACAGAGCATATATTGAGTTTCATTGAACGAAAAAATAACATTACGGAAAAGGAAGATAGATATGAGTATGCTGCAACTGTGAGCACAGTATTTATTGACAAGGACAACAGGGAAATGATAGCAGTGAATCTTGGGGATTCTGCAATTGAATTGATAAGATCAGATAAGAAGATGATTAAAGTATTAAATCCAAAAGTGTTTTCCGGACAGCCGTGCCTTGTGACAACAGATAGTGCGTGGAAAGTGATGGATGTAAAGAAGTTCGGATTGCAGAGAGGCACAACTCTATTTATGTGTACAGATGGCTTTTGGAAAAATGTTAATACAGATGCAAGGATAAACGATAATCTTGAACGATGTAAATTCAAAAATTTGAATCAACTGTTGGATAGTTTTAAATTCACAGACGATTGCGGCTATATAGCTGTTAGCCTGGATGATTATGAAGACAATAACCTTGTTATGGCAGAGGTGAAGGGGGGAGATGGAAAGTGAGCATAGATAATAGAGCGTATTTAAAAATCGGTGAACGCATATTGTTATCAAGGAATAAGGCTGGAAATGATCAAGAAGTATATCAGATTACAGGTCGTGTTGGCGAAGGAGGGTCTGCTATATGTTATGAGGCTGTTCGAAATCGAAACGGACATTTGGAAGCAGGGTTGTTAAAGGAATTTTATCCTGCCGACGATATTGAGAATAATATAGTTTATTCTATTTTCAGGTTAAAAAATGGTCAAATAGTTCCCGGTGCGGGAACTCTGGACAGATTTGTAAAAATGCGTGATGAATATATGGACGCATATAATTTGCTGAATGACAAGATGTTAGAATCTGAGGATAACCGACTAATGGGTAACTTTATTCAGATTCCGGAATTATTATATGGACGCTTGGATGAAGATGTAGAAAGTCCTGCTGTATATGATGAGGTAGACATTAAAGCTCTGAGTGAAGCAATAGATGGTGCTGTGCCAACATCCGGATATATATGGACGAGAGGTGTTGTAGGACAGAGCTATGGTGAGTTTATTAAGGAGATAAAGCGGAATCCAGAAAGTAATTCAGACTTTAAACTTCTGCAAGTTATCCAAACTGTGATAGCTCTTACAGAGGGAGTAATGTCAATTCATGTGGCGGGGTTATTACATTTGGACATAAAACCATCAAACTTCATGTTGCCATATAGAGAGGGGCAGATTGTTAACGAGCACACGATATCCATGTATGATGTAAACACGTTATATATGGTGGGAGGAGAGTATTTAAATCCAATGGGAACAGATGGATTTTGTGCTCCGGAAATTGTAGAAATGGAAGATCAACCAGATAATAGAGCAGATATTTATTCCATCGGAGCTGTGCTATTTAATGCAATAATTGTAAAAGATGGTATAGGGAATGAACTTTACGTAGATGAAACTTATGGAGAAATAAGACAACTTGTAAAATCTTCAAAATTTTTTACAAGTGGAGAGGCTGGCACAAATGAAGAGTTTATGTCACTAATTGTAACTATACTTGAAAAGTGCTTGGCACCTTATAGGGGAGGAAGATATGAAGCTTGCGAAGACCTCCTCGACGACTTAGAAAAGGCATTGGAGATTATAACCCGAATAAACTGCAATAGAATCGGACAGAATGAAACCTTGCAGGTAGTTAAGCTCAATGAGGCAGGTATATCTGATCCGGTTATTGCAATACAAAAAATGTTGTATGACCATCCTATATACGAGAGCTTGGAATTCGGAAATACAGAACCAAAAATTTTAGTTATAGGTTCGGGGACATATGGACATATATTTATTGACCAGTGTCTGCAGGCGGGTCAGATCAAAGGGTATAAGTTACACATTACGTCGATATCAGATAAAGCAGACAAGGATAAGGAGAGCTATTTACAATTTAGACCGGAGCTTACAAGGTTCGTAAATGTAAATGGTTCTATTGAGAAAAGCAGACACGATTGCATGTATGCGGATCTTGTATTCCGAGATTTAAAAGACAATGATGATACTGTCAGGTTCACGGTAATACAGGATGGAGCCTCAGATGAGAATATAGATAGCATAAAACATAAAAATGCTGTTATTATAAATGAATGTCTCGAGCCGATGCTAAAAGAATATGACTATGTATTTGTAGCAGCAGGAAATACCGAAACGAATAGATTTATTGCAGAGACGATTGCAATCGAAATGCTAAAAGAGAACGATAAACTGTGCCCTGTTTGTTATATTAGCGAGTTTAGCGTTGATGATGACGGAACATCAAATGTATACCCGGTATGTATTAACGAGCGAATTACGCCGGAGACATTCAGTTCAGATATAGATTTGGTTCAGATGGCGTTTAATGCCGATATATCTTGGGATAATTCGCTCAATAAAGATATGGACGAGGCAAAAGACAAATTTTTAAATGACAGATATAGATATGAATCATCATTGGCATTTGCCTTATCTATACGATATAAGCTGTACAGCATAGGGATTGTTCTGGAGAAAGACGCTGGAACTTGTAATGAAAATGCTATAGTGGTAAAAAACCTTTCTGAGGCGGCGAATGTTTTCTTTGAAGAAATTCTTCAAAAGAAAGACATTGATTCAGAGGCAGGAAAGTGCGCAAAGGAAAAATTTGATGCTGTAGTTGCGCTGGAGCATAGAAGGTGGGTATTGGAGAAAGTGACCGCCGGTTGGAGAGCGCCACGGGACAAGAACGGAAACCTTGATCTTGAACAGTGTGTTCAAAAGGGAAAAGTAAAGAATGAGTTGGAATCCACTCATCCATGCATAGTGTATGGAACGGAAGAGACTCCGCTGAGTACCGAGGAATACAACAAATACAGCAAATCGGGACGTGAGAAGTGGGATGTTGCGGATATAGATCCAGATCTCGATGAATTGGATCTAATGTCAATTAAACTTCATCGATGCTTCAGAAAGCGAGCCAATGAATATAAGAAAAATAACCCTATGCAAAGAGAAAGTGATATAGAAAAACTTCGTAAATTGGCTGAAGAATGTGGAGAAGATGTTTCTGGTGCCTTCAGACAATACTGTTTCTGCTTGGAAAACATTTTGGAGGGAGTGGAAAATTATACTCGTCAATATAGTAATTATGAGAAAAGACTTAAAAAAATATTTGAGAGTAGTGCCTCGGAAGCCGTGTTAAAAGATGCCGAGACAAGGATTGCCATGATAAAAAAAGCGTTCTTTCCTGTTATGGAAGCAAACTTGTATCGTGACTATAAGTCGTATGATGACGTGTTGGTTGGGAAGATACCGTTTATACTGACGTACAGTTTTATAGAACATGTAGTAGTGGCGTTTGATGAAAGTGAAGAATTTAATGGCAGACTGAACAATGTAGCGGCAGTTACTGTGTTGTGTCCGAAAAAAATAGATTATATATATTATTGCGATGAGCATTCAGATGTAGATAAGGTTATGACTGGCTTAAAGGCAGTGCTTGGATATCTGGACAGCAGAGAGATACATTGCCAAGTAAGGTTTGTGATTGCAGGTTCTCGTGAATGTGGCACCACGAATATGCTTGAGAAAGGGTTAAGCGGAATAGAAAGCGGAAAGTATCAAAATGTCAGATTTGAAGGTTGCACACTGTTATATTGCAATCCGTCACAGGATGCGGCGTATAATGAAATAGTGCAGTACTTACAAAGCGATAACTGTATATATGAGTGCAGCAATTTATTATTCCACGATGGGAAAAAGTACGAGGCTTTTAAAAGTGTCATAAAGTCTGCCGGCATAGCATATTATAGTTTTGACTGGAGAAATAAACACTTTACGAAACATAATGGCTGTGATTATCTGCAATATATTCATGATGCCTCTTTCTTAACAATGGAAAACATAGCTGCGCTTAAAGGAACGGATAGTGCTATTTCTGATATTCCGGAGTATCAAAAAGATTACGAAGCATTGTGGCAGATTTACGAATCAGACAAAGATGCGTGGAGGACACTATGTAGTTGTATTGATGAATATGAGCTGAGAAATAAGCCGTTGGCACAATTTGAGATACTTGGCAATGAGTGTAATGAATACACCGAGAAATTATCCTTTGTATTGCCGGAATACACGGAGAAAACTGTGCGTCGATTGCTTAGAGAATTATCAGAGCGAGATATTTTAAGGGATGATATTATAGAGAATTATACAAGTGAAAGCTACATAGTAAAATTCTCCGTATCTAAAAAATATAGACATGCGTTTGACACGTTGTTTGCTGATCCGAGAATCTTGTTGGACTATTATGGAGTTAGAGCATATAATGAAAGCAAATATGTGAGGGTGGGTTATAACAATCTGGAAGTGGCGGATATCAGCCGCATCGAAGAAAACTCATATAGAATGCTTGAGAAACTACAGGACAAGCATTTTATCAATGGTTTGAGAGGAGAGGATTCTTCCGATAAGGTGAGCTTTGCATTTACCTCTCCGAGAATTAAGAGAGTAATGATGAAGACCAACAGGGTGCTGCTACTTCGGGCTTATTATGAGACGCTAAAGTATGGATATCATGAACCCAATAGGATCGCATATTTTGATGATGTGGTATATGGAAGCAAGATCGGTAATCAAGATGAGAGCGATGCACTTTTTATTACGAAAGGATTTCGCCATATTAAAATCACAGATATGGGTGAATGGAGTGATGAGCAATTAGCCTGCATCGGAGACACGTTAAATGAGAAGTTAAGAGAAAACAACCAATAATGAATTAAGGAGGATATGAATGATGTACAAACCACAACCGGTTAACACAGATGATGTAATACTATCGGAGGACTTACTCGCATTAACAGAGCAGATAGCCTCAAATGTTCATGATGTATGGGCGGTAGGGCGAATATCAGAAGGCTGGACATTGGGCGAGATAAAGAATCCGGAGAAGAAGACAACTCCGTTGCTTGTGCCATACGAAGAACTGCCTGAGAGCGAGAAAATGTATGACAGGAATACAGCGCTTGAGACATTGAAGCTCATTGTTAAGCTGGGATACAAAATAACATGCGACAAGCAGTAATTACTTGTAGTGTATCTATAATATGTTTTTTGCAAGACCTTTTTGCATAAAGTTGCAAAAACTTTTTGTAGGTCGTTGCACCTACATTTTGTAGGTAATTGCAAAGCCTCCTGTCAGATATAAAATCTGACAGAAATGCAATGCAGACATTATTCAATTATTACAGCACGAGTGTGTGAAACTTTTTCTGTAAATAGCTTATAGTAGCAAGGTCTTCTATGATAAAATAAAAATCATAGGAGGCCTTTAATTATGGCAAGAAGAGAAAAGAAACCAGTACACAAAGTAGTAATGACAGAGGGAAAACGAAATATCATTCAGCAACTCCTTCAGGAGTATGATATCGAAACTGCTGAAGATATCCAGGATGCTCTCAAAGATCTGCTCGGAGGAACCATCAAAGAAATGATGGAAGCAGAGATGGATGATCATCTTGGCTATCAAAAATCCGAGCGCTCTGATAGCGATGATTATCGTAACGGATATAAATCAAAGCGATTAAACAGCAGCTATGGAAGTATGGATATTGATGTTCCGCAGGATCGTAAATCAACGTTCGAACCGCAGGTAGTAAAGAAACGCCAGAAGGATATTTCTGACATCGACCAGAAGATTATATCCATGTATGCGAAAGGTATGACAACCTGGCAAATATCAGAAACCATTGAAGATATCTATGGTTTTGAGACATCGGAAGGATTTATTTCAGACGTCACAGATAAAATCCTGCCTCAGATTGAGACTGGCAAAATCGCCCGCTGGATGAGGTATATCCGATTCTCTACATAGATGCTATTCACTATTCTGTGCGCGACAATGGAGTAATCAGAAAGCTAGCTGCATATGTCATTCTGGGCATCAACACGGAAGGGAAAAAGGAGGTTCTTTCAATCACTGTAGGCGATAATGAAAGCTCCAAATACTGGCTGTCCGTATTAAATGAACTGAAGAATCGTGGGGTAAAGGATATCCTGATTATCTGTGCTGACGGTCTTAGTGGTATCAAAGAGGCAATCGCAGCTGCATTCCCGAAAACAGAGTATCAGAGATGCATTGTGCATCAGGTAAGAAACACTCTGAAATACGTTCCAGATAAGGACAGAAAAGCGTTTGCTGCCGACTTAAAGACGATTTACCATGCTTCCGATGAAGAAAAAGCTAGACTGGCTCTGGATCGCGTCACCGAGAAATGGACCACAAAATACCCGAATTCCATGAAACGCTGGTATGACAACTGGGATGCAATAACGCCCATTTTCAAGTTCTCTCCGGATGTCAGAAAGGTCATTTACACGACCAATGCTATCGAAAGTCTGAATTCCACCTACCGGAAACTCAACCGACAGAGAAGCGTATTTCCAAGTGACACAGCTCTCCTCAAAGCTCTGTATCTGGCAACTTTCGAAGCTACCAAAAGATGGACTATGAGCATTCGAAACTGGGGACAGGTCTACGGCGAGCTTAGCATTATGTACGATGGAAGACTTCCGGAATAATAGAATCTGTTAGTATGACGGGAAGGACGTTTTTGACGGCCGCTCTTGACATGCTCGAAATCATGTCGTATATATAAATCAAGAGCTGGAAGCCTATTTTAGCACTTCCAGCTCAATCATTATCATAGAAGATTATTATTTACAGACTTTTTTTCATAGTCTCGCTATCAAAGTAATTAGTGTCTGCTGATTAATAAAAAAACAGCTTGAAATCTCCTTTGCAATAACTCGGCTGGTGTTATATGAGCCTCCGGGAGCTGCATGATCTTTTCCTCCGGGTTCAAAGTCTACACCTTCATATAACCATCTCATAGGCCAGTCGATCTTCCATAAAACCTCCTTACTCGGCACCCTCACGAAGAGTCTCATTGACCAAAACTATCGGAATTCCCAAATGCTCATATTCATCAAGCAGTTCATCCATATCCCAATCTTTAACAATTCCATAAAATGCCAGTACACGAATTAAATCCTTCGTAATCTCAAGTTCATCCATCTTAATCATCCTCTCTTTCTGATGCCATAATAAGTATTGGATATATCTCAACACATTTGATGCTTTTGACATTGCCTTTATAACAGCTAATTGAAAAAGTTTCATACCCGAGTTTAATAAATCTTTTCACATCGTAATCATAGTCGATATGAACAACATCGTCGTCTTCATTGCAAAGATTTGCTTTTACCTTCAAGCAATAATCCTCATCCCATTTTTCATTACAAACTATTTCGCCATTGATTCTTACGTAACTATCTGAATCCTCTGTATAAGCCGAACACTTCTCGACCGTTAATCCGATTGCCTTAAAAAGGTCATCTTTAATAATCACTTTGATTTTCTCCATAATTTTTCTTTCCTCCTCTGTGATCTAACTGTCTTAAATAAATAATCCATCAGCAAATTGCTTTTACATCAGATAAGCACGGCACTATTCTGCCAAGCAAATCGATAACTTCCTTTTAATTATTTCCTCTGCTATCAAATCTGACCAATGCATATCAAAATCCTCCTTTAAAAATATTAGCTGTCTGATTGCTATGCCTAAGTTATATCACCATAGCAAAAGTTAAATCCGAAGGGGAAAATTTGGCGCACGATTTGGGTTTGCGAAAGCAAACATTTACTTCTCCGAATCGCTGCGCGGTTTGCGTTGCGGATTTTCCCCCTGCTTTTTCTCTCAAATTGATGTGATTAACTATCTATAGAACAAAGATGACATCAAACCAATAATGGCAAAATTTGATAGGAGAAAAAGGTATGGATGAGACGAAGAAACTTGAAGAGGTGGTAGGTATGCGTTTTGCATCACAAGAGTTTTTTGAAAGGTTAAAAAATGGCTTGCAGGATGAGAAACTCAAGGATTGGACTTATGCCGAACTTTACTTTGTACTTCAATGCGATACGAAATATAAGATCATAAATCGTGTTGGCTATTCAAACTGGGAAGATGTTTTTCAGAATGTTGTGAGCGCAGTAATCAGGCAGCTATCGTCATTTATATTGAATCCGAAAAGTTTGATTGAAGCGAATAGACAAGCCTGGCTTAACACTATTGTAAGAGGGGAATCTGTGCGATAATTTTCAGGTTTACACGGATTTACCTTATGTAGGCTATGAAAAAGAGGCAGAGCAAAAAATTCAAAGGAGTGATGCACATGAAGACAGTAGAAGATTTGTTAATGCAGATGGAGGAGCACAGTAGCTACAGGATAGATATTCATCCGCCAGCAGATGCCAAGGCTATATCGGAAATGAAGAAAAACTATCCGTTTGTTCCTTCACAGGTTCTTGATTTCTACAGAGTTACAGACGGTGTCGAGATTGGTGTGCCGGGAACAGAGGTTTATCCTGTGAGGAAGGTACTACGCTATACGGATGGAAGCGCGGCATCTTCACGGTGGCTGGAAATTGGAGCTATGTCATTCGGAGATCCGATTGTTGTTACAGCAGATGGCAAGATTGCTCTGCTTGATCATGAAAATGGCTACACAGTTCAGCTTGAGTGGGATTCATTGGTGGATTTTCTTGCCGATGAACTTTCGGCTCTTGATTAGGGGGTGTTCCTATGACAAGAGAAGAAAAGCTTCAGTTGATCAGAGATCGTCAGAAAGCTGTGAGAGATGCATGGAGTAGAGAAAAGACGCTTGTTTGTCAGGGAAAGGGTACCGTGAACTGGAATAGTGAACAGCAGAGAGAACTTATGGAAAAAGGACGGGTATCCGGCTACGAGGGGCAGCATATGAAATCGGTCTCACAATATCCTGAATATGCTTCGTCAGCCGATAATATCCAATTTCTGACACATGAGGATCATTTAGCGGCGCATAACATGGGAAATGTCAATGAACAGAACGGTTATCACTCGGTTACCAACGGTTACTATGATCCGGAAACACATGAGATGCACTCATTTGGGAACAACCCACCTCATGCTCCGGAAGCGCACGAGTTGTCAAATCCATGCTATAAGGGAGCAGAAAACAGCTACAGCCAGTCGAATGGGAATGAGCAGAATCGTGAATATTCCAAGTTAGCTTCAAATGCTGAATATTCACATGAAAGTAATGTCGGCAAGAATATGAGTAATGGATATGCAATGTGGAGGTGATAATGATGTATGGACAAAGTGTGAGGAGAATTTTAGGTACAAGTGGTCTGCAAGAGCCGCCTACATACGACGATCCGCTTATTAAGATTCCGGGGATTGGAATTGCTGATACAGGACCTACCGGATTCGCGAATATGGAGTTTACCGCCGATCATCTGGTGAAAGGTACAGCTCTGATAGGCGCAACAGGTTCCGGAAAGAGCTATTGCCTTTCCAAGATGATCAAGGATCTGCGGTACAACATGATAGAAGACTATTCCATGATCATCATCCAGGCAAAGAATGATTTCAACAGTTTGATGAAACCCGGTGATTTGGTCATAGAACAGGGAGTGAACTCAAATAGAAGTGTGAGGTGGAGCATATTCCGGGATATCCTCAGTGATGGCTATGACATGAATATGATTGAGCTCAATACACGCGAATTTGTAGCTCACCTCTTTGCAGATAAGAAGGACTCTAAGGAGCAGTTCTTTGTGCAAGGAGCGAGAGAACTCATGTTTTGCGTAATCATTTCATATATCAAGCGGGGCTTGAACAACCTACATGCGAGAAAACAGTGGTCAAACAGGGCATTAAGAGATTTCTTCCTGCAGTTTGATGAACATTCTTATATGCGTTTGATCGAGGATTGTGGAGAATCGGGGGTATTAAACATGATTCTTGGCAACAGAGGAAACGGCGACAATCTCCAGGCGTTAGGTGTCTTTGGAGAACTGGTCACGACCGCTTTGCAGACCTTGATTGATGTTTTTGCCGATGACGGGGATTTCTCGATTCGGGAGTTTGTAAGAGCGAAGGATAAGAAGGCGCTGTTTATTAACTATGATATGGCGTATAAGGCATCCCAGGTTCCGATTTATGGTTCCCTGGTAAATCTTATGCTGAAGGAAGTACTTTCCCAGAACAACAATGTCGGAAAAACCATACTTATATGTGATGAGCTCGTGACGATGGGGAAGACAGATATCGCACAGGCTGTGAATCTCGGGCGTGCCAAAGGATTGATGGTCATCGTCGGACTTCAAAGTATTGAGCAGCTCAAATCAATATACGGGGAACACGATGCGATTGCGATGCTTGCCGGTATGTGTAATAAGCTGTATTTCAGAGCAAACGATCCGACCACGAGGAATTACATTAAGGAAGACTTCGGCAAAACTATATCGGAGTATATGGTGCTCTCTCCAGGCGGCTGTATGAGCGAGCGCAGAGAAGGTTACATCATAGAGGATGCAGACTTCAATCGGCTTGGCTTAGGTCAATGTTATGTGAAAAATGCAGACGGTATAACATATCTGTTTCAGATTGATTGAGAGGTGGTTGAAGTGGCAAACCTGTTATCAACGTTATTTGCTAGTAATGAGATGTATTTGTCGAAACATGTTTCAGGCTTAAATAAGAGGCAGACGTTTCCTGTAAGGAACAGAATACCTATGCGTGAGTTTTTGAGCGGGGTGAGCCGTGATTCTATTTTGATTTCCGGCGGCACGGATGAGGAACGAAGCGTGTTCCTTACAGGCATCGTCCGTGCTTTCCCGGGGTGCACGGTAATGTTGCATAATGGAAATCCGTACATGACAGTTGAGAGACTGCGGCATTATGGTATTAACGCTGAAAACTGGCACGATAACATTTATGAGGGAATGACAAAGGCACAGATGATATCTCTTCTGACTGAAAACGAAAAAGATGATGACCTTTCCTTCTTCTTTTCTTTTGCGCTTGAGGTTTGTGAGGTGCTTGGAAAACCGCTTACGCTTGCAAGTTTAAGTCAGATCGATTGGCTGGGTATTGGCTGGCAGGAGAAATTGCTTTCCGTCCGAGGACAGAGAGAGCGTGCGATGGATCTTCTCAGCAGATATGACAGGCATATGGCGGCCAGCTCCGTCCGTGGCATGTGTAGGATAGAACGATTGACACGCAGCCATGGGAATGCCAATGGAACTTCTGTTGATTCGGGACTGCGAAATGGACGGGTAGTTGTCAAGGCTGTCTATGGAAGTCAGTCGGCCATCACAAAGCAATGTCTGGCCATCGTTCAGGAAAAAGCAGAGGAAGGTCAGAACTTCACACTGGTTTTGGATGATGTGTATGTAGATGCACCGATTATCAGGGACAACTTCCGAAATGTCCGACTCATATTGAGCGGAGCAGACATTACGCAATACGCGGACAACATGGGGCTGACAAACCGTGTATGTTCGGTTGTGGCATTTAACCATGCGGCATATGGCAGCGCAAGAGCAATCTCTGAATACTACTTCGGTGAGTATGACCGACTTTACAGTGATATCAGCACAGGAAACAGCAGGTCATTTTTATCGCCTACGACGCACAATAAAAATGTGACGGTAAGGCAAAGCCGTGATACCAGATTGAAGCCTGAGAACTTAACGGCGATACCCGTAGGCGTTGCCTTTGTGAAGTTATGCAATGGCGTTGAAGGATATCTGGACATGAGATAGGAGGATGAGACACATGATGAAGCGAGAGGTTATTCGTATATTAGTTGCAGCTGGAATCGGAGTTATTGTTGCGCTTGTTTGGGCGTACAGGTCTGATTCTGTATGTTGGGAAATGTTGTTGCTTCCGTTTTACTTTGTGGGCACGTTTTATGCGGGAAGTGTACTGTTTAAATTGATCGGCGGGGTGCTGAAGACATATTTTTCCGGGCAGTTTACCAGTCTGCTGATGAATCCGCTGTGGGGAACCATCGTGTGTCTCTTATTCCTTGTGCTGGGACTTAGCGCTGTGCTTGCATTTGCCT
This sequence comes from Clostridium sp. AM54-37XD, assembly GCF_003478225.1. Lineage (NCBI taxonomy): Bacteria > Bacillati > Bacillota > Clostridia > Eubacteriales > Clostridiaceae > Clostridium > Clostridium sp. AM54-37XD. The sequence goes on from NZ_QUEV01000007.1 coordinate 61,176, forward strand.
GGTTGTATGGAATCGGGAGGTGTATTTATTCGATTGTAGAAGCCCATCAGCTTGATAAGCAATGTGGGGATACACAGACGGATTTGTACTGGTTGGAATAACAAGATAAAGATTTTTAATTACGAAACATTATAAAAAACAAGATGACGAAGGAGGCGCATTTTTTATGAACAAAGTACAAGAATCCATTGAAAAAAATATTGAAAAGTTAAATATTGACGCGAAGGCAAAGACTGCCTTGTATCAGATTCAGACGATTGCCAGATCGGATGCTTCATATTGCAAGCAGCTTGTTCCAAATTTGCTGCTGGTGAGTCCGTCCGGTGCAGGCACAACGGAGTACGGGAAAGTATACAGCCGGATTATAGATGAGAATCATATCTATGATATTCGGGGATTGAGTACTTTCCTTGAACTGGATTTTCCATGTGATGATTCACCGCGCGAGTACAATCTGTTTTTCTCGTCGCCACGTGTGGCGGCTTCAACGCAGAATAATTTTTATGGCACATTTTTGTTGTCATTCTCACGTTTTGAGGGCAGGGATTTGTTTACCAATCCGTACTTTGGTACTCTGCTTGAGTTTGTAGAACAGAACAGGGATAACATGCACTTTATATTCCACGTGTTGCCGGAGTTTACGGAGAAAGAGAAGCTGGAGATGTCGCTGAACCGTATACTTCACATGGTAAGGGTTGAGTTCGATCATCCGGATTTGGAGATGTCAGTTGATTATGTGTGGAAGAAACTTGCGGACGTGGATATCTCACTTCCGGATACCTACAAGAAGAAATTCAAGGCGGCACTGTCAGAGTGGCGGGAGCAGACGGAGTTCGACGGATATAGTTCATTGGAACTGATTGCCAAGCGGATTCAGTATGAACTGTTTCTGGTCGGAATCGGAAATGTAGATGTGGAATGTTTTGAAAGGGCAATCAGCAGCGCACTTCCGGATATCAAGGTATCTGAGGGGAACAGCGTTGGATTTTGTATTAGTGGAGGTGGAAGATAATGGTCAATGCGACACATGTTACGGAGGAAGTCCGTTTTGAATCGGAAGAGGAAATCAAGGACAGATATACAGAGGTGAATTTTGAGTCGGGCGATGTTATGGGAGCCGGCGTGCCGATTATCAGCACCGGAAGGACTGCATATGTAGACGATTCGGAGGCTTCAACATTTGTTGTGGGTGCTTCGGGCAGCGGCAAAACTCGTAAGATCCTGATGCCGTATACTCTTTCCTGCATACGGAAAAATGAGAACCTGGTTATTCACGATCCGAAAGGTGAGATTAACAGATACATGTACAGAGAACTTGAGAAGAAAGGATATGAGGTCATTGTGCTTGACTACAGAAGACCTCTTCGTGGAGATAGGTATAACCCGCTTGAATATCCATCTAAGATCTATAAGGAAGGAAATACATCAAGAGCGGCAGAGATGTTTCAGGCATTTAGTGAGACAATGTTTTCTGATCGTAAGAGCGAGAAAGACAGGTTCTGGGATCTCACTGCTGCTTCATATATGACGGGATTATCCTTACTTCAGGCAGAGTTGCTCCCTGAAAAGGAGTGTACCATCAATCATCTGTATGACCTTCACATACAAGGCGATGGGAAATATGGGAGATCGAAGTACATAAAAGAGTACTATAATCGCCCGGGTGCTAAGGATGCGCCGTCATACAAGCTGGCGGCTCCTGCGATTAACGCTCCGAGTGACACACAGGGTGGTTTATATTCGGTATATACATCTTGTCTTACACCGTTCGTTTTGAACGAGGATATTATCGACGCAACCGCAAACAGTACGTTTGATGTGAGAGACCTCGTGGAGAAGAAGTGCGCGGTATTTATCATCACCAAGGACGAGGGCAGCGTATACAACAAGCTTATTTCTGCGACCATAGATCAGATGTATGAGAGATTGATTGATATAGCGGAAGAGGAGTATGACGGCAGATTGCCGAGGAGAATCAACTTCATACTTGATGAATTCGGTAACCTTGCAGCGATAAACAATATGTCCGGGAAGATTACAGCCGGCAGAAGCCGTAATATTCGCTGGCTGATTGTTTGTCAGAGCATGGATCAGTTGAGACTTTTGTATGAGAATAAAGGGGCATCGATTATCTTTGGAAACTGCGCAAATCTGGTGTATTTGTATTCGACTGACATTATGCTGCTGCAAAGAATATCGGCTATGTGCGGCTTGTATTCCGATGAACTGACCGGTGCAAAACACCCGTTGATGTCAATGGATCACTTGAGGTATCTGAATAAGGACAAGGGGGAGGTCTTGCTGCTTCTTGAACGGGCTCGCCCATTTGTCGGATATTTACCGGATATATCTGCGTATCCGGTGTCGCCGACGCAGCATGTCAATGTCTGTGAGAGGGAGAGACAGACTTTGAATCCGATAGATTTTCAGGAGATTGTTAACAAACAGAAACGTGAGTTGATGGAAAAAAAGATGGCGGAGGAAAACGGTAAGTCGAAATCTGACGAGGTTCTGCCATTTGGATGTGAACCGGGTGAAATGGAACTGTCAGTTGTCGATTTGAACAAGGACGAGATGAATGGCAGAGAAAAGAAAGGTACACCTATTATTCCGCCTGAAGATATTGACAGGATGATAGCTGAGATTGACCGCAAAATTGCACAGTTGGAAGAGGAAGAGCGTTTAGAAAATGATCAGAAGATGAAGCGGTTGAATTTCAACGGAGTCATGCAGGATGAAAAAGGAAATCGTTTTATCAGGTTCAGGGACGGACACATAGAAACACCAAAGACCGTTGAAGAAATGGAAAAGGCTATCGACAGGCGGATTGCTGAGATAGAGTTGGACAAACGTATAGAAAAGAAAAGGGAGCAGATTCACAAGAAAAGCAATAGCAAAGGAAAGAATGCTAATAGTAGGAAGAACAAGCATGAGCTGAAGGACGATGACAGTGGTGACAGTGAGAAGTCATAGAGTTTATAAGTGTGCTTTTCCCCAAAAAAAATTATCGCTGAAGCTGTGATATTGTAGGCTTAGGCAAAAGATTTGTCCGCACATGCGACAAAATCGGAAGGCTTGTAGATATGCATAATAGAAAACAATTCAAAGGAGGACGCGTTATGGACAAGAATTATCATGTTAGTGGGAGTCAGATGGACGGAGAGTCATTTAAACAGAAGGATGACGATCAGAGTGAGAAGGATGAAAAGAGTGAGAAGGGTGAGAAATCTTTCCATACTTTTATCAGCTTTGAAGGATGTGGACATGTAATTTTTGCAACGGATGATGTATTTACATCAAATGCAGATGTCGGCGTCGATGCTTGGATCTGGGATAAGTTGTATGCGGCATAAAGCTTGAAGAGACCATTGGTAGTAAGAATGGGTTTAGAAGAGCGGCATCCTTACGAGACGCTAGACTCCGTAGGGGTGTTGCCCAACCCCATAATTTGTAAAAAGATAATAACGTGCGCGCGCTGAAGGACGATGACGGAGAAATACATAAGTATTCCCCTAAAAAAACCAGCGATGAAGTTGTGATATTGTAGGTTTAAGCGAAAGATTTGTCTGCACATGCGACAAAATCGGAAAGCTTGCAGATATACATAATAGAAAACAATTCAAAGGAGGACACACGCTTATGGTTTGTGATATTCATTATGACAGCAAAGATCTCGATGCAACAAAGGTTGATGCCGATTTTTACGGGAAGGATTTTGCCGATGAATTGGCTGACATTGCAAGTCTCATCGACGGCATTCTTAACATTGTGGTTATTAAGCATTGCATGCCGGGGGACCGGGAGGAGACATCTACAACATTTAAGGATGTACTGATTAGCTTGATGAGCAATCGGGAAGGGACAGATATAGAGAGCTTTGCAAAGATTTTCGGACTTAACGAGTAGAGGGAGGAATTGGTTATGTTATGTGATATTCATTATGATGCTGACAACAAGGAAGCAACAAAAATTGAGGTCGAGCTTGACGGTAGCAACCTCGGAAGCCAGATTGCGGAAATGGCAAGCATTGTCGAGGAGATGATTAGTGTTGCTGTTGAGAACCATGTCATCCCGGAGGACAGGGAGAATGTGGCAATGTTGATGAAAGCAACCTTGATTCATTTGCTGGACTATCATGAAGACGCAAATTTTGATACCTTTATGGAAGCTATAAAGTCGGCTAAATTGGATTAGGTAAATGCAAGTCGCCGGCTCAAATGAGTGCCGGCGGCGGAGATAAGGGAGGATGTGAAGACATGATCGAAAACGGAGAGATCATCTAGCTGGAGGACGAGAAGGAATTCATCTGGATCGGCAAAGTGGAGGATGCGGGGAAGACATACTTGTTGCTGATGAGCAATTTCAAGCCTTTGGAGATCAGAATCGCAAGGGTATGCGGAGAGGATTCGCTTGAGATTATAAATAACCTGGCAGAAAAACAACATGTGCTTGGGCTGTTTGGTGCCATTTAAGAGAATGAGTAGGCGGAAGTAGGAATTCGACATGACACCATAGTTGGTGCGGGAAATGACAAAGGAGGGTGATTACTATGTGTAGTAGTAGTGTGGTAAGATTGCGTGGCGAGCACGTTGATTTATGTACATTCAGGCGTGACACTGAGGCGATTTTAAAGTATACGGAATGGGTAAACAATCCTGACTTCAATTGCTTTATCGGCAAGAATAATGCGGTCGCCGGCTACGAAGAGGAAGAGAAATGGGCGAAAAGCGAGCGCGGCTTTATATTCAATATCACGGATAAGGATGGACTGTTGCTGGGGAACGCCACAATTAAGCAGCATAACAGAAACGCTTTTCTCGGCATCCTCATTGGGGAGTCAGAGCATTGGAACAAAGGGTATGGCACGGAGACAATCAAGCTGATGCTTGAATATTGTTTCGATGAGTTGAACTGTCACCGAGTGGGACTGACGCTCAACTCGGAGAATTCACGGGCTAAACATTGCTATGAAAAGGCTGGGCTTAAGGAATGTGGGCGAGATCATGAGTCACTGTGGAGTCACGGACACTGGCAGGACTTGGTTCGTATGGAAATCCTGGAGCAGGATTTCCGGCGGTTGTGTGTGCGTAGAAGCAACGAAGAGGCAACATTGGCCGAAGTGATTGCGGAGTCATTTATGCATTCGGACGGTAAGGATTTCGCAATAGAGGATTATTTGGATGATATGCCTGCTGTAAGAGCATCCGTTGACGAGATTCTTGACTGCATTGGTTCTTACGATGGCATATTGGATTTGTATGTTAAGCTGTTTACTGATTTTGCTTCGCTTCTTAACGACAATGAAAAGAATATGCTGAAGAGGAAATATGAACAGAATTTTGATCTGCCGCTTCCGTGTCGGGCTACTGATGAGGTTAGCGATATGTCGGAAGATACAGAAGAATCAGAACAAACAAAGGCTGATAGAGCCAAGCTGTATGAGATGCTGTTGAAAGCACCATTTGAATGATATATTCATGGAGGCGCACAGCATAAATCAGTCCATTGTCATAAAGAGTGGCAGTAGATACAGATGTCTATTATGAGGAGGGTGAAGCAGTATGAAATACGTATGTGTGTATGATCCGGATATGTCAGAGTATATGTACTTGAGTACAGACAAACAATACCAAAACCTTATCGGAGACGGTACACTTCGTGGGTTCCGATATGCTTTTCGGTCTGTCATCACAATCGAGGAAAGCGAGAAGCATGCGGTTACCATGTCTGTATGGGAGATTGATGCGGCAGCAGAGGAAGCACTCGATAAATTTGCAAGAGTTCCGGATATATACATAAAGAAACCGGTTAATGCCTACTGCGAGGGCGAACTGATTGACGCAATCGTATACGTCTTGAATCCGGAAAAGTGTGATATACCGTATGAACTGCCGCAGGATCCTGGGTGTCTTTTTAATAGCTTTTCCCTTGCCGATAAAGCCGTATCAAATCAAATCTCCGAGGCGTTTGATTATACATGGGAAAAGATAAGGGCGTCAGAAACGGAAGAAGAAAGAGCGGCAAGGCCGAAGCTCTTTGAAATGAAGTTGAATAAGGAACCGTTTCGCAAGATTCAATCCGGGAAAAAGACAATCGAACTGAGGCTCTTCGATGAAAAGCGTTCGCAGATCAGGGAAGGAGATGCAATACATTTCTTTATGGTTGGTGAGCCGGATCAGAAGCTTTTGGTTGAGGTTTTGAAGATTCACAGATTTCCTTCGTTTAAGGAATTATATGAGAATCTTCCGTTGTCCAAGTGTGGGTATGAGTCGGATGATCGTGCCGCAGCTGATTACCGGGATATGCTGGCATATTACTCTGAGGAAGAAGAAAAGAAGTATGGTGTGGTCGGAATTGAGTTCAGGTTGGTGGCGGATTTTGTTAAAAGGAGAGAGCTCCTGTCTTGGTTGAACGATAACAAAGAGAAAGATTCATGAGAATGGGAAAGGACTGATTCATGTTGGACAGCTTGCGGACAATCGAGAGAGTTATATACAAAAATCCTACCATCGACAAGGATAGCTATCCGGCATTGGATAACTGTGAGACGGAACTCTTAGAGATTGACAGCCTGACTTTTGATTATGGCGTGGGTAATCTGTGTTCTGTCTATGTCAGAGAGTTTGAAGATTCTTGGTTTGTCGACGTTTATTATTTCAGATGCAACGATGACAATGGAATCGACAGGAAGCATTTTGTGATTGCTCCGGGATATCAGATGTCGGAGGAAGACGAGTGATATGAGTGAGGATTGGAGGAATGAATGATGCTGTACATAAAGAAAGTAAGACTGAAAGATAAGTCAACGCTCAGCAAATCTTTATATGTAATATTGCATATTTTGGTGGGCGGATTTGTTGGATTTTGGTATTTTTTCTGGCTTTCACTATTCACCAGCGTGCCGTCATCGCTGTATGATGATTCACCTGTCTGGCTGTTTGGTTGCATGGTATTAGTCTGTTCGATTGGAGTAGCAGTTACATTTTCTGCTCGAAGGACTTGTGGTAATGTGGTCTGTAATATAGCGGCAGGCTGTGGGCTATATGTAATTTTTCAACTTGGCTGTTATTCTGTCGCTACTCTGATTGCGATAATGGTTGCGGCTGCTATTTGCTCCGGTGTTGGAATCGTAAGGATTTGCCTTAGACATACCGAAGCAAGGACTGTGAGCAGGCAAAGATTGGCGATGGCGCGAAGAATTCGCGTCAGGGATCTTATTAGACGGAATGCTTGTATTGCCTGTGGAGTTTGTGCAATCCTGATTCCGCTTGCAGTGGGTCACACAGATTGGATGAAATTGTATGAAATCTATTGCAATCAAATGAATCAATCAATGGGAAGCAATGCTGATTTTGATTATGCGGCGACAAATTACTATGAAAATCACGGTATTGAAAAAAACTTTGATACAATCAAACAGATTTACGATAATGATGAGTGGCAAAGTCTTACTACTGAGCAGAAAAAAGAAACAGTGCAAGCAATCTTTGATTGTGAATGTAAGTATCTTGGCGTAAAAACCGTGTCCCTTGAGTTTTCGGATAATCTTCCCAGCTCTCTGTATTACGAGGTTAGGGCTCAGTATGACTCGAATAATAGAAAGGTAACGATAAAAGATGGACTTCTTGATTACGATAATGATGAGGTTTTCATGGTGATTGCTGAGGAAGTCTACCATGCATATGAGCACGACATGATGGAACTTTATTCACAAACGCTGACAGAGTCGCAGAAGTCCTTATGGTGTTTTAAAGATGTGGAGTCATGGATAAAGAATGATGAATCGTATGTGATAGGCGGCAAGTCAAGCTATGAAGCATATGAATCGCAACCCATTGAAGCGGCGGCAAAGGAATACGCGACTTATTCATGGGTTTCGTACATGCAAAATATAGGGGATGTTGTAGACGTATGCTATACCGATGAAAATTCTGATTGAACTCATGCGACATTTTGCCGGATAGCAAGGATATATTTTATAGCTTCAAATCACAGGAGGTGGTCGTATGTTTGGAAACGAAAGCAAGACACAGGCAGAGATTCTGAAAATGAAACCATATGCGGAGTTTCTTCGACAGTTTAATACATTAAAGGATGTTGGTGGGGAAACGGTACATATTCGTATTGCATCCGATAATATTGCTTGGAACGAATATAAGGTAATTGGTGGATTTGAATTAAATCGGACTTATACAAGATGGTATGACCTGAGATTTGTTTTCAGAACTGTGTTGGATAAGAAGGATGATTTACAGCAAGAGAAGTTCTTCGTATACCATGAGCTCCTTACGGAATTCGATGAGGAATTTCGAGATTGCTTGACGGACATGGCAGAAGATATTAGGAAGAAACAGGGCTGCATGTTTATATCTTCGCTCGCAAAATCCTGTGAGGTTGAGGCAGCAGTGAAAGCAAAAAACAGATTCTCTTTATCGTATGAGGTGGGATGCGAAAAAGAGAATGCGCGTGAAATCTGCTTGCAGTTGATTAGTCATGACGTGGCTATATTTGCAAGGAGTTTCTGATACAAAGACTTATCGAAATTTACAAGGGAGATGAACATCATGTCAATGAGTAATGAAACAACAAATGATGTAAACGATTCAAATACCGTGTCGGAGGACAAATCGCCGTTTACAAGTACAGCATTAGGTTACATCGTCGAGCATATCTTACTTGCGGCGGTGCTTGGATATGATCTGCTACATTTCCTGCCAAAGTTCATTCGGATAGCAGCCTTTGATGAGTCGGTGGTTTGTCTTGCAGTCTGCCTGCTGATTAGTTGTGCAGTCGGGATTCTGATTACATGGCGTGACAGGAAGTGGCAATATATCTGTGTGAATGTACTTGCCGGACTTGGAGCTTATGTCGCTTGGACATTTATGGATTATCTGTCATCAGACAGATTCCGATTGATACTGACGATAGCGGTGTGTGTAGCGATTGTTGGTATGGGTTTGGCTGTATTTAGACGGAAGAAAAATGAATCAAGCAATGGAGATTTAAAGGTAGATGGAAGAGGTAATGTTCCGGGATTGCAGATCGCTTGGCTGGGAGCCTACCTGGCGGCTGTTACAGCTTGCATTTTTATGCCAATCTCTGTGAAGTGTATGGATGACGCGGAGATCAAGAGCACATATTATGAAAAAGTCGGCTATGATGCTGTAGCCGATGATGCCTATGAGCCAACATATGTATATGGAGATGAGTATTCTCTGGATAATAATATCGAAACCATCAAGAATATTGATGACAGCATTTGGTCGACGATTTCCGATGCGGAGAAGGAGGCAACTTTACAGGCTGTAGCTTACGCCTATGCAAATGATCAGGGACTTGGCAGTAAGATGCAATTTGTATTCAGCGATGATTCTTACGAGGATGAGTATGGGAAGTATGAATATAATGCGGATCAATCCACGGTGTATATCAGCACAGAATGTCTGTCTGATTCTGAAACAGCTTGCCAGGCGGTGATTCATCAGGTGTATCACATTTATCAGCAGGAACTTTGTGATATCTATATAACACTTACAGACACGCAACGCGCTTTTTGGAAGTTTGATAATTGCGCTGCATATATACGTTATCTGAATGGAGATCCTCTTCTTGGCTATGAAAATGATGATGACAAGAGAAGTTTTGAATTTCTTGCAGAATTAACAGGTGAAACGGAAACGCGATATTATAGAAATTACGTGTATAATTATCTGAATCCAGACCAGGAAGACTAGGGGGGTGATGACGTATGAGATTATTAGATGTAGACGGAGAATATGGCTGTATTGCCAGCTGGGTCACTCCCGAGATATCAGAAGGTGGTAGAAAGGTAGTGCTACACAATGAATTCCTGGGTAAAGAGAGGGAACTGAATCAGGATGAGGCACGTCTCCTGTTTAGTATGACCGGAAACAACGATCCGATTGTGGACAGATGTTCTTCTGATATCTGCAACAGCTTGTGGAAAGAATCATATATCGAGAAAGAGGACATAAGAGAACATGAAATATTGGAGTTTGCCGCTACGATTCAGGAGAGCATAGATAAAGAAAAGGGTGTGACAGGTCACGTAAAGACAGAGGTGGACGAGACCGGAGAATATGTAACGGAGCTCGTATGTGAGGAGGCTCTTACAGAAGCAAAAAAGGCTTATAAAGAGCAGTGGAGAACATACAGTAAGTCGGCTCATCCGATGTTATGGACAGTCGTGTTATCCCTGTTGGGTGTAATGTTATTTTCCTTTGGAGCAACCTTGTTGCCTCGGGCGTTGATTTCGGCTGCTGCAAATGACATGGAATGGGAACTTGGTGGATTTTTACTTATGATGTTATGTACTGTGGTTGTATTCCTCTTAGAAGGGTTTCCGAGGGATTTGTGTCATGGTGCTGTCGGCAGGTTGTTCGGAGCCCGTGTCATTTATAAGGGATTTTTAAATGGTTCGTTGCTGCATGGCGATTGGTACCTGATAGATGACTCTGTGGTTATCGGGAAATATTATGCAATCCGAAGGATGCACATCAGGCTGGCCGGCGCATATTGTGACTTCTTGATTGCTTCGATTTTGTCAGGAGTGTTGCTTCACACGGAAAATACAATTCTCTATTGGATTGTCAGCGGAATGTTGTTTGGCATTCTTATAAGGTGCGCGGTACATTTCTTTCCGTCATTTTTACATGAGGATTGTATCCAAGTGTTAGATGCAATGATGCATGCAAATCACATTTCCTATGGACTGAGTTATTTTGGCCGACTGTTTCGTGACAGTGATACAAGGCATGAACTTCTGGCTCAAAGGGGAATCCATGCAGTCGGCGCTTTGCTTGTGTGTACATTGATAGTATTTCTCCAGATTATAGGGCATATAGGATTTTGGAGCTTGATCATATTTTATGTCGGATTGATGGGGTGATGATTATGGCGTTTGATATAATTAAGTTATTAATATTGGGTGTAAACAGTGGGTATTTCCTTTATACGGGAGCTGCTCAACGGGATCTGATCGATGGCGGAATTGGAGTATTGCTGTTTTTTGTTATGATTGGAATGGTTGGCTTTACATCCGGGCATGAAAGCCTGTGGTCATTTTTGTTTGCTTTTATTGTGATAATTCCGTGTAATATCAAGGTTACAGAGTTGTTACTGTTCGATATGATGTACAAAAGGTATCCGGATAGCTTTAATATGCTTTATGTAACGGACTATCCGTTTAAAACATTTGGTGTGGCATTTTCAAGATTGTCGGTATGGAGTAAAGTCTTTACGGTAAGTATGGGTGTATTCATTTTTGTTATTATACTTATGGCGGAGTTATATGCGACAGGCTTGATCGTTCGAACAATCTGGTCAGATCAAAAAAGAGACACTTTTCGCTTAGTTCCGGCAGAGAAAGCTGAACAGGAAGATGATGTCACTATGCGGGTGACTTGGTCAAGAAAAAATATGTATTATTATGCTCCTGAATCAGAGACGGACGATGAAGAGGATGTTAATAAGAAAAAAGCAGAGGAATTCGATTGGAGAGAACAACTTGCGCTTGAGGGTGATAAACCGGTAGGGATAGTCCATTATAAGAAACGTTTAAAGAATTCGGATGGTTCAGGCAGCGCAGAGATTGACGGAGGAGAAGATAGTGAGGACAGGTGGCTCTGCCCTTGAAGGTGAGTCTTCAATCGAAGGTGTAAAGCGTGAAGTCGGGAAAGAATTAGGAATAGATCTTGCGGAAATCATGTTGAAGGGAGCGATGATGTATGAGTATGAGGACGTTTGTCATATCGGATATTCATGGTGGTTCCAAGAATTTTCATAAGTTACTTGCAGACGTTTCATTTGATGCAGCTGTAGACAGGATATACATAAATGGCGATGTGCTCGATCGTGGAAAGCATTCGCTAAAGCTCTTGTATGAGATCAAACAGATGGCAGAAAGCCATCCGGGACACGTATTTCTCACCATGGGCAATCATGAGCTGTTCTGCCTTCAGTATATTCGCAGAGAATTGTCGGATTTTACATGGCGGGCATTTGGCAGCACGGACACGGTAGAGGAGGTAAATCGCCTCAATCCATCTGAAACAGAAGCTCTTGCTGAGTATATACAGAGCCTGCCGTTATATCTCACGATTGACGGCGCGAAGGAGGGCAAGGATGGACAACTGCTCATGACACATTCCGGGTTTCAGGCGGATTATATCGTCAGAGAACCAGACGGCAGTATCAATGTTGTTAAGACGATCGAGAGCAGTGCGCGTTCAGATTTGTTCAAGCATTTGGTATCAAACGATATTCACTACATACCCACAGCAGACCGGAAAGCATTTGACCGAACGGTGTTGGTCGGGCACGTTCCCGTGATGCGCCTGAATTATGACGGCTCATACAAAATTCGCCGGGACCGAAACTTGATCAGTATAGATTCCGGGGCGGGACACAGAGAAAGCGGCGGACGACTGTCACTGTACGAAGTCGAGACCGGAGCGGAATATTATAGGTAAAGAATGAGATTATAAAGGAAAGCAATCGTTCGTGGATTGCTTCTTCTTATTGTACTGGCCATACATCAGAATCGAACACACATAAATGATAAGTTTTTCCTGATTGATAATGTTAGTGTAAGTGTTAGAAATGCGATTGCACGTGAAATTGTGAGCAATATTCTTGTACATCGTGAGTTTAGTACGGCATTTCCGGCGAAACTTGTGGTCGAACCGGACAAGATATATACGGAGAATTGGAACAGGGCGCAACGAGTAGGACGGATAGAGCCTCAAAATTTCACACCGTATCCCAAAAATCCGGTGTTGGCAAATTTCTTTGTTAATATTGGCTATGCAGATTCATTAGGTTCAGGAGTTCGTAATTTGTATAAGTATACAAAAATATATTCGGGCGGTGAACCCGATTTTGAAGAGGGAGATGTTTTTAAACTGACAGTTCCACTTAAAATGTATCAAGAGGGTGAGGTTGATACCAATGACACTAAAGTTGATACCAATGATACTGAAACTGATACCAATGAGTTGATACTAAACAGAGCGAAAACTTCAGGTAATATCGAAGAGATGATTATGATATTAATCCGGATGAATAATAAAGTTACACAAAATGAAATGCAAGAACAGATAGGGGTTTCCATTGCGACAATTAAGCGCTATATATCAAAATTGCAGAGTGATGGTGTTATAAAAAGAGTTGGCTCAAGTCGGAGCGGATATTGGGAAATAAACGAGTAATTTTAAAACCATGGTGCAGAAGCAGGACGATTATATGTCGTCCTGCTCTCTGTCTGATAATACCTCCCAGGCGGATGATGGAATATAACGATCAGCCCAGGAGGTATTTGTTTTGACAATTATGATCAGATGTTGTCAAAGTATCCGACATAGTCGACCTTGTATGGCCCATTTGGGAAAAGGTATTCATACAGATCTATGAAATAGTCGTCGGTCATGCTGGCGATGAAGTCTACTACGATTTCGTTTGGATCCTGACTGAGATAATTGTCGATGAATTCTTTTTTGCCAAAATAATTGCTATACTGATTTGCATCTTTTATGTAGTTGACATGGTGTTTATACAGTATGGAATCAGTGTCTTTGCTCTTAGCCTGTTTCAGTAATTCTTCGTATATACAATAGATATTGGCTTTATGTTGTCATTATACATTGCGTTGAGGCTGTCATTGTTATATATGTTCTGGTAATTCTCAGTCTTGGCTTTGGAGAATGTCTCATATACATCCGAATCCATGCTTATATAAGGTTTTCCGTAGCTGTTTTCTATGATATTGACAGTCATATTGTGAATTATCTGGGCGTTGGAGGATCCAAGGCTGCCTGCAGAGAAAGGATTATCATTTGGAATGAGACCGATCTTTATTGCATCCTGCCTGTCTTTTCCGAGGTAGGCTATGATATCGCTGATCCTCATGATACAGCCTTCAAGTGTACCTGGAATCTGTTTTTTATTTGCAGAAGGATCTGTGTAGCAGTCCTCCACCGACCTGTCAAATTCTCCCCATGGATCGTCTGCGTAAAAAGTCTTAGGGGTATAGCATTGCTGTTCCATTTCACCGTTGTGGCATATAACACCATCAAGCACCTGGAGGCTGATATTTCGGAATATAAGTTTGTCAAGGACTCTGGCGCTATGAATGTTGTGGTTGAAGAGCCTTCCGGTATGCTCGTTGTAGATCTCATTCAGATAACGCTCTCCGGCATGACCAAATGGAGTATGTCCGATGTCATGTCCAAGGGAGATCGCCTCTATGAGATCAAGATTGAGTCCAAGAGTCATTCCGATAGTCCTTGCAATTCTGGATACAAGCTGGACGTGAAGTGCACGTCTTGATATATCATCGTTCTTGTAGCATGAGATAACTTGTGTCTTATCAGAATAGCGATTGTAATAGTTGTTGTGAAGTATCTTTTCCACATCCATGACAAATGCCGGTCTCCACAGATGTGGGGCATCATGGTTTGGCTGACGCCTTATAATGTCAGAGTCCTTGCATGCATATGGGTTTATCTTGCCGTGCTCACGATCGCCTATTATCTGTTCATAAACTTCTTTTGATAAAGAATGGTATTTTGAATTTTTATTTACACTCATTAAAAATCTCCTGTTCAGTAAAATGTGATAGTTAACATATGCATCATATATATATCAGAATACATATGAATTATTATAAATATTCTTGAGACCATAAGTCAAATGTGCTGAGCACATCAGCAAAGATTTTCTCACCTATTTTGTTTTTCTCAAGCATATGGCGAAACTTCAGAAGCGTTGTTGCATCAGGAACCTGTTGTTCATTAAAATCTATGTGCATAAAAGTACGCATAGCATAACTGTCATAAATGGAATCCTCGATTCCTTCATCAGACAGATTGAACCAAATCTGCATGAGATACATGCGAAGCATGACCTCAATGCCAATAGGCTTGCGGCCATGCGTATTATTAAAGTAGTGGGGACGAATCATTTCGCCCCAGTATGACCATGGAATTATTTCATCCATAGCATTAAGAAATTCTTCACGCTTTGTTTTCTTTTTGCGGTTTGAATATTACATATCAGTTAATGTATTGGTTATTCATAGGTATCACAGCCTTTTATCAAGATACCTATATTATAATAAAAATCACTGGAAATTGTTTGAATTAATCAGCATTTCCCTAGCAATAATCTTCGATTTGGAGAAATGATACCGCTTGGATATAGTGATTTTGCTGGTGTAACCGTTGTAGAAACTGCAATTTTACCGGAGCAATTGGAAAAGGCGGAATATTCCGTGATATGCTTGAACCATATGAAAGCTATATAGAACGTGTATAAAATAAAGCAGTGAAAACTGCAGGAACATTACACAGACAGAGACGACCGGGTTATTTAACCCGGTCGTCTCTGTCTGTTTCAAATGTTTATAATTCGGAATAGCCGTAGCTGTTGACGATGGCCTCAATTCGGTTTCCGGCCTGACACATTGGACACTGATCATGAGGATAAGTCTTGTAATCAGGGAGATCCTTTTCGGTAAACAGTGCATGTACCGGATAGCCGTCAACCTCTGTCGCAACAGAGAAGATAGCAGAGATACCTGCGATAGAACCACCGTAGTATTTGATACACTCCAGACTCTTTTTGATCGTTTTACCGGTTGTAGCAGATGCGATCAGAAGAAGCACATGCTTGCCTTCGATCATTGGCTGGAGGTTGTCACGGAAGATCAACTGACCGGAGCTGTGAACCTCAGGTGTAACAACGTAGATGGACTTGTGCTGGTTCATGGAAGTGATACCGTTCTGGCTTAAGGTTTCTGCCAGATAAGCACCGATCACTTCAGTACCATCCATGCAGACGATCGTATCAACGATAGTTGATGCTACATATTCGGTTCCCATGGATTTGGCAGCGGCAGCAGCCATAGTGCCTCTGACTTTCAGGGTTGTCATATCAATGTACTGGTTGATATGAGAATGGTTTGTAGCAAAGTGACCGTTCATCACTTTGATGTATAACTGATTGTTGTAAGAAGATGTTAATTTCATTGCGTCATGTTTCATATGTATGTACCACCCTTTCATTTAAATAACATATATAGTTGTTATACGATCTCTAAAATTGTATTTACGACCAGATCATTCTGTTCCGGATTCATGAAGCAGAAGCGGATATAAGAATTATCCAGTCCTGTGATATCTGCACAGCTTCTGATATACAATCCCTTACTCTGACAATGATCCACAACCGTCTGTGCGGAAATGTCTTTTTTCAGTAATTTGACCAGAATAAAATTCGCATCCGGCTTATAGAGCTTGATCGTCTTGCGGCTTGCCAGTGCAGAATAGACCAGATTCCGTTCCGTCTTCATCAGTGTCTGGGTTTTGCTTATATAAGAAGCATCCTTGAACATATCGATGCCGGCTGCCTCTGCAAGTGTATTGATCGCATAAGGAAATCCTGTGATCGACATTGTCTTTTTAAATACCGGATTTGATGTAATTGCATAGGCTAATCGAAGTCCGGGTACTGCAAAGAATTTGCTTGTATTTCTGAGAACGTAGAGATTGTCATATTCCTTAACCAGCGGAATAGCGGTGCAATCATCCTTATCCTGAACGAAATCCATATACTCCTCGTCAACGACCAGTGCAATATCATTTCCTGTACAGATCTTTGCGATGAATTCCAGAGATTCGCGGTCGATGACCTGTGATGTTGTTCCGTTTGGATTCGAGATAAATACCATATCAATGGATTCATTTAACGTAGAGATGAAATCCGCAATATCCAGTTCGTAGTTTTCTTCTTCGGATAACTGATAGTATGTGATATCACAGCCGTTCATTTTCAGGACCTTCTCATAGTTGTGTGCTCCCGGTGAAAGAAGAACAGCATGCTTTGGACTGTTGAATTCGATCAGGAGTTTGATAAATTCATATGAGCAGCTTCCGACAATGATATCGTCCGGATCCGCACCTGAATAGCCTGCGATACTTTCCTTTAATCTTGTATATGAGCCATCCGGGTAACGCTTCAGATCTTCGATGCTGTTAAGAATGACATTTTTGACAGAATCCGGAACCCCGAGCGGATTCATGTTCAGGTCAAATCTTACAGATTCATTCTGGGAGAGCAGATTGCTTCCAGAAAGATGTGATGTACTTTTTCCCATAAAAAATTCCTCTTTTTCCATATATAATGTTTCAAAAAACTATTTATTTTGCTATAATCAAAATATATGTTTTTATATAATTATACCGATTCGGGGATTTAATTACAAGAAAAATACATGAGTTTTAATAAAATGATTACGAAAGCAAGGAGAACCAGATGAAAGGGATCGTAGAACAGTACGCCAGAGGAGAATTCAATGTAGAAAGACCGGATATTGATATTTCCATTGCAAAGCTGGAACTGGCTGTGGAAGCCGGCTCCATATTTCAGGGAACCTTTAAGGTGGTGTCAAAGAATGATGTACCGATCAAATTGATGGTATATGACAGCAGATACCTGTTCGATTTCAAGAGTCATACATTTGTAGGCAGACGGAATACGGTTGCCTTTTCTTTTGATGCCCGCGGAATCGAAGAAGGCAAGAGCTTTAAAGGACATATCAACATCATAACGGATGGTGGAGAATATAAGATCCCGTACAGCGTAGAGGTTGTTCCGCCTTATGTTCTGGTAGAAGACAAACGGATTGAGGATCTGTTCCAGTTCGCGACCTTCGCAGAGGAGCACTGGGATGTAGCAGTTCAGATCTTTGACAGCCCGGAATTCGTGCGTACCTTTTTAGGGGATGACGCGATCATTAAGGGAGTCTATGAGAGCCTGAAGAAATCGTTATCCATCAATCAGGCAATGGAAGAATTCCTTGTATATACCCATAAGAAACGTGTGCTTACACTGACAGCAAAGCAGCGTGAGCTGTTGATCGAGATGCCGGATGAGCTGGTTCGTGCAACGATCTCCGTAAATAAGAACACCTGGGTTATACCCATACCTATATTACATCAGACAGCGATTTCCTGATCCCGGAAGCAACCCGGATCACAGGTCAGGATTTCACTGGAAATAATTATGAGCTGAACTTCCTGATCGATCCGACGAAGATTCCGGAAGGGGTATCGGCAGGTTATATCCATTTTAATAATACCCTGCAGAACATCAGCGTGAAAGTCAGCATCAAGAAGCCGGAGGTTCAGAGAACCGAGCCGAAGAACCGTCATGTGAATTTCATGATCAAGAAAGGTCATGAGGCACTGGCAAAAGCATACATTGATTTCCGTACGGATAAGATGTCACTTGCTGATTACACGAAACGTTCGACAGAGGCACTGGAAACACTGGTCAAATACAGACCGGAGGATAACATCTATCGGCTGGGACTGCTTCATATGAAGCTGTTAGAGGGCAAGACAGAATATGTAAAGCAGGAATTTGTCCGTATCGATGCAGATGCCGATCTGAACGAAGCAGGCAGCATGGAGAAGTGTTATTACAGTTATCTGAAATCACTTTTGACAAAGGATAAGGACATGATCGATAGCACGGCAAGACTTGTCCGCGGACGACTGGAACAGGAGAAGGACAAGCTGTTCTATTTCTGGCTGCTGTTATTTGTGGATTACAGTTATACAGAGGATAAATGGAACCTTTATGAGGATATCCGGAAATTATATAATGAGGGTGTAAACAGCCCGGTTATTTACTTTGAAATATGTGATATGTTCAATAAGCAGCCGCTTATGATGAAACGGATCGCACCGCTTGAGATCTCAGCTATCCGATGGGGTATGCGGCATGAATTTGTATCCGAAGATGTCATTATGGAATTCGTAAAGACGGCTGCAAGAATGAAGCTCTTTGATATTCACGCATTCAAGATGCTGGAGAATATCTATGCAGCAAAGCATGACCGTATGACACTGGATACGATATGTGAAATTCTTCTCAGATTTAAAAAATGTGATAAAGAGTATCATGTATATTATCAGGATGCGGCAAATGCAGGAATTAAATATGTTGGTTTGTATGAGGGCTTCTTAAAGAGCATGGATAAGAAGACGTATCAGCCGATACCGGAATCCATTCTCCGTTATTTCAATTACAAGAATACGTTAGATGATGAAGAACTGGCATATCTCTATGCAAATGTCATAATGAATAAGGCACAGAACATGAATGTGTTCCATGAGTATATTCCGGCAATCGAGAACTTCATGGAGAAGAAGATCATTGATGGAGAAGTGAGTGATGATCTGACGGTTATCTATGAAGAATTTCTGGAGCCGGAGAGTGTGAAACCGGAATTTGCATCAAAGTTAATTAATATCATATTCAAGCAGAAGCTGACCTGTCGGAATAAGAATATTGTATCAGTGGTTGTAACACATGAGGAACTGGAAAAGAGTGAACAGGTGGATGTGATTGACGGAGAAGCTTATGTAGAGATCGTGTCAGAATCCGCTATCATTACATTACTTGACAGTCGGGGCTGCAGATATATCAATACGGTACCATACCGGCTTGAGCCGGTTGTCGGAGAAGAAAATTATCTGGATATCTGTAAAGAGTATAATCCGAAGGATTATCGTCTGTTATTATTTGAGTATAACGATATAGACAGCTTTTCATATAAGGATGCATCCGAGATCAACCTGGCTCGTGATATCTCTAACTGTCCGAATATCAGTTATCTGATCCGGCAGAGAGCACTCCGCCATATGGTTGAGTATTATCATGAGAATTATGATGCGGACATTTTATATAAATATCTGTCACGAATTGATCTGGATTATGTGGAAGTGGAGGACGCTTCCCGGATCATTACATATTACATTTCTTTACGGATGTATGAGCAGGCATTTAACGGAATCCATCGGTTTGGATATGTAGATGTGGATGTGGATGAACTGATACGGATCGCAGAATTCGGAATATCCGATAAGAGGTATGATGATGACAGGGTATTATTATCTATCTGTGTGTATCTGTATCGGAGAGGATATGCGACACAGAAGGTTCTGGCATTCCTGATCAATAACTATAATGGCTCGTTAGAGGAAATGGCAGAGCTGTTTAAGGCAGTTAACACAAATTATCGTGATATTGATATGCTTGCAGAGAATATCTTGGCACAGATGATGTTTGCGGATGCTTATACAGAGGCAATCTTTGATATCTTTGCGCTTTATTACGCAGGCAGAAGCAGGGGCATGGTAGTCAAGGCTTTTTTACGGTTCTGTGCATACCAGTATATTATCAAGGATCTGAAGATCCTGCGGATATCATGGAATGTCTGTATAAAGAGGTGGCGAAGAAGAACATTACAGATGAGATTTCAGAGATGGCGCTGCTCTCTTATTTTGCAGGTTGCGGTGGACGGTTCTCGGCAGAACAGAAGGAATGGATCCGGAATACAGTTCGTCATTTTATAGACAGCAGTAAGATCCTGCCGTTCTTTAAAGAATTTGCATCCTTTGTAACGTTGCCGGATGATATGAAGTTTAAGACCTATCTGATCTTTAAGGGTGAGAGCGGCAGACAGATCTGGGTAAGCTACAGCTTCGGACAGGAAAGCAACAGTATGGCACATTACAAATCGGAGCGAATGAATGAGATCATACCGGGAATTTATATCAAGGAATTTGTTGTGTTCCACGGAGAGACGCTGTTATATTCCATTGATGGTGCGGAGAGCGGTAATTCATCCATCGTTGAGAGTGATATTTTAAAGAATACAACATGTCATAAGAAGAACAGTAATCGATTTGAGCTGATCAACAGTATGCTGATCAGTCAGGAGACAAGAAATGATCAGGAGCTGATCCAGGCGATGGATACCTATCTGAATAACACACATTTCTTTGAGGAGAATCTGATATTGTTATAAGACAGCAGAAACAGGAGGAGATAACATGACGGAACATCCATTATATCTGGGATTGGATCTGAGTCCGGAGTATACACAGTTAAGTTATTATAAGCTGGATGAAGGAGTACCGGAATCAATCTGTCACAGTGATTCCAAAGATACATATCTGCTTCCCAATATTATGTTTTATACAGATAAATATAAAGACGGAACCGGAGCAAAGGATGAATCCGGTTGGAGTGTCGGAGCGGTGGCTGCAGGGAAACGGTTCAAGGAAGATGGCGTGATGGTTGATCGTATTTACCAGAAGACGATCATCAACGAGGACACGGAGATCTATGGAACAAGTTATAAAGCAAAAGACCTTCTGGTCAAAATGCTGCTGCTTCATATCCGGGAATTTACAAAACAGTTTGAAAGCTATGAGATCAGGCGGTTGGTAGTAACGATCGCAGATGCCGATATTCATATCATTAAGGCAGTGCAGGAGTTACAGGGAGCGCTTCATTTAAGTGATGAACAGTTTGAGATCACAAGCCATATAGACAGTGGAATTTATTACATCTTTAATCAGCCGGAGTCGTTAAGAAATAACAGTGTGGTGTTGTTTGATTTTAACAGCAGCGGGCTTGATTATTACAGATTCGATATTACGCATAACAAATCACCGGAGATTGTGGATGTATTTCATCAAAACCTGAAAGACCGCTTGACATTTTCAGCGTTTAAGAAGGACGATGAGGAGCTGGATGAGCAGTTCGCAGCGATCTGTCAGGAGCTTCTGGCAGAGACTTATGTGTCCTCGGTGTTCCTGACCGGAATTGGCTTTGCGGATAACTGGCTGAAGGAGTCGGCGACGATCCTCTGTCAGGGAAGACGGGTATTTGTCGGTCAGAATATCTATACAAAGGGAGCCTGCTACCGGGCATTTGGCGATCGGCACAGCAAGGTGCTTGATCGTTATCTGATCCGGTCGGAATATACAGTTGGCTTTGATATAGGTATCAGTTTAAATGATGACAGCAAGACATTTGTGCCGATCACCAGAGGAGGACAGGAATGGTTCCACACAAAGGGAAAATTATATATCTTTCCGGACGAATCAAATCAGGTGGAGCTGATCTATCGCAACATATTGACAGGAGA
Organism: Clostridium sp. AM54-37XD; assembly: GCF_003478225.1. Classification (NCBI taxonomy): domain Bacteria; kingdom Bacillati; phylum Bacillota; class Clostridia; order Eubacteriales; family Clostridiaceae; genus Clostridium; species Clostridium sp. AM54-37XD. Next base: position 83,200 of record NZ_QUEV01000007.1, read on the forward strand.
TTATGATAAGGAGCATATCGAGATCCACGGACTGCCGAAGCGTCCGCCGAAGACAACCAAGATCTCACTGGAAGCGGAATTCTACAGTGCGGAAAAGGGAGCGGTTGTTATCAGGGATGAAGGATTTGGAACGATGTTCCCGACCACAAATAAGATATATAGGAAGGAATTTGACCTGAAATGGGAAAAATAATTGTATGTAATACAAAAACTGCACAGAATCCATATACGTTCCTGAATACCAAGGTATCTGTATATTCCTACGAGGAATTGTGTTACTACCTGTATAATAATATGGTGCTGGTTGGGGAAGAAGATGTGACGGCGAGATTGTCGGCATGGATCAGAAGAGAGCTTGATCTCACAGAGCTTGCGGATAAGATCGATACATTACTTGACAAGCATGCATTTGTTCAGGATATCATGGTGGAGATTCTTGTGTATGGCGGATATTACAGCAGTGAAGAAGTACGGCAGTTTATGGCGGAATGCCAGAAGCTTCGTACGTTAAAATCATACGAAGTCGAGAAACTGCGGGCGGATGGATATCTGCGGTACAAGCATTATATAAAAGCGGGTGCGATCTATGATGAGGTCATCTGCTATCTGGAAAAAGAAAAACAGGAGGATGAATTCCTCGGAAATGTATATCATAATAAAGCAGTTGCTCTGGCCGGAAATCTTCAGCTTGATGAAGCAAAGAGCTGTTTTATTAAGGCATATTCGTTAAATAAGAACGAGGAATCCCTGATCGAATATTTCTGTGTGCTGGCAGTTACGGTGGATACCGCGACACTTGAAAAAGAGATTAAAAAGCGAGGACTTCCTGCGAACTTCTTAGAGGATCTGATGAGTGAAGTCGGCGATTCTAAAGAAGATGTGCGGGAGCTTCCAATCTACAATAAAGTCCAGAAAGCGGTTTATAACCGACTTCATGGACATATTGAAGATTATGACAGACGTATGGATACGATCCTGTCGGAATTAAAAGACGAATTCAGGGATCAGCTTGTCTGATAAATGAAAGGTAAGGTTGTGTATGAAGTATGATGTGATTATTATCGGTGCAGGACCGGGAGGAATCTTTGCGGCATATGAACTGATGAAGAAAAAACCGGAGTGTAAGATCGCTGTATTCGAGGAAGGATATACTTTAAAAAAGAGAAAATGTCCGATCGATGGCGATAAGATCAAGAATTGTATTAACTGTAAGCATTGCTCAATCATGTGTGGATTTGGCGGAGCAGGTGCATTCTCAGATGGAAAATACAATATCACAAATGATTTCGGTGGAACACTGTATGAATATATCGGTAAGCAGAAAGCTGTTGACCTGATGAAGTATGTAGATGAGATCAACATGGAAAAAGGCGGCGAGGGAACAAAGCTTTATTCAACCGCCGGAACGAAGTTCAAGAAGCTATGTCTTCAGAACAAGCTGAAGCTTTTAGATGCGTCGGTTCGCCATCTGGGAACTGATATCAACTATGTTGTTCTTCAGAATTTGTATGATCAGATGAAGGATCATATGGACTTTTATTTTGATACACCGGTTGATACAGTACAGGTCATTGATGGTGGTTATCGTATCATCTGTGATAAGGGTGAATTCGACTGTGAGAAATGTATCGTATCCGTTGGACGAAGCGGAAGCAAATGGATGGAAAAGGTATGTAAGGAGCTTGAGATTCCTACAAAATCCAACCGTGTCGATATCGGAGTCCGTGTGGAGCTTCCGGCAGTTATCTTCTCACATCTGACGGATGAATTATATGAAAGCAAGATTGTATATCGTACAGAAAAATTCGAAGATAATGTCAGAACCTTCTGTATGAATCCAAATGGAATTGTGGTAAATGAGAATACGAATGGTATCATCACTGTAAACGGACACAGCTATGAGGGTGATGAGAAGAAGACAGAGAATACAAACTTTGCACTTCTGGTTTCCAAGCATTTCTCAGAGCCATTTAAGGACAGTAACGGATATGGTGAAAGTATCGCAAGATTATCAAACATGCTGGGCGGTGGTGTCATTGTACAGCGGTTTGGCGATCTGGTCCGTGGAAGAAGAAGTACCGTGAAGCGTATTGAAGAAGGGCTGGTAACACCGACCTTAACGGCAACACCGGGTGATCTGAGTCTTGTCCTTCCAAAGCGTATCTTAGATGGAATCATGGAAATGATCTATGCACTGGATAAGGTAGCACCGGGAACAGCCAATGATGATACTTTGTTATATGGTGTAGAGGTCAAGTTCTACAATATGGAAGTGGAGTTGGATGAGAATCTGGAAAGCTGTCATAAGGGTTTATATGTGATCGGAGATGGCAGTGGCGTGACGCATTCCTTATCCCATGCCTCCGCCAGTGGTATCTATGTAGCCCGCCACATCCTTGGCGAGTAACGGCATAATGACAAAAAGCCGAAGATTTTCAGACATCGGCTGCTATATAATACGAATCCCCTTGTAAAGACTCATGATATTTTCTGCTCACTGTATATGCCTGATCCGTAAATGCTCCTGTGCCAACTCGCCCTTCGGGCTCAGACAAGCACCCGCATTTACGAATCAGCATGTGCAGTTTGTAGAAAACATCATGAGTCTTTACAGGTGGGAATTATTGTATATAACAGCAAGAGATCATTTCTAAATAAGCTCCAGCTTTCCAATGACAAAGCCTGCATTCTCCATATGATATTCGTTGCCACAGTAAGGGCAGCTGCGCTGGCGTACGGAATCGAAGCTTGCGCCACAGGCAGGGCAGTGGACGGAAGTAATGGAGAAACCGGGCGGTTCCATGTAGGCGGTATTACGTCGGAGGGATACGTCGATACAGTCGCCCCGACGGTTTATGGCGCCATCATGTTCACTGTAATTGATCCACTAGGTACGAAGATTCAGGCACAGCTCACTTCCCTCCATGTGGATATCATTGACAGTTAAAGCCTGCATGTAGGTTATCTCGATGATATCCTGAAAATATGGATCAAAAGAAGAACCACGATAGAAAGCAAGGTTTTCTGGGTGATCTGCCAGAACGGTCATGCGGATCAGGGCGATGATCTGCCTCAAATTTCTCAAAAGAAAAAACAGGCTCATAAGGCGCAAATGCTCGTGAGATCTTTCCCTTTGCTGTCACATAAGACCAGAATGGAATACGTTTTCGACCGTCACGATTGAACTGCTTAATGATCAAAAGAACGGATGAAAGCATAAGTCCGGTGATGCCGCCGAAGATCAGTGTGACAAAATAGGACATGATCAGGCTGGCAGGAATCGGATTCTCCCGGTCTGAAAGAAAGGAAATAAAAGTAAATAGAAATACAACCAGCATAGTGATCCATATGGTGGAGCCTCGTTTGTTTACATTTTTCATGGAAGCATTATTTCGGATAAAATAGGTATTCGTGACACGTGGGAACAGATCCTTTATCTGGAAAACGGTACTGCAGTATGGACAGCACTGTGTCAGGGCAGCAACCGGGTTGACAGCACCGCAGTTCGGGCAGGTCATTATCATATGATGAAGCTCGGCTTCATTTGGTGTGTGGACAACAGATTCATACATCGTATCATCGGAATCCCGGTCATATATGATGCCGGATGAATTCTCAAACCGCAGTCGTCTGGTGATATGTTCATTCATCAGGTCAACGGTATACCATGCGGTGTTTCTTGAAAATATGTGGTTCCGGGAGTCTCTTTGGCAGGTGCCGTGTAGTGGATCATGCGGATTCCTTTGCGACCCAGTCGTTCTCTTTGCAGACGGAGGGCGTAGGAGGTATCGCCGTCACAGCTCTTTGGCGGAAGTCCGGAATCATACCAGTGATTCAGTTCTATGGCAAAATCATCATAAATGCTTTTGTGTTTTTCCCATGCAGGTTTGTATTTCTTAAATGCGGTCACCTGTTTTATATAGCGTATCAGTAATATAACGGCAATTATGATCAGTACGATACCGATTCCAAGGAAAATAAATCTTGGTGTACGATCGATCTCGCAAGTGTATACAGAGGCAGACAGAATTCCTGCTGCCGGAATGCCGATGCTTTTTGGAAACAGAGTGGCATCAGGCAGTGAGACTGGATGGTTTCGTTTGATATTTGATATTGGTGGGAGTATGTCCATTCTTTTTTCTCTTGTTAAAAATTGATCATTGGGTAATATGGGGAAAATTATAAGAAAATAAATGCGATGTACGATATAAAACCATTTGTCCCCATGTAGGAAAAGTGTATAATGAAATATAGAAGATGTCCAGCATAAAAATAAGAAAGGACCAAAGCATGAAAAAGCAGGAAATGGCAAATACATCGTTAAAAGAGAATAGAACACATGGAACGGTGCAGTATCCGGTTGCTTTGTACGAATGGAACGGAGAAAATGAGTGGCATGTGGTTCCGCATTGGCATGAGGAAATGGAATGGATCTATTTTCAAAAAGGTGATTTCCCGGTATGGATAAATACAAAAGAGTATCAGGTTCATGCACCGGCATTTATGTGCATCCATCCGGAAGAACTGCATGCACTGATCCTGGAAAAGGATGGTATAGAAAGTGCGGTTGTGTTCCCTGTTGATATCCTGTGCTTTGAACGGTATGATGCGGCGGAGGCGAAGGTGCTTGGCCCGCTTGCAGAAGGAAAGCTTCGGATGCCGGTTCTGTGCCAGAACGGGGATGCGGCATTTGAGGAATTGAGTGCCTGTTATAAAGAGATTGAACAGATGCTCAGGCAGATGAAAGAACATGGTACGAAGAAAGGGCAGCATACGGATTCTTCAATAATGCGTGAGAACGTGGCAGTAGAACCGAAACAGAATCTACAGAAAAATATGCTCTATTTGAATATCAAGGCAAAGATGTTAGAGTTGATCGCAGTTGCATATAAGTATGACCTGTTTACAAGACAGGTCAGGGAAGACAGGGAAGAATCCGGAACGGTAGAGAATCTGAAAAAGGTGCTGCAGTATATCGGGGAGCATTACGGTTCACCGATCCGCTTGTCCGAACTGGCGGAGCTGGTCAATATGAATGAACAGTATTTTTGCCGATATTTTAAGAAGAATATCGGGAAGACGATCACAGAATATATCAATATGATCCGTGTGGAGAAAGCGGCAACGGCACTTGCAGAGACAGAGGATAAGATCATAGATATTGCATCTGCCTGTGGATTTGACAATATCGGATATTTTATCAGACGCTTTAAAAAGGAGAAGGACATGACACCTTCTGAATATCGCAAAAAGTCAAAATAGTACAATAAAATAGTCAATTTAAAGATAGAAAACCTCTATGTATTCCGTATACTGTAATTAAAGTGTAAAAAGAACGAGTATCTGTATCCGATGGTGGAACAGATACAGACAGTATAAAAGGAACACAGGAGGTTTTTATAATGAAAAGAAAATGGTGGCATGGTAAAGTAGCATATCAGATATATCCAAAGAGTTTTCAGGATACAAATGGAGATGGAATCGGTGATCTTCGTGGCGTGATCGATCATTTGGATTATCTGAAAAGTCTGGGAATCGATATTATCTGGTTATCTCCAATCTATCAGTCTCCATTTGTCGATCAGGGTTATGATATTTCAGATTATTATAAGATCGATGAGATCTTTGGAACGATGGAAGAATTCGATGAGCTGTTAGCAGAAGCGAAGAAGCGGGATATGTATATCATTATGGATCTTGTTATTAATCACTGTTCTGACCAGCATGAATGGTTCCAGAAAGCATTAAAAGATCCGGCGGGTAAATATGGCGATTATTTTTATTTCCGTAAGGGAAAAGACGGCAATCCGCCAAGCAATTACCGGTCTTATTTTGGTGGAAGCGCATGGGAGAAAGTAGAAGGAACGGACTATTATTATCTTCATATGTTTGCAAAGGAACAGCCGGATCTGAACTGGAACAATCCTGAGGTATTAAATGAATTATATACCATGATCAACTGGTGGCTGGATAAGGGCGTTGCGGGTTTCCGTATCGATGCGATCATCAATATCAAGAAAGATCTGAGTTTTCCGGATTATGAGCCGGACGGACCGGATGGAATGACAGGAATCTTCCATATGGTTGAGGGCGTCGATGGCGTTGGTGAACTGTTAGAGGATCTGAAGAAGCATACATTTGAAAAGTACGATGCGTTTACAGTTGCTGAAGTATTCAATATGAAGAAGGATGAGCTGGAAGAATTTATCGGTGACGACGGACATTTTTCAACGATGTTTGATTTCTCAGCGCATGAGATGACCTTTGGCGATCATGGCTGGTACGATGCGAAGAAGGTCGGATTTGATGATCTGAAAAAGGTGATCTTCCATGCACAGAAGGAATGTGAAGATGTCGGCTTCCTTGCAAATATTATAGAGAATCACGATGAGCCAAGAGGTGCGAGCCGTTATCTGCCGGATTACCTTCAGAATGAAGACGGAATCAAATTGCTGGGAACGATCAGTGTTATGCTGCGTGGTATTCCGTTTATTTATCAGGGACAAGAGATCGGTATGCGTAACTGTCATATGGCTTCAATCGATGATTACAATGATATTAGTACAAAGAATGAATATGCAGTTGCAATCGATGCTGGCTGCACGGTAGAAGAAGCGATGGAAGCCTGCTATGAGAACAGCAGGGATAATGCCAGAACACCAATGCAGTGGGATGATTCTGCACAGGCAGGATTTACAACCGGAACACCATGGCTCTTTGTAAATCCAAATTATAAAGAGATCAATGTAAAAGAACAGCTTGGCAGGGAAGATTCAGTATGGTACTATTACCAGAAGCTGATCGCACTTCGTAAGTCCGAGGACTACAAAGAAGTATTTACCTATGGCAAGGTCGTTCCAATGTTTGTGGAGAAGGATGGAATATTTGCATATGCAAGAAAGACGGAAGACCAGACCGTTTACATTATAACGAATTACAGTAGAGAAGATATCACGGTTGATCTGCTGACTGCAAATGAGCAGCCGAAGCTTCATGTTTTGTTAGATAATAAGAATGACGTATGCTTAAATGGCAACCGTATACGGTTAAGCTCCGGGCAGGCAGTGATCCTGGGATAATGCTTTGAATAATTGATCAACATATAAAACCATTAAAATGATGGCGAAACAGTGCTTAAAAACCATCATTTTGATGGTTTTTATTAGTTACAGGGAAATTAATATATGATATTCTGTTAAAAAGTGGAAATAAATTAGGGGTATTATAATGGCATAGAAATGGGGCGCATATATGAGAAAGAATTATAGGAAAGGTATTGGCAGATGGCTGGCAGGAGTGCTGGTTATCAGCATGACACTTGGACAGATAGCAGGCTGTCAGGTGACAGGTGGGGATAAGAATGGGGGAACAACTTCCGGGTATCTGACAGAAGAAAAAACTGACAGGGCAGATGGCTCACAGACGACAACCGAAGAAACGACCACAGAAGAAGAGTGGAAGTCGATCATCTCGGGAGAATACTACAAGCAGGCAAAGGTATCCGGACATACGAATCTGTATCAACTGGATATGAAAGTAGAGGAAGATAATATTTACATCAATAAGATGTTTGCTTTTGGGAATGCCCTTGGAATCCAGTATGGCGTAGGAGAAGACGGTTATCTGGCACTATATGATCTGGCGGATCTCAGGCAGAAAGCGGTTGTAAGCTGCCCGAAGGATATATATGCGTCAGATGTTTTTTCAAATGGAACCGATGAGGTGATTCTCTATGATAAAGGCAACAAAGAGCTGATCCGGTATGGAGCATTGTTGGATCAGGAGACTGTTATGCCAATCGAAAAGGGGACACCGGACAGTTATCTGATGTCAAAGGATCTTACCGGCTTCTTCTATACAAATGCAGAGGATGGACAGATCTATGAATATGATCTGCGGTCAGGGGAAGAGGCAGAGGTGTGTCCGGCATATTCAGGAGAAGGAAAAGATACAACGCTGCTTGGATATGCGGAAGAACCGGAGTATCTGGTGGTGTCGGCATATGATAATACGGCAGAACGTGTGGAGGTCAGATGTTATAGTGTGACCGGAACGGATGTAAAAGAAACCGGTGATTATGATATCGTACAATTTGAAGGAAGTGGGGATAAATACTACGCATCGGTATATGCGGATGGTCAGGTCTATCAGGTGTATGGAGAAACGTCCGGGGAAGAACCGGGCATTCTGATTCCGGATAATACAGGTGATTTTCAGGTTGGCTGTGATGTAGAACATGGTCTTGCGATGTATGGCTGTTCCAGTCAGTCGAAGGAGACAAATACACAGAAGCTGCAGTTCCGGATCTTTAATGTGGATACCGGTAAATGTGAAAGCAGACTTGCAGTAACATTCCCATTTGATGAAACAAATTATATTTATATCGATCAAGGTACTTATATAGATACATACAACTTCTTTGCATTTTCAACGAGTGGACTCACACCGGAAGTATACATATGGGATCTGAACGATGCGCGCAGCATTTCCGGTGATTCCAGAGTCTACCGTTATCCATGGAGTTATCTGGATCATCCGTCCGATGAGCTGAAGCAGGAGCTGCGGCAGCAGGCAAAGGATATCGGAGATCAAAATGGTGTAGAGGTACATATATTGGATGAAGTGACGGAGTGCAGCAAGGATATCTACCGGTATGAGGCGTCAGACAATGCACTTCTGACCGCGCAGTCACTGGAAGTATTGAAGAATGAGTTGAAGAAATATCCGGATCGGATGTTGAAAAATCTGGATGATGGATATGGAAGCATATTAAAGATCTATCTGGCAGGAGCAATCATAGGAACAGATGAAACGGCACTTACAACTGCTGCCGGTGTTCAGAATACTCTGGAGAATGACACATTTCTGGTTATTGATATCAATGATCAATCTGCCTATATCAGCACGATCCACCATGAGATCTTTCATGCGATCGAGAACCATATGAATTACACCGGCTGTTGGTTTGATGAAGGAATTTGGTCGGAGTGCAACCCGGCTGGATTCGATTATGATTACGATTATATTGCAAATGAAAATAGCTATGACAATACCTATGTAGCATTTTCATCCGGTGATGCGTCAGAGATTGCATTTATTGACACCTACTCAAAAAGCTTTCCAAATGAAGACCGTGCGAGAGTGTTTGAATATGCCATGACGGATCAGCAGAATGATAATGGATTCTTTAGCTATGAAAGAATACGGAAAAAGTTAAAGGTGATATCGGATCAGATGAGCGCATGTTTCCCGGAGGATGATGGAGCGACACTTATGCCGTGGGAAAGAGTATTGATGTATGAAAAATAGCAAGATTACGTTTAAAACCGCTTGACACTGGAAAGACTTCTGTTGTACTATGAGATTTAGTTTAACAGCATAAATGCAAGGAAAAAGAGGAGTACCATAAAAGAACTGCCAGAGAGGAAGATCCACAGGCTGAAAGGTCTTTCGAGGAAATTTGTGGGAAGGTAGCTTTGGAGCAGCACATCCGAAATGTTCAGTAGGATGTGCCGGGTCGTTCCCGTTACAGAATAAGATGAGTGATAAATTAAGGTGGTAACGCGTAAGATACGCCCTTTGGAACAGAGATGTTTCAAAGGGCTTTTTCTATGTAAGAAGATTGATTCTGTAAAGGAAAAACGCTCCACTAAAGATGCTATAAAAACAGAAAGGATGGAACAGATGAAAGAACTGGAAAAGACATACAATCCGGCCGACATAGAAGACAGGCTGTACAGAAAATGGGAAGATAAGAAATATTTTCATGCAGAGGTAGATCGCAGTAAGAAACCATTTACGATCGTTATGCCGCCTCCAAATGTAACCGGACAGCTTCATATGGGTCATGCCCTGGACAATACGATGCAGGATATCCTCATTCGTTTCAAGAGAATGCAGGGTTACAGTGCATTATGGCAGCCGGGTACAGACCATGCAGCGATCGCTACAGAGGTAAAGGTAACAGAGAAATTAAAGGCAGAAGGCATTGATAAGAAGGAGATCGGCAGAGAGGCTTTTTTACAGCATGCCTGGAAATGGAAAGAAGAATACGGCGGAAGAATCGTAAATCAGTTAAAGAAGCTGGGTTCATCTGCTGACTGGGACAGAGAGCGTTTTACAATGGACGAGGGATGTTCAGAAGCAGTTAAGGAAGTATTTGTTAATCTCTATGAAAAGGGATATATCTACAAAGGTTCCAGGATCATCAACTGGTGTCCTGTATGTAAGACATCCATTTCGGACGCAGAGGTAGAGCATGTAGAGCAGGAAGGACATTTCTGGCATATCAATTATCCGATCGTTGGAGAAGAAGGAAGATATGTAGAGATTGCAACGACCAGACCGGAAACCCTGCTTGGTGATACAGCGGTTGCTGTAAATCCAAAGGATGAGCGTTATAAGGATATCATCGGTAAGATGCTGAAGCTTCCTTTAACAGACAGAGAGATTCCTGTTATCGCAGATGAATATGTTGATATGGAATTCGGAACAGGCTGTGTAAAGATTACACCGGCACATGATCCGAACGACTTCGAAGTAGGTAAGAGACACAATCTGGAAGAAATCAATATCTTAAATGATGATGCTACAATCAACGAGAAGGGCGGCAAATACGCAGGCATGGATCGTTATGAAGCCAGAAAAGCAATGGTAGCAGATCTGGAAAAAGAAGGTCTTCTTGTAAAGGTTGTACCACACACACATAACGTAGGAACACATGACAGATGTAAGACAACGGTAGAGCCAATGATCAAGCCACAGTGGTTTGTCCGTATGAAGGAAATGGGACAGGCAGCTCTTGATCTGATCAAGACAGATGAGCTGGAATTTGTACCGGAGCAGTTTGATAAGACATACATCCACTGGCTTGAAAATATCCGTGACTGGTGTATCTCCCGTCAGCTTTGGTGGGGACATAGAATCCCGGCTTATTACTGTGATGAGTGTCATGAGACGATCGTTTCCAGAGAAGTTCCGACGGTATGTCCGAAATGTGGATGCACACATCTGACACAGGATGAAGATACACTGGATACATGGTTCTCATCCGCACTCTGGCCATTCTCAACACTTGGATGGCCAAAGAAGACACCGGAATATGAATATTTCTATCCGACAGACGTACTTGTAACCGGATACGATATCATCTTCTTCTGGGTTATCCGTATGGTATTCTCCGCACTGGAGCAGACAGGAAAGAGCCCATTTAAGCATGTTCTGATCCACGGACTGGTTCGTGACGATCAGGGCCGGAAGATGAGTAAGTCTCTTGGAAACGGTATCGATCCGCTTGAGGTTATTGATAAATATGGTGCAGATGCCCTTCGTCTGACACTGATCACAGGTAATGCACCGGGAAATGATATGCGTTTCTATTGGGAGCGTGTAGAGAATTCCAGAAACTTTGCAAATAAGATCTGGAATGCATCCAGATTCATTATGATGAATATGGAAAAGGCTGATTTCTCAAATGTAAAATTATCTGATCTTACGATCGCTGACCGTTGGATCTTATCCAAGGTCAATGATCTGGCAGTTGAGATGACAGATAACATGGAGAAATACGAGTTGGGTATCGCAGTTTCCAAGGTATATGACTTCATATGGGAAGAATTCTGTGACTGGTATATCGAAATGGTTAAGCCAAGACTTTACAATGATGCAGACGAGACAAAGGCAGCAGCCCTCTGGACATTAAAGACCGTTCTGATCCGGGCATTGAAATTATTACATCCATATATGCCGTTTATCACGGAGGAGATTTTCTGTAATATTCAGGATGAGGAAGAATCTATCATGATCTCTGACTGGCCTGTATATAAAGAGGAGTGGAACTTCAAGCAGGATGAAAATGCAGTTGATACGATCAAGGCTGCGGTTCGTGCGATTCGTAATCTGCGTACCGGTATGAATGTACCGCCAAGCAAGAAAGCAACTGTATATGTTGTATCTGCTAAGAGTGAGATCCGTGATATATTTGAAGCATCAAAGAATTTCTTTGCAACACTTGGATATGCAAGTGAGGTATTCATTCAGGATAGCAAGAATGGTATTGATGAGAATGCAGTATCTACCTGATACATGATGCCGCACTCTATATTCCGCTTGCAGAGCTGGTTGATATCGACAAAGAGATCGAGCGTCTGGAGAAAGAATCCGGTCGTCTGGCCGGTGAGATCAAGCGTGCATCCGGTATGCTTGCAAATCCTAAATTTGTAGATAAAGCACCGGTTGCCAAGGTAGAAGAAGAAAAAGCCAAGCTTGCAAAATATACAGAAATGAAAGCCCAGGTTGAAGAACGTCTGGCTCAGTTAAAGAAGTAATAACAGAGACGCAAAGCTGTGTCCATATATGAATCGAAACGACAGTGTCGACAGAAATGATTCATGGTATAAATTCAAAAAGAAAGAAACAGGCTGGCTGATCCGCATATAAAAGCACTGATAATACAGATGTTTTCATATCGTATCAGACAGCCTGTCTGGTATAGGAAGATGATACAGGATATAGAACCAAAACGGTTTCATAATGAATATGCATATCGAAAACCGCCGAAGAATGATGATGTGATCCTTGCATTTTCCGAGAAACTGATCCTTGCCAAAAAGGTAGAGGATGAGCATGAGCTGGTCTGGCTCACTGTCTCGGAATATAAAAGCTATATAGGAATAAATGATACGGTCACGCAGGATGCATCATGGCAGGATAATCTGACCTACCTGTTTGTGATCGATGACAGACAGTATTTTCTGTATCGGCCGCAGGATCTTGTCCGGACAACAGAGCCTTATTATGTTGAAAGATCAGCGAATGGAGCAACTGATGTAAATTGGGGAGAGCGTCTGGAGATTCTGGGTTATGAATACCGGAGCATGTATAAGACCAGAAGCTGCAAGCCAAAGGAAGAAGTGCTTGCGGCGGCAACCGGATGGCATCTGCATCTGTGGTATTCGATGAACCGCTATTGTGGAGCCTGCGGAACGCCTGTGCTCCCGGATGAGAAAGAACGGATGCTCCGTTGTCCGTCCTGCGGACATCTGATCTTCCCAACGATCGCACCGGCAGTAATTGTCGGAGTGACAGATGGTAATCGTATCATTCTTACAACTTACGCTGCAAGAGAGTATAAACGATACGCCTGATCGCCGGCTTTACGGAAATAGGTGAGACGGTAGAGGAAACGGTTCGGCGTGAAGTGATGGAGGAAGTCGGAATACCGGTTAAGAATATCCGGTATTACAAATCACAGCCGTGGGGATTTGACAGCAATCTGCTGATGGGATTCTTCTGTCAGGCAGACAGAAAAAAGTCAGATGAGCATGAACCGGAACTGACCATCGATCATGAAGAACTTGCAAGCGGCGAATGGGTAGAGCGCGAGCAGATCCCGGACTATGGAGAACATCTGAGTCTGACACATGAGATGATGATGCAGTTTAAACGATATGGACAGGGTGTGTTTGATCTGAAAACAGATCGATCACAGGATAAAACAGACCGATCACTATAAAAAAATAAAAATAAAGTTATAGTATTTGATATCTGAATAAAATAAAAAAAATAAAAAAAGAAAAGCATAAGGTTGAAAATAATTTCATATATTATAAAACCTGTGTTAAAAAGTAATAAAAAACGATTTGTTTCTGAAAAGCTGTTGGTTGACAAAACAAAAGCGGATGGTATAATGAGCCAAAAACCAGCTGGTAATACCAGTGTACCATACGATTTTGCAATGAGGCATTGAGAATGATCAGTGCCTCATTATTGTATCAGGATGTATTTCTGTTACAGTAAACACTTCAGGAACTGAGTAATCAGAAAAGTGAGGTATTATCAAGATGAAAGAAATCAATGCAGAGGAATTAAAAGGAAATCTGATCGAAATGATCAACAAAAAGTGGGCCCTTGTAACTGCAGGAGATCATGAGAAGGCAAATACGATGACAGTAAGCTGGGGTTCCTTTGGTGAATTCTGGTCAAAGCCTGTTATAACGATTTATATCCGCCCACAGAGATATACAAAGCAGTTTATCGATGAACAGAAGGAATTTTCCGTTTGTGTGCTTCCGGAAGAGTACAGAAAGGCACTGACTTATTGCGGAAGAACATCCGGTAAGGATGTAGCGGATAAATTTGCAGGAGCAGGGATCACCCTTGATTTCTGTGGTGATGTTCCGGTTATCAAGGAGGCAGGCATTACACTCATTTGCAGAAAAATGTGCGAAGGAGATATTGATCCTGCTACCTTTGCTGATCCTGAGGAAGGAGCAAAGGTATATCCGGATAAGGATTATCACAGATACTATATCGCAGAGATTGAAAAGGTACTTGTACCGGATGAATATTAAATTAATACGGGCGTTCGCGTCCGAGAAAGAACAGTCCGGCAGCGCCGGGACCGCAGTGGGATGCGGTAATTGTACCGGCATTTAAGATGCGTACCGGATGAGTGACATTCGGAAATGTCTGTAGGACGGAGTTCTTTAACAGATAGGCAAGCTCGGGGCAGGCAGCATGGGAGATGAAGCATTTTCCATTGTAGTCTGTCCCGTTTTCTGCGTAGTATTCCATCTCAGAGATCACCTCTCTTACGGCGCGCTTCTTGCCACGGACTTTTGTATAGGCATCTGCCATTCCGTTCTGATCCAGCCGGATCAGAGGATGAATGTTCAGGATCGATGCGATATGGGAAGCAGTGCCGCTGATCCGCCCGCTATGGTGCAGAAAGGTGAGATCGGTTGTAAAAAACTGGTGATGGATACAGGTACGATGCTTCATGATCCAGTCGGCAGCTGCTGCCAATGAAAGACCTTCATCCCGCATATCGGCAACGTAGTCTGTTAATAATCCATATCCCCCTGCACCGCAGAGAGAATCAATGATCTGTATCTGTTTTTCCGGATAGTTCTTTTTTATTGCTGCCGCCGCACGATAGGCATTATTTGCCGATCCGCTTAAGGCGGAGCTGAATGTGATATGAAGCACATCCCCCTTCTGTATCAGTTCTTCAAAGAAATCATAATAGGAAGCTTCGTTGATCTGGGAGGTTGTAGGCAGCAGCCCTTTTTCCAACATCTTATAATACTTCGGCATCAGATCCGGATTTCGTTCCATGTTATCCTCGTATACATGTTCATGAATAACGTAAGTATAAGGAATGACCGCAATTTCCCGTTCATTCAGATAAGAATATGGCAGATCCGTTGTCGATTCACACGATAAGATAAAATGTCTCATGATAAAAACCTCCAATACATTTTCCGATATATTTTCGGTATTAGTATTTCCGGAATTGATGAAAATACTCTTTGAAAAAATTGTTATTATTGTGATTTCCTATAATATTATTTGTGATAACCATTCGCAAGAAAAAAAAAACTTTGGCGAATATTGTTTTCGGCAGAACTAATTCCGCTGCTTATATCCATAGGACTGATGATTTACTATAATAATCTTCCTGGATATGGATTTATGCCAGGACTAACTTATTTGGGAGAAGTATTGTTTAGTTTTGGAGCGGTTGTTTTGTACTGTATAAGTTTCCTGATTTCTATATGCAGTTATATTGCAATTTCAAATAAACAAACTTAATTTGAGGTATTCCACTTGTGTGTTTATTTGAGTTCCTTGAATGAGCTTAAATATTATGTTAATATTTTAAAGAAGTTGGCGTGTAGTTGAGTAGAAAGATAAAGCGAAAGTTATAAGGGAGAACTGAAATTTATGGATAATAAATGGGAAGAGTTATACGATGCAGCAAAACAGGTATTAAAACCACGAGATGTTTCGAAAATTATTGAAGCAGGAGGAGTTGCTGCTGCGGTAGAATCTATATCGGGTAAAATTTATGTTGGGGTGTGCGTAGATACAGCGTGTACTTTGGGCGTATGTGCCGAAAGAAATGCTATCTTCAATATGATTACAAATGGTGAGGATGCTATTAAACGAGTAATTGCTATTGATGGAGATGGAAAAGCCATTCCACCTTGCGGAGCTTGCAGGGAATTTATGACACAGCTAATGCCAGAAGAATATCGAAAAATTGAGATAATGATGGATTATGAAAATGAGCGAATAGTAACGCTTGGCGATTTAACACCAGAATGGTGGATATAATCTTATTTTATCAAATCGGGAGTTGTGGAGGTATAGTATGGAATTCATAAGTAAAGAGAAGATAGTTGAATTATCAAATCCAGGAGTTGTTTCAAGACAACTATTAAATCCTGAAAATTCATCAAGTGAAAGGGTGACAATTACAGAGGTTCATCTTGAAATAGGTGCTTGCCAACCAAGACATACACATGATGCGTCAGAACAAATTTGGTATGCAACAAAAGGAACGGGTAAACTATTACTTGCAGATGAACAAGAAAAAGTGTTTACTGCTGGGGATGTTGTAAGATTTGCAGATAAAGATGTTCATGGTTTATTGAATGATGGTAATGAGAAATTTGTGTATGTATCAGTGACTGCACCACCAATAAACTTTGAATATGCATATAAGGATAAAAGATAGACAAATTTGAATTTCTCTCACTGTCTGGTTGATATGAGAAATTAATTATTTGCGTAAAAAATAAAAAATAACGTAGCGTGATATATTGCTTGTCACGCTACGTTATGTACTAATATGGACCTTGAAAGGAGGCAGGATATGTCATTATACACAACAGGAGAGCTTGCAAAGAAGTGCAACGTTTCAGTAAGAACGATTCAATACTATGATGAAAGAGGTATTTTGGTGCCAACAGATTTGACGGAAGGGGGACGAAGACTGTTCTCCGAAGAGGATGTTGCCACATTGGAAACGATTTGCTTTTTAAGAGATTTGGATATCTCTATAAAAGATATTGCTGAAATATTGGAATCTGATGAGTCAAAAAAGGTAATCGAACTTTTGCTTGATGAGCAAGAAAAAAATATTCAGGCGGATGTCAAGAAAAAAACGAAACAATTAGAAAATATTAAAGGCATAAGAAGTTCTTTGGCTTCTTTCAAGGATGGGTCGCAAAAAACAATTCATGACATATCATCGATTATGGAGGAAAAAGAAAAGCGAAAGAAAATGTACAAAAAAATGCTGATCGTAGGAATTCCTGTAGAAATCACAGGAATTGTAACTTTTGTTATTGGTATATTACAAGGAATTTGGATACCATTTTTTGTAACTACGGCAGTGTATACTATTTGTGCTGTCTTTTTAGCAAACTATTGGTACAAACGGATAGAGTATATTTGTCCGGAATGCCATACCAGATTTCAACCAAGGAAAATGGAAACTCTGTTGGCAAATCATAATCCAAAGATGAGAAAGTTAACTTGTCCTAGTTGTAGGAGGAAAATTTGGAGTTTGGAAGTATATAGAAAAGAGGTGGATGCATAATGGAAACAATTAATTTGAGTAAGAAACAATTTGTGATATACATGGCAGTCGCATTTGGACTAGCTTGGATTTTAGAAATGATAGCAAGTGTTTTTAGTAATAATGGAAATCAGATAGTGTTTACTGTTATAGTGATGATTACCATGTTTATGCCGTTCCTTGGTGTACTGGTAGCCAGAATCCCGCTAAAAGGTATGGGATGGGTACCACATTTAAAAGGGAAACTTCGTTATGTATTCTTTGCCCTTTGGATGCCGGCGTTATTAAGTATCCTTGGAGGGGTCTTGTTTTTTGTGATTTTCCCGGATACATTTGACTCTGAATTTATGACGTTAAGAGGTCTTTTAGAGGAAGCGGGAGCGTTGGAACAGTTCGAGGCACAGGGTATCACGATACCAATGTATCTGCTGATTACGTCTGTTCAAGCTGTGACAATTGCACCATTTCTGAATATGTTTGTCGCATTAGGCGAAGAGGTTGGTTGGCGAGGTGCACTGTATCCGTATTTGAAGAAAAAGTTGGTGACACCAAAGGCCGTATTGTGGGTGGTGCAATCTGGGGTGCTTGGCACTGGCCGATCATGATTTTTGCCGGTTATGAGTATGGAAAAGAATATATCGGCGCACCGGTACTTGGGCCAATCGTATTCTGTATCTCTACTATTATGATGGGTATTTTACTTGATTATGTATATGAAAAGACAGAAACCATTTGGTTGCCATCCCTTATGCATGGTGCTATCAATGCATTTACCATCTTTGCATATCTGGTAAAACCTGAATATTCCAATATGGCAATTCTAGGTCCAGCATATATTGGTATTATCAGTATGATTCCAATGATTATTGTAGCAGTCATCATTTGCGTAAAGACGAAAAGGAATTGAGTATTAAAGAGATATTCAATCTCACCCACAAATTTCAGTTTGGAGAATTGAAAAAAATGGAATTTACCTATTAAGACATATAAACTGTTGACAATAAAGCTCCTATATAGTATGTTATTTTAATAAACTACTATATAGGAGCTTTTGTATGGAAATGAATGGAGGATTTCTTGTCACCAAAATAAAACAGCTTGGAGACCGGATTTTCGAGAAGATTCTCAGTGAAAAGAATATTGATGCGTTTAATGGAGCCCAGGGGCGTATTCTTTATGTACTGTGGCAGGAGGATGGTATCTCAATCAGGTCACTCTCGACTAAATGCGGATTAGCGATAACATCTCTTACTACGATGCTGGAAAGAATGGAAAATCAAGGGCTGATAAGCCGTGTTCAGTCTGAAACGGACAAAAGGAAAACACTCCTGTTTCTGACTGAGAAAGCACATGCCTTGAAGGGCGAGTACGATTCTGTATCTGATGAGATGGGCAGTATTTACTACAAAGGTTTTTCAGAGGAAGAAATTATCCGGTTTGAGGAATGCCTCGACCGCATCAGAAAGAATCTTGAGGAGTGGCAGAAGTCATGAGTATTTGTATCAAAGATCAGATTCAGAACATGAATATCGTCATTGGCTGCATAGTGGGGTGTACATATTGCTATGCCCGCAACAACGTGAAACGCTGGCATATGATTGATGACTTCGCTGACCCTGAATTCTTTCCAGGTAAGCTCAAGATGATGGAAAAGAAACGTCCGCAGAACTTTCTTCTTACCGGCATGAGCGATCTCTCCGGATGGAAGCCGGAATGGAGAGACGAGGTATTTGCAAAGATCCGTGAAAATCCACAGCATCAGTTCCTGTTCCTTACCAAGCGACCTGATTTGCTGGATTTTGATACCGATCTGGAAAATGCGTGGTTTGGCGTTACGGTGACGAGGAAAGCAGAACTGTGGCGTATCGACGCTCTTCGGAAAAACGTCAGAGCAAAACATTACCATGTTACCTTTGAGCCGTTATTCGATGATCCCGGCACAGTTGACCTTTCCGGAATCAATTGGATCGTTGTCGGCACCATGACCGGAGCTCAGAGCAGGAAGATTCATACGGAACCGGAATGGGCATGGTCTCTGGCGGACCAAGCACATAAGCTCGGCATTCCGGTGTTTATGAAGGAAGACCTTGTCCCTATCATAGGGGATGAAAATATGATTCAGGAAATGCCGGAAGAATTTAATAAAGTGTTAGAGGAACAGAAATCATGGAAGAAGTAATAAATGGAATCCTCATTCGTGAGGTGGAAACAAAGAACATCATGACTAAGTCTAGTCTGCCGGTAGGCGGTTACTCGGTCAATCCCTATGCAGGCTGTACACATGCCTGCAAGTATTGCTATGCTTCTTTTATGAAGCGCTTTACCGGGCACAAGGAGGAATGGGGCACTTTCCTTGATGTGAAGCATTGGCCGGAAATTAAAAATCCGAAGAAATATGCCGGACAGCGGGTGGTCATCGGTTCTGTGACAGATGGCTACAATCCACAAGAGGAGCAATTCGGGAATACCAGAAAACTTCTGGAGCAGCTGATCGGCAGTGACGCAGATATTCTGATCTGCACAAAGTCGGATCTTGTGGTACGGGATATTGATCTGTTGAAGAAGCTTGGACGTGTAACCGTTTCATGGTCGATCAACACACTAGATGAAAATTTCAAGAACGATATGGACTCTGCTTCTAGCATTGAGCGCCGTATCGCTGCTATGAAGCAGGTATATGAAGCAGGTATCCGTACAGTCTGTTTCGTATCTCCGGTATTCCCCGGTATCACGAATTTTGAAGCAATCTTTGAGCGGGTAAAGGATCAGTGCGATCTGTTCTGGCTCGAAAATCTAAATCTTCGAGGCGGTTTCAAAAAGACAATTATGGATTATATCGCCGGAAAATATCTTGATCTTGTACCACTTTACGACGAGATCTATAACAAGCATAACCGCAGCTACTTTGAAGCACTTGAAGTAAAAGCTGAGGAAATGGCTAAGAAGTATGATTGTCCCTTTGTGGATAATGAAATGCCTTATGGCAGAGTCCCGCAGGGACATCCGGTGATTGTAGATTATTTCTATCATGAGGAAATCCGAGGGACAGAGAATACAGGAAAAAGAAATCGCTAAATTCCAGTTTGATGGAGTGACAAATTCCAGTAAGCTGGTGTGTTTAACCGAGAGACGAATTTGATTTTTACTAATTGTTTATGTAAAGGAATGCCTTGTGATTATATCTGCGATAGTTGTGTAATTGGACAAAAGAGAGCAAAATATGTCGGGACAAAAATATGCTTTGGAGATAAGATGTGTTTTGTAGGAAGGAGTAAATAGCATGAGCTGGTTGGAAGATATCACTTCATCAATCAAATATATTGAAGGACATCTTACAGATGAACTTACTCTGGAAAAAATTGCTGCAAAGATTAATCTTTCGCCATTTTATTTTCAAAAAGGGTTTTCGATTCTTTGTGGAATTACGGTATCCGAATATATAAGAAATAGAAGATTATCACTTGCCGGCAGAGATTTGCAAACAGATGGTGTTAAGGTTATAGATGTAGCAATGAAATATGGCTATGATTCTCCAGACAGCTTTACGAAAGCCTTCACCAGATTTCACGGTATTACGCCTGCACAGGCGAAGTCCGGAGACGGTGAACTCAAAAACTACCTTCCTCTAAAAATACATGTATCTATGAAAGGTGGATTTGAAATGGAATGTAAAATTGTTAAAAAACCGGCATTTACTGTTGTCGGAAGTGCCAAAATTATTAAAAATGAAGAAGGGTATAAAGAATGCCCACAATTTTGGACAGAGCATTATGAAAAGGGAAACGGTAAGTATATTTGTGGTATGTATGGAATCTGTTTAGATGATGGAGCACCGGAAGGATTCTTCAAGTACATGATTGCTGATGATTATATTCCTTCAAAAGACATACCGGAAGAATTTGAAACGGTAGTTATTCCTGAAAATACATGGGCAGTATTTCCATGTAAAGGATCTATGCCGGAAGCGTTACAAAAAGTGAATACAGAGATTTTTAAGGAATGGCTTCCTGGGAATAGTGATTATGAAATTGCAGGAATGTATAATATAGAATACTACACCGCACCTTGTGATTATCCGAAAGGAAATCAGGATGAGAATTATTATTGCGAAATTTGGATGCCGGTGAAATCAAAAGAACAGTAGATTTTAGAATAATTAGTTAAATTCTTGCGAGGATATGATATGAATAAGGCCAAAAGAATAGTAGATAATATGGATTCTGAAAATGCATTTGCGGTTTGTTCGGAGATTGGAATTATTGATGAAAATGCAACACCGCTTAAGCAGGCAAGATATATTAATGAGCTTTTAAATACTACTGAGAGTATGAAGATATATATGACTGATACTATGCGAAAATGTGGTGGGTGCTGCTTGTCAACCAATGCTATAAAAATAGCAAAAAAATTATACGCTAAATCTAACGATATAGCAGAATTTTTGAATCTTCTGAATGAAGCAGATATTGGCGGAAGGAACTTACATATTTTTGAAGGAAAGATTATTGCTGTATACAAAAAATGTTATTGTAATATACCTAAAAAAGTTGAGAATATGAATAAAAAGTATTGTGAATGTTCTGCTGGTTGGTATATGCGATTGTTCTCTGAGGTTTTTGAAAAGAGTGTAACAGTTACTATTGTTGATACAATTGTCAATGGAGCTTCTGAATGTGTATTTGAAATATCAGATTATGTATAGACAGACAAATTCCAGTTGATATTTCACATATTTTAGGAAATTTAATAACTGTTATATTTGATTATCAAATTCTTCGCAAACCCTTGAAAATACTAAGTTTGTAGCAAGTGTACTTCCCCTTACTCTTTCCCTTGTGTTACATTCTCCCATTAGCTTTCATGAACCTTAATATGGGAAAAATTAAGGGAAAGAAAATTTCATAACACAGTATAACATATAACAATAACGACATGGTGAACTGATTGAAATGTTTTCGATATTTAACTCTATAACTGATTATCAAAAGAAAATGGAGATAAGATACGATGAGAACAATTTATGCAGAATACAACATAAATCACGATAGTATTGATGTTTACACAAGTGCTGGATATATGCTTCGCATTGACTGCTGGGAAGCTGAAAAAGATTTAAAAACCACATATGGATCAGAATGTGCACTTACTTCATTAGCTGTGGATGAGCCTTTGGAATATGCAAGATTATATCTTGAGGGCAATTTACAGATGTGGGTGGATGCAGAAGATTCATTAGAACTTTATTAAGTGAAAGAGGGATAGTGTTCATTAAGAGTGCTATCCCTCTTTAAAGAATGTGCGAAATGCAATAATTACATATTTTCTATGGATTAACAGAGCGCCTAAAAATAATCCATGTACTTATGAAGTAACAAATCAATAAAATTACCAAAATCCCCATTGTTGCCCCTATTTGTAACATCAATGTACTAAACCCAATATAGGCTGAAATTTCTGCTGATATGGTTTGGATAAAGTAAGCTATTACAACAGCAGCTACAATGATTGCTGTGATAATTGGAAGCCCAAACCAAACACTTAATTGTTGCAAGATAAGTTTTCCGATATGCTTTTCTTCCGCCCCCAATTTTCGGAGTACAGAGAAGCGATATTTATATTGTCCTGCGTCTAAGAGTTGTTGCAAAGAAAGTACGGTAAGACATATAACCATCAGTACGACAGCACCATAAATCATTGCAGTCTGTAAAATAAAGTTATTTGCTATGGAACTATTGATTTGCAGTGTGCTAAAACGCACGCCATAAATAGCCCCGGTTTCTGCCTGCTCGGGATATTTCTCTGTAAAAAGTTTTTCCAGTTTCCTTGCATTTTCATAGGAGATATTTTCCGTTGTTGTAATATATCGGTTTTTTATTACTGGCAACAGCTTTTCACAAATATTGTCTGGAAGTACATACAATACATTTGTATAGGAATTGTACGCTGTTTCTCCAATCGGATCCTCATAATAGGACTGCCCGGAAAGAGTCAATTCTCCTGCGTCTGTCATAATGCTGGTGTGTTCTTTCAAAAAGCTATCCCGTTCTTCCTCGGTGGCGATTGCTTTCCATTGTGTTGTAAATTCATCTTCCTCCAGAGAAATCTGTTCGTAACCCAGCATTTCCCGTATAGTGTTATAATCACTCAAAGAAATTGCTACAATCGGAAAATCATATTTCTGTCTGTTGTGAAAATCGTCTTTCTCTGGCAGATATAGATTGAACGTGCAATCATAAACTGTATCTATTTTGTGTTCTGTCAGAAACTCAGTAATGATTTCATAACTGTCTTGCGGCAGATTTTCTTCTTCATATACGTCATTATATCTTGAATATACCTGCACATCATACATAGAGCGCATATCCAAATAACCTGAAGCCCAGCCCGTCAAAATAGGGGCGGCAATAAACATGAAGATTGCAAGGACAAGGGTTATACAAATCAGCGTCATTGTTTTGCTGGTTGTATTTAGTTTTGATATAATTTGCCCGAAAAAGAACAGGTTTTCTCCCTTGTATCTATGTTCCGGCGATTTTACTTTCCATGCTACAATCAAGCTGCTGGCAAGATAAATCAATGCACAAATAAAGAAGAGCAAATCAATCAATACAAATACCAGATATTGATTCAGTATTCCACCATGTAAAGGCAAATAGTATTGATTGGTAAGAGCAGGTACGCTTGCTGCTAAAAAGGCGTGCAATACAGAACAAATAAGCAGCCCATCAATCAACTTTTGAAAAGCAATTTTTTTCTTTTTCAACATCCATAATGCCGCCCAGCCTAATGTAACAACAGGGAGCAAAATATTTCCCCAATACATGATTTTCACCGGGAAAACAAAGCGGGAGTCATAATAAAATCGGACATTTTGTATTCCTGAAAACAATTCCCATAAAGTAAACATTAAAAACAGAATTACTACGACAGGAATGAATCGGCTCTTTTTCAATTCTGGCTCATTTTCTTTCTCTGCGGAAAGCATATCAATAATTTTTGTTTTTTTGATTGTGCGTGTATTGAAAACTCCTACCACAAAAAAACTTACCACAAAAAATATCACTGTCAGCAAAACGGTGTCCGGGAACAATGTCCATGAGATTTCATAAGGCTCTCCATAAGCAGTAAGGAGCATTGCGGTAATGAATTGAGAGCAAAATACACCGCAAAAAATACCAATCAAAATGGAAAACATACCCATAATCAGTGTTTCTGCAAAGAAAATCCTGCCAATAGTTTTTTGTTCCATTCCCATAATGGACTGGACAGCAAACTCTTTTTGCTTCCGTCTTAGCATATAATGATTGACGAACCGTATCAAAAATAACAACAGCAATGTTATCATGCAGATTGCAATTTTCATTCCGTCACTTAACAGAGTAAAATCATACTCGCTGCCTATATCCGGGCTATAATAACTACTGGAAATAGACAAGAACGCATAAAACAAGGTAACACAGATTGTCATTGTGACAATGTAGACCAGATAGTCTTTTACAGACCGTTTTGCATTTCTGAAAACAAGTTTAGCATACATGGCTTTGTCCCCCTCCGATCATGGTAAGGACATTCAGAATTTTATCAAAAAAAGCACTTCTGCTGTCGTTGCCCTTGCGCAGTTCCATAAAGATTTCTCCGTCTTTCAAAAAAAGAATACGGTTGGCATAGCTGGCGGTAAAAGCGTCATGAGTTACCATAAGAATTGTCGCCCTAAGCTGTTCATTGATACTTTGAATGGTAGACAGCAACATTTGTGAGGAATGGCTGTCTAATGCCCCTGTCGGCTCATCTGCCAGTAAGAGCTTCGGGTTGTTGATAATTGCTCTTGCACAAGCACAACGCTGTTTTTGTCCGCCGGATACCTGATAAGGATATTTGTTTAGAATATCGCTGATATTCAGCTTTCCGGCTATATCCAAAATGCGGGATTCTACGCTCCCGGCAGGGACTTTGTTGATTGCTAATGCCAGTGCAATATTTTCTGAAATCGTCAATGTGTCCAGCAAATTGAAGTCTTGAAATATAAACCCTAAATTCTCCCTGCGAAAACGGGCAAGGGATTTTGGTTTGATTTCCGTTATATCTGTTCCATCTAAAAAAATATGCCCTGCACTTACGGTATCAATCGTAGAAATACAGTTGAGCAGCGTTGTCTTTCCAGAACCGGACGCACCCATAATTCCGAGAAATTCCCCAGCTTCCACAGAAAAGCTAATGTCTTTAATGGCTTTGGTAATATTCCCTTCATTGCCATAATATTTCTGGATATGTTCCAGTTTCAAAATCGTATTCATCTGATAAACCTCCTTAACTGTTCCATATCTTTATTGTAAATGGAGTATCTCATTTTTTGTATCAAGTTTTCTTACACAGTTCTTACAAAAATGTAAGAAGTGCAGAACCTGTCAGCCCTGCACTCCGATAATAAAATCATTCATTTGAAAGATAAGTGAAATCGTTGTTCCTCTGTTTTCGGAATAAGCAGTAAGCCCTATTCCCAGTTTATCACATAGACGCTTGCAAAGATATAAGCCAATTCCAGTAGAATTTTTCCCGGTTCGCCCATTCTGACCTGTAAATCCTTTTTCAAAAATACGGGGTAAATCACTTTTAGGAATACCTATCCCATTATCGCTGATAGATAGCACAATCTTGTCATTCGTTTTTGTTGCCCCAAAGTGCAAAATAGGCTGCTCTGCATGGTATTTGATTGCATTACCGATAATCTGATTTAAGATGAACCGCACCCATTTTTCATCGGTATAAACTTTTGTTTCTATATCGTCTATCTGAATTGACATATGCTTTGACGCAAAAGATACTTATTATCTGCGATTGCACTATGCACAACATCGCATAAATTGACTTCACGGACAGAATAGTCTTTTTCAGCGTGTTCACTCCGGGCATAGTAAAGTGCCTGTTCTGTATATTGGTTGATATTCTCTAACTCTGCCAATACCTCTCTGGAAAAGGGAGAACGGTTATTCTCACACAGCAGCTTCATCGCTGTAATTGGTGTTTTTACTTCGTGTATCCATTGTTCAATGTATTCTTTATATTCCCTGCGTTCCCTCTGTACTTCGCCAATCCGTTCCAACATAGATTTTTCAGCCATTTTCATAATCTGGTAAAAAACCTGTTCATCAGCCCTTTCCGGCACTTGCATGATTTCCGGCAATAAATATCGTTCTTCTAATTGCTCCGTCATATTGAGCAATTTATTCAGATATTTTTTTCGTGAGAAATAAAATGCCAGCAAAGATAAAACAAGGACAATCGACCAGACTGCAAAAATAAACAGGACTGTTTGGATAGGATTATCGCTTGCAATCAGGAACAAAGCAAGGACAAGCATACCCAGCAGATTGATTAAAATAACGGGGAGTTGATTTTTCAAATATTGTTTTCCACTCATAATGTATATCCTTGCCTGTGTTTTGTTTTAATGAAATCTACAAGTCCGATTGCTGCCAGTTTGTCGCGAATACGGGTAATATTGACACTTAGGGCGTTATCATCAACATAAAGCTGATTGTCCCAAAGAAAATCCACAATATCATTTCTGGAACAGATTTTTCCGGAGTTCTTAAAAAGGTAGTAGAGGATTTTCAATTCATTCTTTGTCAATTCTGCTTTCTGTCCTTTGTACTCTATCATGCTACTCTCCAAATGCAGGGTAGCTTCTCTCCACATATAAATTTCTGTTTGAGGGGAACGGTAGGCTTTCTTTAACAATGCAGCAATTTTAGCAAGAAGAATAGCGGGATTATAAGGCTTTGTGATAAACGCATCTCCACCCAGCATAATGCTGTTCAGTTCGTCCATATCTGTATTGCTGCTTGTTACAAATACAATCGGAATATCTGAAAAGGTGCGAATCCCCGAGCATATTTCAAAACCGTTATTCCCCGGAAGTTTTATATCCAGAATAACCAGATGTGGCGCAGCTTCTTTTAACTGCTCTATTGTTTTGGAAAAATCCGTAACTGCAAATACTTCATATCCATTCCCAGACAAAAGAGTTTTAAGCTGTGTTTGTATCGTAAAATCATCTTCAATGATTAGTATTTTTTCCTTCATAGAGATACCTCCCTGACACTTTATTATACTGTATCAGAGAGGTTTTCTCAATCGTATTATTGAATGGGAATTTTAGAATGATTTTGTACATAGCTTTGTAAAAAATGCTTAATAGTTTCTTTTCTCAAGGTACGATTCTAAATAACACCTAAGTCCAACATATGCGCCCTGCAAAAGTACAAAAAGCAATAGAAGATTTACTGACAGTGCTTTTTTGATTGCTTCTCCAAAATAAATGATGACAGCAGCACTTGTCAGTATCATCAGTAGAGTAATAAAATCCCAACAGTTTTTCTTATATA
The DNA here is from genome assembly GCF_003478225.1 of Clostridium sp. AM54-37XD. Taxonomy (NCBI): domain Bacteria; kingdom Bacillati; phylum Bacillota; class Clostridia; order Eubacteriales; family Clostridiaceae; genus Clostridium; species Clostridium sp. AM54-37XD. Next base: position 110,953 of record NZ_QUEV01000007.1, read on the forward strand.
ATTCTATAACCTTTATTTCTATCAGTATCACCAGTATCCCTGTTCCTGCTACGCATATTCCGACAACCAATATCAGCAATAACCAATATATGATTCCGGCTATAAACGCATTTGGAATTTTGGTACTAATCTGTGCCGCAGAATGTCCGGCAGCAATCGTCCATCCGATAAAAGTTTGTATGAATGACGCTGCATCATGGAAGAATGATTTACAATCGGAAAGGAACACATCTGACTGTACTGCCTGAAAAAGAGTGGTTGTCAGCGAATACCATGCAAGAAGGAACAAGGTTGTTTGGAATATTACCGTTTTTGCTTTATACTGTCCTGCAAGTCGCTCTTTTTGTGTTTCGTATTTCGCTTTTTCATTCTGATAGGCTGTCCGGTCACAGGCTTCACATTTTTCATAGAGCACCGGCTTTTCTACCGGTATCTCTACGATTTTCTGATGTATCCGGGCATAATCCCGTTGTTGTGTTAAGCATCGTATTTTATCTTGACATTCCCCTATCGTGACGTTTGCGCTTCGCAGCTTCTCTTTCTCGTTCCGCAATGCTCTGTCTGCTAGCTTCAAGTCGTTCTTTAATGCTTGAATATTCCCGGCTCTGTTCTCTTTGTTTAATTTCTCGTTCAAGGTCAGAGATTCGTTGAGCTGCGTCTTTAGTTCCACGATAAGCTGGTCTTTCTGTTCCAGTTCTTCTTGTATCTCCTCGGTCAAGAGGAGAAGTTCTTCCAACTGTTCGGCGTTCTTTGATTCTCTGGATTCGTTCATCTATATCACGTCCTTTCTCTATCTGCTGTTCCAGTTCAGCAATTCGGTGTTCTGTTTCAGTAATAAACTGTTTTCGCTGTTCAGTTTCTGTACCAATTTCTGCCATTGCTGATTTTCGTTTTCCAAAAGTTCTATCTTCGTTTTCTGTTCTTCCATCTTGGAAAGCAGTTCCTCGGTATTTGGCAAAATGTTGAGCAGCTCGGATAACTCGCTGTTTAATTTTTGCAATTTCTGATTCTGTTCCTGCATAAGAGAGAGTTGGGTGTCCCGGTTCTGCATTTCCAGAATCATTTCTGCCATTAAGGTCTGCTGTTCTTCGATTTGCCCAATCATGGATTCCATTAAGGGTATAATTTCCCGGCTTTCTTCTAATGTCATTTAATCGCTCCTTCCATAATGATAATGCACCCGATACTTTTCCAAAGGTGTCCAGTATCTTTTGCAATAACGTGTTTTGTTGTTTTATGATTTGATTTTCCGCTACTTTCCACGAACCTTTTATTTCCTGCCCGGCAAGAAACTTTTGTTCAATCTTTCTTGCGTCAGCGCCTTCATGGATGGTAGGAATCTGGAGTTTTCCCTGTTTTTCATAAGAACGGTGATCGACCTGATTATGCAAAGGAAGATGTTCATTACACACCTTTGCCCATTCACTCCGCCACAGTTCACAATTTTTTGGATTGTTCCATCCGGTAGCATCGGTCAGCACCCGTTTCCATTGCAGGCGGTTTCTTGCACCCATCTTCTGAATTCCGTTTTCGTCTAATACAGGGATACGGATTCCATGACGGTCAGGGTTTTTCTTATCCTGCCACCAGTTCGGATGGGATTCATCAATCACGATATTTCCGTTTTTATCTCTGAGAAAATCCCAATCCTTGACTTCTTTCTTTCCCCAAGAATGATCCGGGTTAAAAGGACGCATAGTCAGAAGCAGATGGACATGGGGGTTGCCATCCCCTTTATCGTGGATACTCCAATCAGCACACATTCCTCTATCTACAAAAGTTTTTTGAATATAGTCAGTTGTATATTGAATTTGTTCCTGTCTGTTCCATTCTTTGGGAAGGGCAAATTCAAATAACCTGCCAAGTTGGGCATCTGCATTTTTTTCAATCTTCAATACCTCATTCCATAACCTTTGTTTCTGAAATGTGATTTTAAATTTTTCTAAAGCAGCTTCTTTATCTTCTGATCTTTTGTATCGGACAGATTTTTGAAAGCGTTTTATATTTTCTTCTGGTACTATCTGCCATTCAGGAGGTGCGTTTTCACACATCATCAGCCGAGTGTAGACCACTTCTTTTTTAGAAGTGTAATAACTGATTCTCCCGGTTTCCTCGTTTTTCATCACATCCCCATTGAGATATGCGGAAGCGGAGATAACAGATTTCCCTTTACTTCGTCCGACTATTTTGACTGTGTAATGAAAAATCGCCATGTCTGGATTCCTCCTTTCTGCACATCCGGCATAGATTTCCGGCAACATTGCTTTCGGTTTTAGGAAAAGCAGCATTGCCGGAACGCCCTCTGCGTAAGAGTGCCCTGCGCATAGCAGCCTGCATGGAATGCGCCCCTCTGGCGAAGAGTGCCTCCTGCGGCATGAGCAGGTCTGGCTGAAAGCCCCGCCGACGGAACGAGCCCGGCAAGCGTGAGCGCAGACCGGTTGCCACTTGTGGCAAACTTATTGGGACGACCTCTGGTTGTCCATAAGTGCGCCCTTCATAAAAAAGCAATGAAGGGAATGAAAACCTCATCCCCTCCGCCATTACACTTCCTCCATATCGGTATTTGTTTCTTTCTGCATTGCCTTTGAGAAAAATTTCCCGTTGGCTTCCTGCTTTTTCAGAAAACCAATCAGCTTTGGGATGTCTTCTTCCTCAATAGGCGAACCAAGAACGGATTCCACCGCACCGCCAACCTGACAGAGCCTATGGGTTCGTTTTTTACTTTCTTCGGCTTTCTTTCGCTTCAGAAGTTCTTTCTTCTGTGCTGCATATCTTTTCGCCTTTTCAAGGCTTTCCTGCTCTTTCTTTTCCATTTCAAGCATTCGTTCTTCATAACTTTTTGTTGATTTTGCCATTATTACATTCTCCTTTCTCTTGCAAACATAAGTTCTTGGTTGCGTATCAGAAGAAGCACATGGTATAATCTTCTTGCGTGTAGGTATATCATGGCTTCGGTCTGATAGAACCTTTGGCGGTTTCTTTGGAAGCCGCCTTTTTAATTTGCCGCAGTTCTTGTTACGGCTTTTACATTTCCTCTATCCCTCAAATCACGACCTTCATTCGCTTCCATAAACATTTCCAGAATATCGGTTTTAATCAGGACTTTGCGACCAACCTTTAATACTGGAAGTTTCTTCCATTCTACAAGCTGTCTTAAGGTGTTTCTGCCGATTCCCGTATAGTCAGCAGCTTCTTCGATGGATAATGCAATTTTTCTTTGCGTCATATAATCACCTCCTTATAAATTGCATTATGCAATTCTTGTGATGTAAGTATATCCTTTTCATATCTTTTTGTCAAGCGTTACGAAATATTAAAAGTAAATATTATATTGCATATTGCAATTTTGGAAAAACAATGCTATAATTCATACATACCGAAAAAGGAGGCAGTCAGCATGAAAGATAAAGAACTACGCAAGCTGATAGGCAGCAGAGTAAAACAGCGCCGTCTGGAATTGAATCTGACACAGCCTTATGTTGCAGAAAAGATGGGGGTTACCGCTTCTACAATCCTGCGTTATGAGAATGGTTCGATTGACAATACGAAAAAAATGGTGCTGGAAGGTCTTTCGGAAGCACTCCATGTATCTGTGGAATGGCTCAAAGGGGAAACAGATGAATATGAAACCGACATTACGGATAAGAGAGAGTTACAGATTCGTGATGCGATGGGAGATATTCTGGAACAGTTACCGCTTGCCCTTACCAAAGAAGAAGATGCTTTTTCAAAAGATTTATTACTGCTGATGTTAAAACAATATGGTCTGTTTTTGGATTCCTTTCAGTTCGCCTGCAAAAACTTCAAGGGGAATGCTGGTCAGACGGATATTGCCAAAACAATAGGGTTTGAATCGAATGATGAATATAATGAGATTATGTTCTTAAGGGAAATCACTCCTACCATCAATGCTTTTAATGAGATGGCAGACGTTGTAAGGCTCTATTCCAAGAAACCAAAAACAGCAGAACAAAGGCTTGCAAATCTTTTATCAGAAGTCTTATACGAAGATTCCGAATCGGTATAGTAAGACAACCGGAGTTATGATATACTTACACGCACGAAGCATTTCATCAGTTCCGATTGTCTAATATCGAAAGGAGACATACGATTATGGCAAAAGGATCTGTAAGAAAAAAAGGAAAGAAATGGTACTACCGCTTCTATGTAGAGGACGCAAGCGGCAATCTTGTTCAGAAAGAATGCGTTGGAACAGAAAGCAAAAGTGAAACTGAAAAGCTGCTCCGTCAGGCAATGGATGATTATGAGAAAAAGAAATTTGTTGCCAAAGCGGAAAATCTCACAGTCGGACAACTTCTGGATGTGTGGGCAGAGGAGGAATTAAAAACAGGTACGCTCAGCAATGGTACTGTGGAGAATTACCTCGGAACAATCCGAAATATTAAGAAACATCCGCTGGCAGAACGGAAATTAAAAAATGTAACCTCTGAGCATTTGCAATCTTTCTTTGATTTGCTTTCCTTCGGGGGAGTTCATCCCGATGGAAAAGAGAGAAAGGGTTACAGCAAAGATTACATCCATTCTTTTTCCGCAGTCATGCAGCAGTCTTTCCGCTTTGCAGTATTTCCAAAACAGTATATTACGTTCAATCCCATGCAGTATATTAAACTGCGGTATCAGACGGACGAAGTTGATTTGTTTTCGGATGAGGACATGGACGGAAATATCCAACCAATTTCACGAGAAGATTATGAAAGACTGCTTGCGTATCTTCAAAAAAAGAACCCAGCCGCAATACTTCCAATCCAGATAGCCTATTATGCCGGGCTTCGTATTGGAGAAGCCTGTGGTTTGGCATGGCAGGACGTAAATCTGGAAGAACAATGCCTTACCATAAGACGCAGCATCCGATATGATGGCTCAAAGCGCAAATATATCATCGGACCAACCAAGCGGAAAAAAGTGAGGATTGTTGATTTTGGAGATACGCTGGTAGAGATTTTCCGCAATGCCCGGAAAGAGCAGTTAAAAAATCGAATGCAGTACGGAGAACTTTATCACACGAACTACTACAAAGAGGTCAAAGAGAAAAACAGAGTGTACTACGAATATTACTGCTTAGACAGAACAGAGGAAGTCCCGGCAGATTATAAAGAAATTTCTTTCGTCTGCTTAAGACCGGATGGTTGTCTGGAACTTCCGACTACTTTGGGGACGGTATGCAGAAAGGTGGCAAAAACATTAGAGGGATTTGAAGGCTTTCATTTCCACCAGTTACGTCACACCTATACAAGCAACCTTTTGGCAAATGGAGCTGCTCCAAAAGATGTGCAGGAATTATTAGGACACTCAGATGTAAGTACCACAATGAATGTCTATGCTCACTCCACAAGAGATGCGAAACGAAAATCGGTTCGGCTTCTTGATAAAGTGGTAGGCAATGATTAAAAAAAATTCCCTTATTTCCCTTGTGATTATCTCATAAGGGCAAAAATAAGGGAAACTACATATCATTTCACTAATGAACAGGCGGGAAAGCCTGTAAAATAGGGAAAGTTAGAGGAATAATTATATAAATTCAAGTTTTTGAAACTGAGAAATCGGAATTTAGCGACGAGGTGAATAATATGGAAAAATGGGGAATGTTTGAATTTAATTCGCCTTATTTTGGAGAAATTATAGAGAAAATAAATGACGTGGTATTGCCAAACGATTACATAGAATTGATGAAAAAACATAATGGTGGTGAAGGCGATATTGGTGAAACCTGGCTTATATTATATCCGTTGGAAGAATTGCAAGAAATAAATGATGATTATGAAATTGAAGAAATTTTGCCGGGTCACATTATTATTGGCTCAAATGGTGGTGGTGAACTTTATGGAATTGATAATAAGGGAAACTACTTTAATGTACCAGTGCCAATAGATGAAGATGATGTTGCTTTGCTTGGAACGGAGATAGAATTACTTCCAGATAAAATTAATGCACTATGGGAGTAGATTCTGTTGTTGGTTATATGACGAACAGATCATAAGCTTTGAAGTTGTAGAGAGGATTAAATTATGGGATTACTTGATAAATTTAAAAGAGTTGAAAAGAAAGCGGATAATAGAAAATTTCCGTTTGAAGATAGTCCTGACACTGCCTGCATTACCTGCTACCATGTGTTGGAGGGGTATAAGCCTATATTATACGTTTCTCACGATGAGGACGGGTATTGGCAGTTTTTATGCGGCGAAAACCATAAGGAAGAAGATGCGAGAGTGGTTTCCTTAGGTGAAATTTTAAGCATAGATGAATCGATGAGGGATTTAGCAGTGTTAGATTACGGTCAATATGCAACCTCAGAAAGTGTTGAAGGTAATTGGACGGTAAAATATAAAAATTAGTAAATACCTAAGTTCGTCCAAATAATTTTACCGGGCAAAATGTAACGGAGGGTTACTATTATCTGTTATAAGTGTTATTTTTGTGATAGTAGGAATTATAATAGTTGATAATAAAGATAATTGATATTGAAGACAGATTTCCAGTTGAAAGAGTAAATAAACTGTTGAATGACAGAGAATAAACTTTGAATTTGAAGGTGAGAACATGATGGAGTGGATAAACATTTTTGGGGCAGTATTTATAGCAGTAATCATGGTACCCAATATTATTTTTACATTAAAGTATAAAGATGGTTTTGAAAATAAGTGGAATAATAAAGGTGTTGAAGTTGTAGAACAGATAGGAAGATTTGGGTGTTTCGGATTTATGGTTGTCAATATTCCTGGAACCTGGTTCGGTTGGTGGTCTGATGAAGCTTTTGCGATATATTTAATAGCAAATGTCGTTTTAATTATACTTTATTGTGTGATATGGATTATTTGTTTTAGAAATAATACGATTTTTAAAGCATTGACATTATCTATTATTCCATCCGTAATTTTCATCTTCAGTGGAATTATGAGCAGGTCTGTATTATTGATTGTAGCATCGCTATTATTTGCACCTGCACATATATTGATTTCATATAAAAATGCAAAGTATTAGATGAATTTGAAGATGACGGAGGGAAAGAAAGTGAAAAAAGCATTGTTGGTAATTGATATGCAGAATGTATGTGTTGGAAAAAATCACGCTACATACTTTAAATATGATAATGAAATTCTGATTCAAACTGTAAACGAAGTTATTGACGCAAATGAAAGTAATGTGGTTGTTTATATCAAAAATATCATGAAGAAAAATTTAATAAATAAGCTTGCACCATTTAAGGCTTATGAAGGAACTGAAGAAGTGGAATTAGTTAGCAATCTTCATGTTATATCTGATTATGTTTTCATAAAATATGAGGGAAACGCATTTAGCAATCCTAAACTTAATGAGTTCTTAAAAGCACATAAGATTAAATGTGTGGAAATCGTAGGAGTTGATGGTGGTGGGTGCGTAGCATTGACTGCGTTAGGGGCCATAAAAGAAGGCTATAGTGTAATACTTAATGAATCAGCTATCGGAACAATGTTTAATAAGAATAAAGAAAAATATTTTAAAAAGCTTCGAGAAGCAGATGCAAAAATTATTTAGATAAATATAAGGCACTCAAAACTTTCAGTCATGCGGAGAGATTGAAAGCAACAGAAACTTTGAAGTTTCACATGGGTTATTAGGAGAAAAAATGGAAAATATTTTAAGTGTTGAAGAAACGAAAACAAGATTAATATGTGAGTTGTCAACAGTAACTGGCTTTAAGTATTTAAAAAGTGGTATTTTGAAGAAAACAGTAAAAGACATTGTGTTTGAAATAAACTTTTTCTCGTCAAAATGGAATGCATCTGGGCAGAGTATTGAAGTAAATGCCGATTTGAGGATTATTTATAAAAAATACGGAAAATTACCAGTTGACAATGTAATAGCATCTATGAGTTATAATCCCAAAGATGGGTATTGGTATGATATATCAACGGAAAGTAAATTGCTTGAAACGAAGAATATATTAGAAAAAAGATTTCGAGATACTGCAATGGATTTGGTAAAAAGATTTGATGAAGATTATAATGCAGCTATACGATATCTTTTCTTTGAAGGGTTTGAAAAATATAATGTGTATCTTGACTTTGTGGCAGATAATTTAGGTCAGGAAATAATTAAAGATAAAGCACAACAAATATATGAGGGTTTATCTGACGAATGTAAAGAACAGGTTATTCAATATCAAAATGGGGCAAGGAATAAATCATGGATGTTAAATAGATGTAATTTAAAATATATTGTGGATAATAACTTGTTCCATTAAGAAGAAAGTAAAATCGCAATTTTTATGTATAAAGGAGAAATGAATGAAACTACTTGTGATAGATATACAAAAAGGAATAACAGATAGTAGACTTTTTAATTTTGATGAATTTATTGAAAATATTACAAGAATTATACAAGCAGCTAGAGATAATCAAATAGAGGTTATCTATTTTCAACATGATGATGGACCAGGAACGGGGTTTTCAATCGGTGATGAAGACTTCGAAATTGCAGAACAAGTGATTCCCAAGGAAGGGGAAAAGATATTTATAAAAAATATCAATAGTTGTTTTGGAAATAAAGATTTTACAGATTATGTTAAAGATGATAATACATTAGTGATAGTGGGACTACAGACAAACTTCTGTATAGATGCAACTGTGAAATCTGCTTTTGAAAGAGGATATAAAGTAATTGTTCCACAAGGGGCAAATTCAACATTTGATAACGACTATATGTCTGGAGAAGAAACCTATAAATATTACAATGATATGATGTGGCCAAAGAGATTTGCTACATGTGTATCTGTTGATGACGCAATTAAATTGATGGAAAGTTAAATCGAGATTTGGAGAGGTATTGTTTATGAAGATTGAATATAGAAAAGCAGATATTACGGATGCAGAATTGCTAATAGATATTTATAATTTTGCATTTTATAGTGATTATATTAAATATGGTGAATGTCCGGCGTATGGAAAGACTAAAGAGATGATGGTCGGGGCGTGGTTAATTGGTTTTTGAGCAACTCCATTATATCACAAGCCGTGAAAACAATATGACAGCCAAAGGCATGGTTATGATACAGAACAAGGTAGTAAATACATTTAAAAGACCGGAGTATGCAGCATCTTTGTTATATACCTGAGCCATCTGGGTGATTGTTGAAGCGGATGGTGTGATGGAGGCAAGGAATACTATGAGGAGTAAAGTTCTTCCTTCTGGAATAAGGGCATATACATGACTTACATACATTATAAGCAGTAAAACAGCAGGCCAGATGACGAGCCTGATGGCAGAGAAAATGTATAGTTTTGCGTTTTTCAGGCTGTCGCGGATCGGCGAATCAGCCATCAGCATGCCAGTTACTATCATGCTGAGAGGTGCAAGCATATTTCCTATGTCTTTTACCGGTGTGAGTATGACAGATGGCAGTTTTATATGGCAGAAAAAGAGCAGGAGTCCGGCTATTATGGCTATTACATTTATATTGGTTATTATCTTTTTCCATTCCATATGTGGCTTTTCGGCGAGCATGGTGCTGCAGTGTGTCCAGAGAAATATCAGCTGTACAGACATAAATGCACATGAATACAGTACATAGTTGGTACCCAGCATAGCATTTACAAGTGGGATTATCATATTTCCCGAGTTGGAATACATGACAGTGGCACATTCAACTGTATTCCAATGCCAGAGTTTCCTTCCGATATTTATAAAAATCAATAGAAGAATATGTATAATGGTTGCAAGAACAGCGGAAAATAATAGTCCCTGCAGTTTTTCTTTTGTAAAGCCAATTTCAAATGAATTTATTATGGCGCAGGGCATCACCAGATATACCACAATGATAGACAGGATCCTGCATATTGATTACCTCTTTTCGCTCCTGTATTATAATCCCATTTTACAAAAAAAGGAATATACCACAATGGGTGGCTTGTCAAAAATAAAAGAATGCGATAGAATATGTGCAATTTACAGGAATTTGTTTAGTTGGATTTAGAACAAGGAGAGATGACAAGCTATGCATTCACAGAAAATCCATAACAAAAAACTCATATTGCCGGTTCTCATTTTCCTGGCAGGTTGTCTGGCCTTGGCAGCAGTTTTATATCATTCATACAGAACAAATTTAAAACATATGCGGGCTGTCACAGAACTTAATGCCACAACCTATGCAGAACGGTTGCAGAATGATATGAACCGTGGCGTTGCGATTACAGATACACTTGAGGAAATAGTACTCAGTGAAAATGGAAAAATTGATAATTTTCAAAAAGTTGCAGGAAATCTGATGACAGATTTTGTTCAGAGCATACAGATTGCACCTAATGGTGTTGTTACAGATATATATCCGGAGGCGGGAAATGAAGCGGGAAAGATAGATTTGATCCACGATGAAAGTCGTGGAGAGATATGCCGTTACGGGAGAGATAAAAATATAGTTACTATGCAGGGCCCGTTTGACTTAAAACAAGGAGGCCGGGGCATTGCAATCAGAAATCCCGTATATCTGGAGTGCCCGGATGGAACCTCTGCGTTCTGGGGATTCACTATTGTAATTATCCGTATTCCGGAGGTATTTGAGAAATCGGTTCAGTCACTTACCCAATTTGGTTATGATTACTGTCTGACAAAGACAGTTTCTCCTTTGTCGGATGATACAGAGGTGGTATCGGCATCAGGTAATATTTTGAAGGAGCCGATTACATTTGAGTTTGAATTTTGTGGCAGCACATTTGGCTTAGAGGTAATGCCAACTGATGGTTGGAACCACGGATGGAACATACTTCCGCAGCTCGTTTTTGGAATTTGTATTATTTTGCTTTTAACGGGATTAACGGTGATCGTTCTTGTGGTTGAGAGACATCGTGAGATATTAAAAAAAATGGCGATAACAGATCCGTTAACCGGTCTTTTGAACCGCAAAGGTTTTGATGAGCAGCTTGAAAAGGTGATACAGGACGGTCATTGTATTCATTGTGTGGGCGCACAGATGGATATTGATGATTTTAAATTTATAAATGACATGTATGGACACGTCGTTGGTGATACCGCACTGAAAAGTCTTGCACAGGACATGAAAGATAATTTTGGTGTAAATGCCATTCTATGCAGAAATGGCGGCGATGAGTTTTCTGTTATCTTGATCGGAACAACAGAGGAAGAGGCAAAGAGTATAATAGAGAGTTTTACCCTTAAGCCAAGGTATATAACATATAATGGTGAAGAGCATCCTTTTTATATTTCTCTTGGGTACGCAGAATATCCGAAGGACTGTGACGATGTTTTGGAGCTTATCAGATGCGCAGATATGGCACTTTATGCGGTAAAACTACATGGGAAGCATAGTTGCAGTCCTTATCGCAGTGATTATAAGATACAGCACAGAAGTCAGCTTGGGTTTGCACTTCAGGATGTGTCAAAAAATCTTCCGGGAGCTTTCCTGATATATATAGCTGATCCGGAGGATGATCGTATTTTATTTGCAAATCGTGAATTGATTGAGTTTGCAGGCTGCAAGGATTTCGATGATTTTCTGGATTATACCGGGCAGCGATTCAGGAATCTTATTCACCCGGATGAACGGGATTCTGTGGAGACCAGTATCTGGAAACAGATTGATGCAAAGACCAGTGGAAATAATGATTATGTAAGATTCCATTTTGCAAAAAAAGATGGATCCTACCGCCCTGTTCTTGATCATGGAAGAATTGTAGAAAGCCGTTACTATGGAAATGTGTTCTATGTTCTTATCATGGACTGTGCTTTGATTGAATCTTTTTATGATGGCTTTTCCAGATAGAGTAAGTCATCAGCAGAAACAGTTATTGGAGAACTGATTTTCTCATGAAGATACAGGTATATCCTATGTGATATATGAGATATAGAAAACAATACAATATAAAAATAATTATCAGGCAGGCAGTCTTATAACGAGACTGCCTGTTTTTTCGTGAATTTTACAAAAGAAATATACAACCCTTGCAATCTTTACGGAAGTGTGATAGCAGGCACAGGCAGGCATATTTATAATAAATACAGAAATGAAGTGAGACCACCTCAAGGAGCAGGTGAGTCCGCTTCATATGTATAAGGAGCAGGCAGCCGGAGATGAAAGAGACAGAGAGAAAAGACAAAACGACAGGGAAAACGGATGAAAAAGCAGGTGGGCATCTTGTTTTATTTGTGAGAAGAAATGCAGTATATATCGCGGTTTTCCTGATTGGAGCAGCCTTTCTTCTGGCGGCAGGTTCATTTGACTGGGATCGGATCAACAGCTATACAATGTACAATAACGACAGCAGGACATTCGTAAGAGGGCGGGTAGTATCTGTCGATAATGAACGGCTGGAGACAGATCCATATGATCATTCCAGATATCTTGGGGAACAGGAGCTTACAGTTCTGATTCTGGATGGGGAGCAGAAAGGCGACAAAGTATCGATTGATAATTATTTGTCACAGACACATAACATCTATGTAAACGCGAATCAGAAAATAATCGTATGTGCAGATATGCCGGAGGAAGCAGCTCCCTACTACACAGTATTCAATTATGACAGGTGCCTGCCACTTGGCATCCTTGTGGTGGTATTTGCCGCGGTAATGTTGTTTGTGGGAAAAGGAAAAGGCTTACGGGCATTAGCCGGTGTCGTTTTTACACTTCTTCTGGTAGTACTGTTTATGGTTCAGGCGATCTACCACGGATTTCCTCCTGTGATTGTCTCAATCCTGACTATATTAACAGGAACAGCAGTCAGCCTGTTGTTGTTAAATGGCTGCAGCAGACGGACGGCTGTATCCGCACTTTCTACTGTACTTGGAGTCGCAGTAACAGGAATTATTTTTTACATAAGTTCAAAAACCTTACATCTTACAGGATTTAACAGTGACAATGCGGAAGAACTGCTGGTCATTCAGGGAGCGACAGGACTTTCGGTTCGATCACTTCTGATCGCAGGCGTTCTGGTATCTTCCTTTGGAGCCGGCTGTGTATTTGCAAAGAGCAGAAAGAATAAACAGTAAGTGTCAGTTATACAGAAAAATATAAGAATCCCGTTTGGCGTATGCCAGGCGGGATTCTTGTGGTATAATAAACATAAAATTACTTGCTTGTATATTTTGAGAGGGAGGTATGTATGATGTGTTATACAATTGAAGAAATCAAAGATAAAACAATACCAATTGCAAAGAAACATGGCATGTATTGTAAGAATGGGTGAAATAAGATACAGAAAAAGACTGTTGTTTGAATAATTCAAATAACAGTTTTTTTCGATTTTAAAACAGTCGGGAAAATGATGAGAATGTCGTATTTTTTATATTGTAAAAATAGGATTCATACTATCATACATTCATAAATTGAAGAACGAAATCATAATTTCTGTCAAAAAGAATGAGACAGAAAATACATATGCAGAGAGCCGGAAAACAGCTGCATAAGGAAGATAAAACAAACGGATAAAATCAGGAAAAGGAGTATGATGGATATGAAGAATCAGGTAGTATTGGATTGGAATCAGTATGTAGCACTTGCAAGACAGACAGTAGCAGAAGGCTGTGTTCTGCTTGAGAATAAAGATCAGGCACTTCCGCTTGTAAAAGATGAGAAGGTGGCAGTATTTGGAAGAATCCAGAACCACTATTATAAGAGCGGAACCGGTTCAGGCGGAATGGTAAATGTATCAAAGGTCTATGGAATCGTAGATGGTCTGCGTGAGAGTGGTCAGGTCATTCTGGATGAGGAGCTGATCAAGATCTATCAGGACTGGGAAGAGACACATCCATTTAACGAAGGCGAAGGCTGGGGAAATGAACCATGGTGTCAGGAAGAAATGGAGCTGACCGATGAGGTTGTGGAAGCAGCCGGCAAGCGATCAGAGACAGCTATCGTGATCATCGGACGTACAGCAGGCGAGGATAAAGATGCAAGTGATACCAAGGGTTCTTATCAGCTTACAGATGTGGAAGAAGATCTGCTCACAAAAGTAAGAAAGAACTTTGATAAGATGATCGTTTTATTAAATGTCGGTGGTCTGCTCGATATGAGTTTTACAGACCGTTACCAGCCGGAAGCTGTTATGTATGTATGGCAGGGCGGCATGGTTGGCGGACTTGGAACAGCAGATGTATTAACAGGAGCAGTTTCACCATCCGGTCATCTGACAGACACGATCGCATATAAAGTTGCTGATTATCCTTCTACACCATATTTTGGTGATCCGGATAAGAATTATTACAGTGAAGATATCTATGTCGGATATCGTTATTTTGAGACTTTCGCAAAGGATAGCGTCAGATATCCGTTTGGATATGGCCTGTCCTATACAACATTTGAAAAGTCAGTCGTTGTATTTGCAAATGAGCCGGAGAAACAGCAGTTTACACTTCATGTAACTGTTTCAAATGTCGGTTTAAAGAAAGGAAAAGATGTTGTTCAGATCTATGCGGAAGCTCCGCAGGGTAAGCTTGGAAAAGCAGATAAGGTTCTTGTCGGATTTGCAAAGACAAAGGAGCTTGCACCGGGTGAATCCGAAGAAGTAGAGATCACTGTTCCATACAGCCGCTTTGCATCCTATGACGACTCCGGTATTACAGGACATGCGTATGCATTTGTATTAGAGGCAGGCACATATCATGTATTTGCAGGTGCAGATGTCAGAAGTGCGGAATGTGCAGGCACATTTGAGCTTGCAGGAGATCTTGTGATCAAACAGCTTTGCTCTGCACTTGCTCCGGTAGAAGCATTTGACAGAATGAAGGCAGCAGAGACAGAGAACGGATATCAGGTCATGATGGAAGCAGCACCACATCATGCATCAAACGAGAAGCAGAGAAGACAGGCTCATCTTCCACAGGAGATCCGTCAGACGATGGGGACGCATACATTATCCGATGTGGCAGATGGTTCGATCGGAATGGATAAATTTATATCAGAATTGACAGACGATGACCTTACTTGTATCATTCGAGGAGAAGGCATGGGAAGTTCACTTGTAACACCGGGAACGGCAGCAGCGTTTGGCGGTGTATCCAAGTCACTGATCAACCGTCATGGAATCCCTTCTGTATGCTGCAGTGATGGACCGTCCGGTATGCGGTTAGATTGTGGTGTGAAAGCATTCAGCCTGCCAAATGGAACGATCATCGGATGTACATTTAATACAGAGCTTGTAAAAGAGCTTTACACCTGTACCGGTTATGAGATGATCGCACAGAAGGTGGATTGTTTACTTGGACCTGGTATGAATATTCACCGTCATCCGTTAAATGGAAGAAACTTTGAATATTTCTCAGAAGATCCATATGTGACAGGATGCTTTGCCGGTGCGATGTTAGAAGGTCTGCATGCAGCAGGTGTAACAGGGGCAGCCAAGCATTTCTGTGCAAATAATCAGGAGATGAGACGACATTTTGCAGATCCTATTGTATCAGAACGTGCACTTCGGGAGATCTATCTGAAAGGTTTTGAGATGATCGTAAGAAGCGGTGTCTGCGATGCGATCATGACGACATACGGACCGGTAAATGGAGTATGGACAGCGGGTAATTATGATCTCTGTACGACGATCCTCAGAGAAGAATGGGGATTTAAAGGTATCGTTATGACTGACTGGTGGGCATCCATCAATGAGCGTGGACAGGAGCCGGATAAGATCAATTTTGCTGCGATGGCGCGTGCGCAGAATGATATCTATATGGTATGCCCGGATGGCTCAACAAATGCCAGCGGAGACAATACAGCCGCAGCACTCGTAGACGGACGACTGAAGCGTTCGGAGCTTCAGAGAAATGCAGCCAATATCTGTGGTTTTGTACTTCATACAGAAGCAATGCGCAGAGCAATGGGCTGCCCGACAGAGGTATCGATTATCAATCGTCCGGCAGAACCGGATGATGTCGATCTGTCAGAGGTTGAATTTGTCAGATTAGATGGCGACTATGAATTACGACTTGATACCAAGAAGTCGAAAGCCGGTGTAAATTATGTTCTTCCGTTTGATGTACAGAAAAAAGGAATTTATGAGATTGAACTGATCGGAAGTTCCGATCTCTCAGAACTTGCCCAAATGCCATGTACGTTGTATTATACCAATATACCGATCCTCAGTTTCACATTCCATGGAACAAATGGGGAAGACATGGTTATCAAAAAAGAATTTGATCTGCATACCAGATTTTCAGTTATGCGTCTGAATGTCGGTAAAAATGGTCTTCATTTAAAACAGATCCGATTCAGATATTTAAGGGAGGGCAAAATTTGGAATTAAATATTTTACTGAAGATAGCAATTATCTTTCTGTTTTTACAGTCGTTGATATATGCGGACATTTCATCTTTAAGACAAAGAGAAATGTCCCGGAATGGCTGCTCACGATAGGGGTAGTTCTGGCTTTTGCCGGGACTACCTTTCTTGGCGTACGCAGTTATTTCGATGATACAGATACAAATGAGCAGGGTATCTATATGGCATATTGCTATATAATGGATGGCAATTCAGACCAGGCAGTCCGGATTCTGAATGATATATCAGGCAGTTCGGAGGAAAAAGAGGTGCTTGGTGCAGCCTGTGATACGATGAATGGCGATTATATCAATGGGTATTTCAAAACCCAGGAGCTATTAGAACGAAAAGGGATCAGCAAGGCTGGCAAAACCTGCCTGACGAAGCTTGATACTTATTGCTCCGAAAAGCTTGGTATGACAGATGGTGGAACAGAGGCATATACGGATTATGAAGCATATCTTTCGGATCTGGAAAAGCAAGGTGCGGTGGAGGAAGCTACATATAAAAGCGGATCCGATGATGTACAGGAAAAGAAGACGGCAGGACAGGAGTTTTTTTCTGCTTTAGAAGAGTATGTGGATGAACGGCATTTCACCAGAAAAGAAAAGCGCAAATATGAAAAGGCGTATGAGCTTGACAACAAGATCCATGGAGTGGCTGTTTCGGAGCTTACAGAGGATGATATCAAGGACCTGAAACATACCTATGGAGAAACAGAGGAGATCCTTCGCAGGGAGGTCAGCTTTTATGTTTATCAACAGGATTATGATAAGGCGAAGGAAAAAGCATCGGAATTGAACCGACAATTTAAAAGTCCGGAGAATACGGTTATTTATACGGATGTGATCGCCGAAGAGGTTTACCGTAACAACATGGATAAAAACTATACAGAGGCTTCCTTTGATATGAAGGATGAGGAGATCAGAAAGCTGGTGAAACAGGCAGAACGTACGAAGGAAAAAGCACAGAAGCTGATTGATGAAGAGGGCTATGAAGGAAAGCATGCGGATGAGATCAATGAATTATTAGAAGAGGCAGATGAAAGTTACAAGGAAGCATGTAATGTTCCGATCAAGCGTGCGGCAAATTATATTCTGGTACAGATACCACGACATGGCGATGATACCGGCTTTTATGAACTGCAGCTGTCGAAGCTGTACCTTGCAATGGATGACCGGGATACTGCAAATGAACATCTGCATCAGATAATTGATAATAGTGCAGCGATCAGCGATCAGTCCTCTTTGAAGGATTCGATCGATGAGGTTGTTACCCAGTATAATCAGATATCCAATGATGCATACAATCCGGAGCTGAATGCAGCTGTGACTGATCTGGTGGACAAACAGAGTGCACAGGTTGTTCCGGTGTCAGAGGATACCATTAATGGTTCATTTAATTCTTATGTATCAACGACTTTGAAATATGACAGGATCAGTATTCATATCAGCCGGATCGATACAACAGATTATCCTGCTATCCGTGCTTACATCAATATTAACGGAACAAAGGATTCCAAGGAAGAGCTGGCAGACCAGTTTACAAAGGAAGACTTTTCAGTGATCGATACACAGTATGAGATAACAGATTTTACCTTACATAGTGGTGCGGAGAGTGAAGGAGCAAGCATCGGTATTGTCATGGATAAGAGTGGAAGCATGGAGGGAGCAGCGCTTGAAAATGCAAAACAGGCAGCGGCAGAAGCAGTCGATCATATAACAGCAGAAAAGATGATGATCATTTCCTATGATAATGAAGCATATCTGGAACAGACCCTGACATCAAAAAGCGGAACCCTGAAGAATTCTATTAATAATATATCAAGTGGTGGTGGAACCAATATTTCGGCTGGTTTAAATCTTGCACTGGATAATCTGGAAAGCGCGAATGGAAGCCGGGCTGTGATCCTGATGTCCGATGGACAGGACGGCGGTTCGGAGGAGGATATGCAGGCGGCAGTTGATCGCGCGGTAGAGCTTGGCATCAGTGTATATACGGTTGGATTTGGTGAGTGTGATGATGCCTATATGCAGGCGATCGCAGAATACACAGGTGGAAAATTTGTAAAGGCAGAGGCATCCACGGAGCTGTCGGATATTTATCTGTATCTGCAGAAATATATTGTCAATAATTACAGCATTGAATATACTGTGACCAGAAATCCGGAAGCAGATCCAAGATTTCTGACGGTTGATATTGCAGAATATAATGCATCAGAGACCAAGGATTATTATATAAATGAAGAAAACAGACCGGAAGATCTGGGGCAGGATGATCTGATCCGGAAGGTAGACGAGAATACACTTGGCATATCATCCGTCACACCGGGGAATGCATCGGAAAAGGATGTAAAGGCAGGTATAACCGTTACCGTAAATGGAGGTGGATTTGCTGATATTGAAAGTGTATTTATCGGAAATACAGCTTTGACGGATATACAGGTAACAGATAGAACAAGTCTGACTGGCGTACTGACCGGAGAACTCACCGCAGGCATTTACGATGTAAAGGTAAGAACAACCGATGGAAGAGTTGTAACCGGAAGTGCTGCTTTCAAGGTATTTAAGGCAGGAACCTCAGAGTCTGTAAGAATAGGAGATATGACGGTCACAGCAGATTCGATCGGACAGGTGGCAGATGACAGGCTGGTAGCCAGTGGTAATGTTATGATCAATGGTTTTATGCATTGCTCAGGTGATATGGAGATGATCGTGGCAGATATGGATCCGGAGCTGGAGCTTGTGTCCGGCAAGACGATAAAGGCAGGAGATTCCGGTACAATTCAGGGTGATGGCAAGCTTTATGTCAGTTATACAGAAATGCAGGAAAAAAGCAGCAGATTTGCGGATCTTGTCATGAATGGCAGGGATTATATTGTTGCAGAGTCAGGCTTTTATGCAACGATAGATGAGGAGAAGACATCCTTTGATCAGAACCTTTCAAACATGAATATATCGATCCCATTTATCATGGATATCAAGGCGGCGGAAGTAAAATTATACAGTAACCGCTTGCAGATCGACATTGATTCGATCCGGGTGGATAAAATGATAAAATCAGGAATTAAGTCACTAAAGCATGAAACCGGTGCCAACAAATACAAAAAGACAGAAAAACCACAGGAAAGAGCCAGCTTAAAGGAATTTGGCGTTTCCGATTTCTTTAAGGGCTTTGATATTTCGGCTTCAGTAGCAGTTACAGCAGATGGACTGGAGTTTGGTGGAGAACTGACTTTGTCTCCGGATGATAAGATCAGCTTTGGAATATTTGGAATAAATGAAATGTCGGTCAAGCTGAATTCGCTGGATCCGGAGCATGAATACTGGAAAATTGGCGGTAAGATTGATTTTTCAACATCAATAGGTGCATTTGGTAATACCGGAATTTCCGGCTTTGATGGATATCTGTCATCCTATTACTGGATTCCGGATACAGTTAAGCTTGATGCAAATCTGCGGCCGGGACCAAGAGTCTGCGAGATAATGGAGATCAATAAGGTAGGCGGAGAATTACAGGGTATGAGCACATTGCTGATCGGACTATATGATTCTCTCGTATCTGAAGAGACAAAGAAGATCCTAAATGCCGGAATCGATCAGACGTTATATGATAAGGATATTAAGCTGATCGGAACTGTTGAGGCAGAGGCGGATCTGTTCGGATGCTTTGGCGACGAGAATACCGGAAATCAGTGGATGAAAAAGTTCAGGCAATGGGGCGAGATCGGAAATGCAAAGGGACAGGTTGAGATCAATTTCAGCGAGCCGGAGTTTGCTGTTTCAGCAGAAATGTCATTGCTTGGTGCTGAAAAAGCAAAGGCAGGAGCCAAGATCAACAAGGATGGACTTGATATATCAGCGGCACTCGAGCTTGGAATTTCCGGTTTTGGCTGCGAGGTAAAAGGAAGTGCAGCAGCAAATCTTGGAGGAAACTTCACTGATCGATATATTAAGATTGGAGTAAATGGAAATGTAGATATGGCGCCGGTGGATGTCCATGCAAAGGGTGACTGCAAGCTCACGATTGATTGGGACAGAGAGTTCAGTAAAGCTAAGGTAACATTAAATTATAAGGCGAATAACGGAAAACAACAGGAAAAATCTATATGGTATGATGAAGATGGAGGTCTGTTCCTGTGGGATAAGATCAGCACATCATCTAATTAAGGGGGCAGTTTAACATGAAGAGAGTAAGGAAAACAATGTGGAAGCTGTGGACAGGCGTATTATTATTTATAGGGATGATCGTCTGGCTTCCGATACAGGTGTGGGCAGCACAGACAGAAGTCGAGATTGATATGCCGGAGGGTTACAGTAAGGCGGTCTTTTATGTAACCTGGGAAAATTATGAACAGCCTGGAACGATTGTGCTGACTTCACCATCCGGTAAAGTATATAGCAAGAAAAAAACGCCGGATCAGGTTTATGAGGCAAATGGCGAAGCAATCATACATGTCGGAAAAGGAGAAGAAGGTACATGGAAGGCTGCGGTAACCGGAGAAAATCTTGGTGTGGTGGACGTAACGATAGGTGAGGTTCCGGATTCGCTGGTCATCAGTAAATTTGAAATATCAGAAAAAGGAACCGGAAGTGTCAAGGTAAACTATAAGATCACAGACTGCCCGGATGAGCTTTATGTGGAGGTGTTTGCAGATACAGATTCAGAGGGCTTTGACGGAACCTGCGTATATAGTGACAATATGGAAAAATCCGGATCGTTTACATTTGATCTGGATCAGCTTCCGAGCGGAGAATATCATTTTTATATCCGTGTATCCGTAGACGGTGTGTATCAGCGTGCCTATAGTGATGCATTTATCAGCTATCAGAATCCGGAGGATGTAGAGAAGGTTTCCGGGGTAAAGGGTGGAACATATAATGATGGATATTATATTTCATGGAAAGCTTCTAATGAGGAAGCTTATACGGTACGGGTTTATGATGAGGCACATAATCTGATCAGAGAAGAGGAGCAGGGAACCACGGATTTCTATTATGATGATTTTACAGGTGATGCTTCTAAGGTTTATCTGGCAGTGATAAGAACAGATGAGAACTGCAGGTATGAGCTTGTGTCGGCAGATGCTGCAGTAAAGGCTGATGCTGATGTAGTCTTTGATACAGATGCAGACAGAACAAAGAGCAGCTTCATTCAGGCAACGGTCACGATGCAGGATAAGAATACATTTGATGCATATCTGGGAGATGAGCGGATACTTACGGATGAAAAAGAAAATGGTATGTATCGGGTGAACTTAAAGGATGGAGATAATACGGTGACCTTTGTTATTACGGATCCGGCAGGCAATACTGTAGAATATTCCAAAGAGATCTATGTGGATACCGTACCACCGCAGTTGTCCATATCCGAGGATGTTGATGGAAAGGTAGTAACCGAAAATACCATTTATCTGAATGGTTATACGGAAGCAGGAGCTTCCCTGACCTTGAATGGCGAACCGGTCGAACTGACACAAAGCTATTTCCATAAAAAAGTGTCACTTGCAAATGGAGAAAATACACTGGAGCTGATCGCAGAGGATGCAGTAGGAAATCAGTCAGTATACAGAGCTGTGGTGACCTATGAAGCTGCAAAAACTGTAAAACGTGTATTTGAATATGTGATACTTGGTGGTCTGGTACTGGTATTATTGATCCTTTATATTATTGTATTTGTCAAGGGGCGAAAAAGGAGGAAGCAGTCATGATCGTATATACAATCATTCAGGTGGTCATTACGCTTGCTGCGGCTGGTGTGATCGGTTACAGTATATTTCTGACTGTACAGGTTTCCGGTGACCGGCTGCTGACCATGGACAGTACATTAGGTTATCGGTACGCGGTTGCTTATCGCCAGTGGCAGTTATATGCAGGCATTGCTATTGCGGTATTGCTGTTTTTGTGGGTGCTGTATATACTGGCTTGGCGTAGATACAGGATGAAACACAGAGAAGAGCGTCTGGCAAAAAAAACAGCGAAAAAGAGGCAAAAAGGCAGGAAAAACAGAAGAAAAAGACAGATGCAAAGAAGCCTCAGACAGCTGCCGGTGACACAGTATCAGATAATTATGATGTAAGCATGCAAAGCTATTATCCAAATGGATATGATACAGATAACTGGGGCTATTATCCAAATGGATATGCTGCAGAGAATCAGGGCTATTATCCGAATGGATATGCTGCAGAGAATCAGGGCTATTATCCGAATGGATATAGTGCAGAGGATCAGACGTATTATCCGAATAGCTATAATGCAGATATACAGGGAGGTTATCCGGATGAATATGCTGCAAATGCACAGACATATATGCCGGATACATATGGACAATATATATCATCGGACGAAAAGAATGCTCCAGACACAAAAACAGGAATGAAATGAAAAAGAGTCATTTCAGCCGTTAACGAATCTTGTTATTAACAAAAGGGGATGTAAAAAAACTCCCCTAAAAAGAAAAAATAGCTATGGGCTTGTGCCTATAGCTATTTTTGGTATAATAAATTATGCAACTAACTCAAAATACCAAGGGTAATTATACACCTCGTTTTCAGGTATTTATCCGATCTCGCCGTGCTTCTCATAGCTTGTGATGCGGGAAATGGAATTATCTTCATTTACAAATACAACAGTCGGACGATAATCTTTGGCCTCTTCCGGTGTCATGGAGGCATAACACATCAGAATGATATGGTCTCCGACCTGAACCTGTCTGGCTGCTGCACCATTTAGGCACATCACACCCGATCCCGGTTCTCCGGCGATGGTATAGGTCTCAAAACGATTTCCGTTTTCGATATCAACGATCTGCACCATTTCATATTCAAGGATCCCGGCTTTCTTCAAAAGCTCTGAATCTACGGTAATACTGCCGACATAATTCAGTTCAGCCTGTGTAACAACGGCTCTGTGGATCTTACTTTTTAACATGGTAATATTCATTAGAATGACACCTCTTTATTCTTTCTCACCGCACATACTATAACATAAAAAGAAAAAATGCAATATAGAAATACAAGAAATTGTAGAAAAAGGATGCAAAAAGGATGCAGATATATTGCATAAATTATGTATTGGTCATGTACATTTAATATGTCGGGAAAATGAGACGAAAGCTTAAGAAAGTTTAATAAAAAAATAGACCCGTATTAATGAACAAAATCGATGGTTTGTGTTAATATTTTTACAGCACTGAAAAAATATACATATTAATTTTGTTTGTTAAAATGTAGGATCACAGCAGGAGGTAATTATTTTGAAGAAAATAAGAAAAGAAACAGCAGGTAATAAGACAACACAGGTAAGCAGAAAAATGCGCTATAAAAAGATGGCAGCACTTGCCATTGCAGGAGTTCTGGCAACAGGAACTGCACTTACAGGCTGTGGAAAGAAGAATATAGATTACAGTGTAGACGGTGAATCAGGAAACGGAGGCAGCTCGGATAGTGGAAGCCTTCAGGGTAAGTACGGAATACCGGAATCCTGTGATACTACACTGGACGCTGGAAGCAGCGGGATCAGCAAACTTGCAATAGAAGCAGATGAGGTAACAGTGCCGGATACGGTAGATCTTCCGACTGTATATGTAAAAAGAAAAGAATCATCAAATGATACTAGAAAACAGATCGTAGAAGCTGTTCTTGAAAAAGACAAAGGTATTTATACATATGATTATAACAATATGACAAAAGCAGATATTCAGGACCAGATCGATGAGTATGAAAAGGAAAAGAAGGATTCTGCAGCAAATGGAGATAATTCCAGTGCATCCTGGTTTGATTCCATGATCTCCGACCTGAAAGATCAGCTTCAGAATGCACCGGATGAATATCCGGCGGCTGATGATTATTCCGGTAGTGCCTTTATCGGAGAGATCAACGGAAGAAAATATATTATGTATATGGATGATCAGGAAGGCGGAAGTGGTTCCGTAGGTCTGAAGGATTCATTGATCACCTACCGTCCAAAAGATGGAATGAACGGAGTATATTATTCAACTCCGGATAGCGGGGATGATCTGTCAGATGCAGATGTGTCAGCCTCAAATGTATGTACATTTACAAAGGAAGAAGCACAGTCCATTGCAGATGATTTTATCAGTAAGGTCGGTATCTCAGATGCTTCCCTGAATGATACACAGGATCTTTACTGGTATTACTATGGAACAGATGGGAATACCGAGGCTGTTGATGTCGATGGGTATGTATTTACATACAGCAGAGCGATCAATAATCAGACTACCGATGTTCCGGAAGCCTGGAATGTTGATAATATTACGCAGGATGATGGATCGGTAAGCATTCCTGCTGAAACCTGTACGGTATATGTTGATTCTAATGGTATTATATCTGCAAGCTGGGTATCCTATCTGGAAACAACCGGAAAAACAGAGTCAAATGAACTCTTATCATTTAAGGAGCTGTTAGAAAAAGCAAATAAGAATATTGCAGAATACTATACCACATATCCAACCAGATATAAAAAAGTAGAGTTTAATTCTATGAAGCTTGGATATTATCTGGAGAAGACAGATGAAGAAGGAACATTCAAATATGTACCTGCATGGATATTGACACAGTATGAGGATATGACCGATTCCACAAATGAGACATATCCAACCCAGATGGTTGTCCTTGATGCTACAGATGGTACGGTGATCGATCTGATGGAACTGTCCAAGCACTTGGCACATATCAGAGTTATGAAACAGATACGATCGCAAGAGATGTATCTGATGACGGCAGTTCATCGATATCTACTATAGATGATGATACCAACACTTCCGGAGATTCCACAGGTAGTGAAGGAGATTCCACAGAGGGTGATGCAGATACAACCGGTGATACGACTGAAGAGTAATCGGTCGCGGAACATGGCGCAAAATAATATGTCATTTACTGGATTGGATCCAGAAGCTATAATAAATGAGAGAAGAAAAGAGGAGGTTCTTATATGCAGAACAAAACAAAGAGTAAAGAGGGATTTCGTACATATCGTAAGAAGATGGCAGCTATACTGTTGGTTGGTATGCTGGCAGTCAGCACAGCAGTTACCGGCTGTGGCAAGAAGGATATTGATTATGATGTAGAAGGAAATGGTGGTTCCGGAAGCAATGCGGACAGTGGCAGCCTGCAGGGTAAATATGGTATTCCGGAAAGCTGTGATACAGAGATCGCAACAGGAGATTCCGGTATTCAGAAGATTGCGATCGATGCAGAAGAAGTGATCGTTCCGGATACAGGAGATCTCTATGTTGCATCGTTTAAGAAGAAGGAAACAACAAATGATAGTAAAAAAGAAATAGTAGAAGCAGTTCTGGACAAAGATAAGGGTATCTATGAATATGATTACGATAAGCGTACCAAAGAAGATATTCAGACTGAGATCGATATGTATGAAGCCGAAAAGAAAAAAGGTGACAGTGACATGACATCTTATTATGATTCCTGGATCAATGATCTGAAGGATGAGCTTGCGACTGCACCGGATGAATATCCTGCAGCAGGCGATTATACAGGAGATACTTTTATTGGTTCGATCGGAGATGCAAGGTTTACGGTATCCACTCCGAGCGAGGAAAATGGTACAACCGGATATTCCCTGTATCTTGCGGATGATTTCTTAAAATATCGTCCAAAGGATGGGGCAAGCGGATGTTATTCAACTTCCATGGACGATTACATGCAGTATAGTGCAGACGAGTCAGATTCTGTAGATGCAAATACAAATCAGTGTACATTTTCAGAAGATGAAGCAAGGCAGATGGCAGATGATTTCCTTGCAAAAGTCGGATGTACGGATGTAACCTTAAAGAATACATCAGCACTTTGTTGGGTTTATTATGATGATAATGGTGACAACCAGTCAACAGATGTGGATGGATATACATTCACATATTCAAGAGCGATCAATAACCAGCCAACCGCAACAGTAAATGCATGGAATGTCGATAACATCCAGCAGGACAATGCATCCATTGATATTCCAAAGGAGGAATGCTCCATCAGCATTGATTCCAAGGGTATCAATAGTGCAAGCTGGAGCGAATATCTGGAAGCAGATGGAGAACCACAGGCAACACAGATTCTTTCCTATAAGGATCTGTTAGATAAAATGAATGAAACCGTTCCTGAATATTACAGCAAGTACACATCTCATTACAAGAAGATTGAATTTAACGGTATGGAGCTGACCTATTTCCTGAAAGCAGGAGACAAAGAAGGAACCTTTGAATATATTCCGGCATGGATATTATCCCAGTATGAGGAATATCAGGATTATACAGATAAGGACAGCCCGACACAGATGGTTGTAGTCGATGCAAGAGACGGATCAGTGATCGATCTTCTGGAACTGGCCAAGTCACTTGGCACATATTATACATATGATGACAAAGACGATTCCGATACAGAAGACGTAGACGATACGGATACAGACACAGATACATCTTCTGAAGATACATCCGCTGAGGACACTTCTGCCGAAGATACATCTTCTGAAGAATAAAAATATTAATATAAAAGATATGCTCATGTACTGTTTCATGTAATAAGCAGTACATGAGCATTTTTAATTATTCAGAAAATATACAGCTATGATGCGAAAATGATTTTTCCCTGTGTTTTAATTAGAAAGTCGTAAGATAATTTGGAGAAAAAATACAAAAATTGGAGAAGATACGGATACTTCAGATAGTGCAGAGAAGTGACCGGGATTGGGAAAGAAATAAAATATATTTACGATATGAGGAGGAAGGAAGATGAGAAAACAGATCAGGAGAAGAGGAACCGCCTGGCTGATGTTTGGAACAATGATGATGGCGGCGGTATTTACCGGATGCGGGAAAAAAGATATCGACTATGATATCGATGAATCTGGCGGAAAAAAGGACAGCGGAAGTATTCAGGATAAGTACGATATTCCAAAGTCATATGATGACAGTATAGCAGTAGGGGATTCGGGTTTGAGTGAGATCACATTGAAGGTGGATGAGATCTCGGTTCCTGATACATCAATCATGTATACTGAGAAGTTAACAAAGAATGATACCGCAGGAGAGGCACTTAAAAAAATAGCGGAAGCGATATTTGATAAGAGCAAAGGAATCTATGCTTATGATGAGAACAATCAGACAAAGGCAGATATAGAAGAACAGATCGCATCCTATGAACAACTGAAAAAAGAGCTGGGAACCGATGCGGAACGTATTAAGGAGATAAATGATACGCTTACAGAGCTTCAGGATGAGCTGGAAAAAGCACCGGAAGATTATCCGGCTGCCGGAGATTATTCTGCAACAAAGTACCTTGGAACATGTGGTCAATATGAATTTGTTCTGAGGACACCGGATGATATGATTTTAAGCTATGATTTATCATTGAAGGAGGATGCCATGGTATATAGACCTGCAGACGGAACAGAGGATGGAACGGAGATGATCGATCATGGCGGCTATGTGTCATTAAATGACAGTATAAAATATGGTTCCGAAGGTGCAGAGGAGGCACTGAACGATAAAAACCAGTGTAAATATTCAGAAGAGGAAGCATTGGAGATAGCAGAAGAATTTCTGAAGAAGATCGACTGTAATGATATGACACTTGGAGAGTCCTCCGCACTGGCATGGACCTATGATGATGCTTTATCAACGCTTATAGAGCGTGATATTGATGGGTATTATTTTACATTTGACCGGATGATAAAGGATCAGTCTCTTGGAGAGGGCTTACAGGCATTGAATGTTGACAATATGGTGCAGCAGGAAGCAGGTGTGGATATACCTACAGATTACTGTAAGATTGCGGTGGATGATAATGGAGTGATCGGAGCTGTCTGGACGAATAATCTGTCTGTCGAAGGTGAGGCAGAGGAAACAGAACTGCTTTCTTTTAAAGAACTGATGAAGCGGGCGGATTCATCTGTTTCTGAATATTATGCAAAGTATAATACACAGTACAAGTCGATCGAATTTAATCGTATGCAGCTTACCTATTGTCTGAAACCGGGAGCACAGGTCGGTGAATTTGAATATGTGCCGGCATGGATCATATCGCAGGTTGAAGTATATGAATTTGATGAAGTTACATATGAAGATCCTCAACAGATGGTCGTGCTGGATGCAACCGACGGATCCTATATTGATATCCTTGAGGTATCGAAGGCACTGGGAACATGCAGTGTAATACAGGATTAAACGGAGGCGGTATAAGGATAATAAAAGAAGTCATTTTTATCTGATATATGAGGGAAAACGGGAAAATCTTTAAGTAAGAAGGGATACAAATGATGAAAATGGACATTACAAAAAGAAGAAAAATGATGGCACTGTTTCTTGCAGGAACTCTTACAGTATCTGCGGCTGTTACAGGATGCGGAAGGAAAAATGTAGACTACAATGTAGATAATACCCAGCCGAAACAAACAGAGGCGGATCTGGGACAGACGGAGACATCTGCATCCGGAGAAGATCTGGATAGTGGAAGTCTGTGGAGTAAGTATAAGATTCCATTTACCTGTGATACGGAGATTGCGGTTGGAGATACCGGCTTATCAAAGATCCATGTAACGGATGATGATATCAGTGTTCCGGATACCTCTGACCTTCAGATCGCACAGTATAAGAAGAAAGATCCGGAGAGTAATGAAGTGAAGAAGCAGGTGGCAGAGAATCTGTTTGATAAGGATGAGGGAATCTATGTATATGATTCCATGCATCGGATAAAAAAGGACATTCAGGCAGAGATCACACAGTATCAGACAGCAAAGGAGAATTATCCGGATCCTGTATTTGCGGATTCCTATGATTCATGGATCAGCGATCTGGAAACGGAACTGGCAGATGCCCCGGACAGTTATCCGGCTGCCGGAGATTATTCCGCGGATGATTATGTTGGTACTGTGGATGGGAAGGAATATGAATTGTATTACAAAACCGACAGCGTTTATCGTTCCTTTAATATGCGGGAAGATTTTATGATGTATCGTCCGAAAGAAAAGGCAACGTATGTCACGCCATATTCAAAGGCTGACTATGAAAGAGAGACAGGAACAGAAGCGGATCAGGAGAATACAGTTCAGAATGCCTGCAGCTATTCCAAAGAGGAAGCACAGATGAAGGCAGAAGAATTTCTGTCGAAGATCGGTGCGAAGGATGTAGCCTTACAGGACAGTTCTGATCTTTACTGGGTATATACAGATGCGACAAATTCGGTTGTTGCTACGGATGTGGATGGGTATTCGTTCACCTACGTAAGAGCTGTTGATAAGCAGCCGGTGTCAACGATGGCATTTAATCAGGTTGAAAATCTGCAGAAGCAGGTGGAATATTATGATGTGCCGGTTGAACGCTATGAGATCACAATGGATTCCAATGGAATCATCAATGCGAACTGGTGTGATTATCTGGAGTCCACCGGAGAAAGCACAAAGACTGAGATCCTTTCATTTCCGGAGCTGCTTGAAAAGGCAAATGAAACCATACCGGAATATTACAAAACCTATCCATGTAAATATAACGCGATCAATTTTAATGATGTGACCTTGACCTATTACCTGACAGCAGGCGCAGCAGATGGACAATTTGAATATAAACCTGTCTGGATCTTTTCTTCCTGTGATGATAAATCGGATCCGGATTATCCAAGTGAGATGGTGGTATTAGATGCAGCCGATGGGTCTGTGATCGATATGTTGAATGTAGCAATGAAGATATCAACAGATTAAAATTAGACTTGATATTCAATCCCGGTTATGTGAAAATGGTAGCAGGTAAAAATGGTTACATATGTATATTAAGGGATACATTATATGAGTACACAAAACAGTCTTGTTATCATAAAAGAGAAAATTGCAGGTGTCATGCTGGATGATAAGCGCATGAAAGCGGATGATATTGCTAAAAAAGTCCTGAAGGGAAGAAAACGGGAATGCAGCACGCCTCCAAAGTGGATGCAGGATGCATTTCATATTACAAAGGCAGAGTCAGAGAATGGATTATGCTATTATGTGAAACCAAAGAAGAAAGAGGTAAAGAATTTCTTCTTTTATATCCATGGCGGCGGTCATTGTATGGAAATCAACAAAAACCAGTGGGAATTTGTTGCGACTGTGGTCGAGGAAAATGGATATGGTGCGGCTGTTCCGATCTATCCGCTGGCGCCAGAGCATAATGCACAGGATACCTTTGATATGCTGATCGGGACATACAGACATCTGACCAGGCAGGAGACGATCGACCGTCTGGTTGTTGTTGGAGATTCCACAGGCGGTGGACTGGCGTTATCACTGGCAGTTCTGGCATGGAAGGAAGGTGTTCGCAGACCGGATAAGCTGGTGTTGTTATCACCTTCATTAGATACAGAATTTATGGATGGAAATCTCGCCAATCATATGCTTGATCGCAAGAAAGAGGTACGGAAGTATTATTACCGGCTGGGCATTAAGGAATTTCTTAGCAGGTACTGGATTCAGGATCTGTATCATCAGAATGAATATACCTGCCCGATCTATGCGGATCTGACTGATATCTGTGATGAGATCGCCATATTCACAGTAGAAAATGATCTGCTGAACAGCTATGCAAGATTATTATATGATAAGCTTAAGAAAGAGCAGATCCGGATTCACTATTTTGAATATTTTGGAATGCCGCATGACTATATCGAGCATCAGCATGTGCCGGAATGCCGTATGATCATCAATCGTATCAGCGACAGTATCAAGGATGAAGCAAAGCTTGTAAATCCTGAGATCAAGCGTGCAGTATGGGCACGGTCAATGGTAGCGGAACGATATCCGAAGCTGTTTCAGGATGATGAGTCGATTAAGATTGCAGCCAAATTAAATGTGTCACATAAGGATTTCAATGCGATGTATCAGGAATATGATCGCCTTGTTAAGATTGGACGGATCGTAGAGATTGACAAACGGGTAAAACAGTTTATTATGAGGTATGCAGATGGCGTTATTGTAAATGTCGGAGCTGAGTTAGATACCATGTTTTCCCGCATGGATAATGGCAGGATCCGATGGTACAATGTAGATATGCCTGAGACCATGGAACTGCGGCGCAAGATGGTGGAGAGCAGGGACCGGGAGCAGAATATCGGCAAATCAATCCTTGATTTTTCATGGCTTGACAGTGTGAAGAAGAAACCGGGTGAAGCAATCCTATTTGTATGCTGTGATGTAACGAAGTATTTTACGGATAAGAAGCTGCAGGCGTTTCTGAATGCGATATGGGAGCGGTTTCCGGGTGCTGAGGTACTGTTTGATGTCAAGAATTCCGTTGGCAGAAAACGGGCAAATTTGAAAGTATTAACAGGAAAGAAGAAAGGTTCGTTTATAAAAGTAAGTATTGATAACTGTACCAGCCTGATGTATGACTGGAATATCAAGTACAGAGTGTTGTATGACAAGGCGATTCTGAATCAGGAAGATATCACGGAGATGTTTTCTTCTGATATAGCAAAAAAGTATCGTCATGCGATCAGACGAAAATATGATAAGATCATACAGCTTCGGTTAGGTACGGAACGAATTGCAATATAAACGGCTTGTGACTGACATGAGAGAAGCAGACAGAAGAAAACAATTAGCAAAAAGAATGAAATATGCAGTGTGCATCGGTACAGGAATTGTAATTGGAATCATAGCAGGAATCTGTATTGGTATTGATTATAATAAGACAACCAGATCGACACCTGCCTTGTACACGGAAATGGAACATGGTCTAGAACTGACACCGGGAGAACTGGCAAATCTGATCTATGACAATTACTGGAATTATATCAAGAAGAGTTACATCATTGTAGGAGATGATAAAGAAACTGCACAGCTTTATAAGATCAGTAGTAAGGTAGCCAGACATAATTATGATTTGGAACGGTTTCAACTGGATGATAATGGCTATATGAGTTATTCGGATGATAAAATCAAGCATGCAAAGCTTGGAATCGATGTATCCAGTCATCAGGGATCAATCGACTGGGAGACAGTTAAAGAAGCTGGTATTAAGTTTGCAATGATCCGTTTGGGATATCGTGGATATACACAGGGTGGTCTGGCACTGGATGACAGCTATGTGACGAATATAGAAACGGCTCTGGAAGCGGAAATGCCGGTTGGGGTATATTTCTATACACAGGCAGTAAGTTATGATGAAGGAGTAGAAGAAGCACAGTATGTACTTCAGAATATCGCAGATTATAAGATCAGTTATCCGGTTGTAATTGATACGGAGAAGATGGAAGCAGAAGGTGCCCGCGCAAATGATATTTCAAATGAAGAGCGTACCGATGCCATTGTTGGTTTTTGTGAGACGATAAAAGATGCCGGATATACACCGATGATCTATGCAAATAGAAACTGGTATGCGCAGAATCTGGATATGGATCGATTGGGTGATTATCAGCTCTGGCTGGCACAATATTCCAATGTACCCGATTTCCCATATCTGTTTACCGGCTGGCAGTATACCAGTGAGGGAAGTGTGCCGGGAATCTCAGGATCCGTTGATATTGACGTCTGGATGAAATAGAAAACATTAAGAATATGATTATAGTACAGAATCCATCTGCTTTATAACAATACAGAGCAGATGGATTCTTGTCTATGATAAAATTATAAAATTAAAACATCCATATTTTATAATACAGATAAATGCTGTAAATAAAGGTATGGATGTTTTTTATGTGATAAATCGTCTTATTTAATTGTAAAGGTTACGTTCTGAACCTTGCCGTTCTTTGACCAGATGGTCAGGGTATGTGTTCCCTTTTTCTTAACGACTGTGTTCTTCTTAACTACCTTGCCGTCCAGTTTCATCTTTACAAGGCTCTTGCTGTTGGATACTGTGATCTTCTTGCCGGCTTTGTAGGACTTGTTGTTCTTAACGGCTGTTGTCTTTGCTGTTTTTGTAACCTTACTGGTAGATGCGTAGAAGTTTTTCTTCTTGCTGGCATCCCTGATAGTCCATGAAACGGTCTTTGATTTGTTTGAAAGCTTACCGTTTGTGGTCTTAACCTTATTCTTAAATGAAACCTTTACATTCATGTAGAATGACAGGCTGTCAGTAAGATCGTTTTTCTGAAGCTGTGCAGCGTCGGCAAGTTTTGCAATTGTAAGATTACTGCCTGCTGTAGAAGGATCAAGTGTAGCATAGAAGAAATTCTTTGTCAGACATACATTTGTGTAACCTGCAGATGAAAGTAAAGCTTCGATATCACTGAGTTTCTTGTTTTTTACAGTCATGGAGAACATATGGTAGGTAACACCATCGATCTTCTTTTTTGAATATTTGGCACCGGATCCCTTAAGTTCATTAATGAGTTCTTTTTTTGTCATTTCAGACATGCTGGCAAGTCCATCCAACATTTCATCATCATAACCCTGTTCAATCGTACAGGTTGCTTTGGTGGCAGAGGTGAGTTTTACGGTTGTGTTAATAGCAGAACCGCAGCCGGTCATCATCAGACCAAAGATGCAGACACACAATGCCAAAAGTACGTGTTTCATTTTTTTGTTCATAGATACCCTCCTATAATAAAATTTTGTCTACAGACTCAGTCTATCATCCGCGTTTCCTAAAGTAAAGGCAAATACCGGATTTTGTAGCTTAATAAATCTTATCTGTGGTATAATCCTTGAAATGGATAAATAATTTCATATATCAGAAACATGAAAAAGAGATTATTATGAATAAGCCTGCAAAGATACAGAAAATCATATAGTAGGAGGTTGTGAATTCCTTGAAGTTTTTACTGGCAGCATTAAATACAAAATATATTCATTCGAATCCGGGGATTTATTCCCTGTATTCTTATTCGGTAAAGAAACAGCCGTCTCTTGCAGAATATATTGAGATTGCAGAATATACGATCAACAATCAAAAAGGAGAGATTCTTGCGGATATCTATAAGAGAAGGCCGGATGCGGTTGGATTTTCCTGTTATATATGGAATATCGAGATGATCCGTGAGCTCATTACAGAATTAAAGAAGCTCCTTCCGGATACAGATATCTGGGTTGGCGGACCGGAAGTACCTACGATGCCGATCAGCTTCTTGCGGAGATGCCGGAGCTTACAGGAGTTATGGTTGGAGAAGGAGAGGCAACCTTTTATGATGTGCTGAGAAGATATCTTGATATTGGAAATATTCATAATACTGGGAAGTCCTATGATATTGGGAACGCCTGTAATACTGGGAATTCCTGTGGTATTGAAAATTTCCGTGATACCGGGGGTTTTCGGGATATTGACGGCCTGGTGCTTCGGGAAGGAAAAGATATTCTTTGTACGAAGCCAAGAGGACTTACCGATCTGTCGGAGCTTCCCTTTCTGTATTATGACCTGGACACTTTTAAAAATAAGATCATTTATTATGAGAGCAGCAGAGGCTGTCCGTTCCGGTGCAGTTATTGTCTGTCATCGATTGACAAACGGGTTCGGTTCCGCAATCTTGATCTGGTGAAGAAGGAGCTGCAGTTTTTCCTGGATCATCAAGTAAAACAGGTGAAGTTTGTAGACCGGACATTTAACTGTTCCCATGAACATGCGATGGCAATCTGGAGGTATATTAAAGAACATGACAATGGAATCACGAATTTTCATTTTGAGATTGCTGCAGATATTTTAAATGAGGAAGAATTGGAGTTGGTCAACAGTCTGCGGCCAGGTGCGATACAGATGGAGATCGGAGTGCAGTCGACAAATCTGCAGACGATAGAGGAGATCGATCGTGTAATGGATGTCGATAAGCTTGCAAAGATTGTTGAAAGGATCCATCAGGGACATAATGTGCATGTGCATCTGGATCTGATCGCGGGGCTTCCGTATGAGGACTATGAATCATTTGCACATTCCTTTAATGACGTGTATGCAATGAAGCCGGAGCAGCTTCAGCTAGGGTTTTTAAAGGTGCTAAAGGGTTCGAAGATGCATGATAATGCAGAACGATATGGTTTACAGTATACAAGCTGTCCGCCGTATGAAGTATTATTTACAAAGTGGATATCTTATGATGAGATCCTGCGGTTAAAGCAGATCGAAGAAATGGTAGAGATTTATTATAACAGCTGTCAGTTTGAGAACACGCTGCCATTCCTGGTGGAAGAATTTGATTCGCCGTTTGATTTTTATGCGAGCCTTGCTTCTTATTATGACAAAAAGGGATATTTTATCCAGACACCGGCGAGAATCTACCGGTATCATGTACTGCTTCATTTTGCAGAAGAACACTTCCCTAAGAAGACAGAATTGATTCGGCAAATGCTGGTATTTGATTTATATCTTCGTGAGAATATGAAGACCCGACCGGATTTCGCCCCGGAACAGGAGGGTGTGAGAGATTTGTTCCGGGACTTCTACATCCGTGAGGCCAACGACCACAGATACCTTCGGGAAGAAGACTATCATGGCTGTGACTGGAAATCTATGTCCAGAATGACACACATAGAAAAGATTTATTACAACAGAGAGACGGGAAATCGTCTGTCTGAAGTATGCTATATATTATTCGATTACAAACGCCGTGATCCGCTGACCGGGGATGCAAGGTATATGATAGTAACACCTGTCGCATCCATGTGATATAAAATTTGGCTGTCTCATGTTGCCCGGGATACTGCTATTTTACGGATGTGTATGTGTTCGGCCTCATGTTGTCCGGGATACTGCCGGTATACTTTGTATGTCTTGTTTTTTTCTATTCGTTGCAAATGTCTGATTCGCTCATGCTCCTGTACCAACTCGCCTTTCAGGCTCAAACAGGCACCCGCATTCGCTGACAATTTGCATCTCATAACGAAAAAAAGCAAACGATAGTACAAAGTGTACCGGCAGTATCCCGGACAACATGAGGCAGGATACATATACACAACAGTAGTTCAGACAACATGAGGCAGGATACATATACACAACAGTAGTTCAGACAACACGAGACAGGTTACATATATACCCGCGGAACAGCGCTGTTGACGAAAATCGGGTTGATCGGAAATGTAACCATATCGCCTACCGAGATATTACATCCGGTTGTATCCACGATCACGGAGTTCATACTGATCTGACCTAACACCGGAAGCCGGCAGTCTTTAAAGCTGGCAGCCGGTGATTTTTTATGGAAAGTGCCTTTTAATTTATAATAAATACGGATCGGAGAGAAGAAATTTGTCCGGAAATCGGTGTGGCGTTCTATCCCAAGTCCATGATAATATCCGACGGAGATAACGGCTGTTTTTGTATTGTGTGACAGTTTAAAGCTGTGACCATAGCCGATGTTGTGACCGACCGGCAGCTCATAGATATCGTCCACACAGGCAGACAGATTGCAGACCTCATGAAAACCATAATCATTTGGAACCGCAAGTCTGCCAAGAAAGGCAGAGCCGATGCGGATGGCATCTAAATTCATGGATGGATATTTTATCATCGAGGTTGAAGATGAGATATGACGGATGCCTACCGGAATACCGTCTTTCTGGAGTGTGTCACAGAGGTGAGTGAAATCCTGAAACTGTTTCTTCACATAGTATTCATTTCTGCATGCAGCTGCATGGAAATGAGAGAAGATACCGGTGATCCGCACATGTCTTAGCGACTGTACGGTATCGGCAATCTGTTTTTCTTCGGAACATAAGAAGCCGTATCTACCAAATCCGGTGTCAATGCAGAGATGTGCATGGACTGTCGGATGGTTCATGTAGGCGGCTGTTTCATCGATCACATGCGCACAGTCGGTACTGGTGATGCTGAGCGTGATATCGTGATCAATCGCAGTCGTGATATCTTCTGAGTTATATAAAGGCGTCATCAGCAGGATATTTCCCTTGATGCCGTTTCTGCGTAAGGTGACAGCATCTGACAGTTCGGTTACACCATAGTTATCAATACCCTTTGATTGTAAGAACGATGCAAATTTTGTAAGCCCAAGCCCATAAGCGTTCCCCTTTAATACTGCTATGACCTTTGCGCCATTTGCCAGACGTTTGATGATCCGTATATTGTTATCCAGTGCATTTGTTTTGATTGTAAGAGTTGTCATGTCCTCAAGTTCCTCCGGTTTCATGTAAGTATTTATCTCATTGTTTATCTACAGACATATGGTCTGTTGTCGAAACTCGCTGCCCGGGCATGAGCGGTTGTTCATTTATTTGATGAATCTAGCATATATTCGAAATGCATCATTTTTGTATAAAAACCGACACAGAAATGCAATATCTTTGAACTTTTTTTGCATCGTTTGTATGCAATCCGGAAAAGTGGATGTTGTATAAGAGTAAAATGTGATAAACTATTTGTAAATAAAAACAGGATGGAAACCGTTTATGCATACACTGATAACAGAGATTCGCGATAAACAGAATATTACAAAGGAACAGCTTCAGCTTCTGCTGGAAACAGACGATCAGGAAATGATTGAAGAATTGATGGTATGTGCCGGAACGGAAGCACAGAAGGTATACGGAAATAAAGTCTATATGCGTGGACTGATCGAGTTCACAAACTATTGTAAAAATAACTGTATTTATTGTGGGATAAGAAGAGATAACTGTTATGTTGACCGGTACCGGCTGACCAAAGATCAGATCCTTGACTGTTGTCAGAGTGGATACCGGCTCGGTTTCCGGACGTTTGTGTTACAGGGAGGCGAAGATCCGTTTTATACAGATGACCTAATCTGTGAGATAGTATCAGAGATCAAACATCAGCATCCGGACTGTGCGATCACATTGTCAATCGGAGAGAAAAGCAGAGAAGCCTATGAGCGGTATTTTGCTGCCGGGGCGGAACGTTATCTGCTTCGTCACGAGACTGCGGATAAGGCACATTATGAGAAGCTTCATCCGAAAGAAATGTCATTTGACAACCGGATCCGGTGCCTGCATGACCTGAAAGAGATCGGTTATCAAACCGGGTGCGGCTTTATGGTCGGTTCACCATATCAGACGGTCGATACGTTATATGAGGATTTCTGCCTGATCAAAGAACTGGAACCGGAAATGTGTGGAATCGGGCCATTTATCCCGCAGGCAGACACACCATTTGGAAAAGAGCCTGCCGGAACACTTGAGATGACCTTACGTCTGCTGTCAATTATCCGGCTGATTCATCCGACAGTTCTGCTTCCTGCGACAACAGCACTTGGCACGATCCATCCGCTTGGCAGGGAGAAGGGGATTCTTGCCGGGGCAAATGTTGTGATGCCGAATCTGTCCCCGGTCGGTGTCAGGAAAAAATATCTGTTATATGACAATAAGATCTGCACCGGGGAAGAAGCCTCGGAGTGTTGTGGTTGTATGATGCGGAGAATGCAGGGAATCGGATACGAGGTTGTGGTTGATCGCGGCGACCATCCATTGTATGACAAGAAAAGATGAATGCATATATTGGAGAAATGCAAACATGGGAGAGGCTTTTTAGCTGAAGGTGAAAATATCTTTGTTATTGCAGATTTTATGAAAGAAAGATGTTGGAAAACATTCTGATTATATTAAGAACTGCATGTTTTACATTCTGCAATACGACAGCAAATAAAATGGGCGGTTTTCTGTCACTGACGAACTATATATTGACATTAGCAAAGATTTCGTCATGCGATGCACATTGCCAGTAAATACGGGTGCCTGTCTGAGCCGAAGGCGAGTTGGCACAGGAGTATTTACGAATCAGGCATGTGCATCAAATAGAAATCATAGCGAGTCAATTATAGATAGTCAGTGGCAGAGAACCGCCCATTATATTATGCATTCGTACTACAGAATGTCGATGTACTCATCGGCGAGAGCCTTGTTCATACTGCGGACAGCACAGAACTTGCCGCACATACTACAGGTGTCGGAGTGGTCATCCTCCGGCATACGACTGTCGCGGATCGCTTTGGCTGTAGCAGGATCAAGTGCGCAGGCATACTGTGCATCCCAGTCAAGGACACGTCTGGCATCCGCCATCTTATCATCGATATCTCTGGCACCCGGAATACCCTTTGCAATGTCGGCTGCATGAGCAGCGATCTTCGATGCGATGATACCCTGTTTTACATCATCTACATTTGGAAGTGCAAGATGCTCGGCTGGGGTAACGTAGCATAAGAAAGCAGCTCCGTTCATGGCAGCAACAGCACCACCGATCGCGCTGGTGATATGATCGTAACCGGGAGCAATATCTGTAACCAGAGGCCCGAGAACATAGAATGGTGCGCCCATGCATAAGGTCTTCTGAACTTCCATATTTGCAGCGATCTGGTTAAGTGGTACATGACCGGGACCTTCCACCATAACCTGTACATTGTGTGCCCAGGCACGCTTTGTCAGCTCGCCCAGACGTACCAGTTCTTCAATCTGGCATACGTCAGTCGCATCTGCCAGACAGCCCGGACGACATGCATCTCCGAGGGAGATCGTAACATCATATTCCTCGCAGATATCTAAGATCTCATCGAAATATTCATAGAACGGGTTTTCCTGACCGGTCATACTCATCCATGCAAATACAAGGCTTCCGCCCCGGCTTACGATGTTCATTTTACGTTTATGTTTTTTGATCTGATCAATCGTTTTTCTTGTGATTCCACAGTGCAAGGTTACAAAGTCAACACCATCTTCTGCATGAAGACGGACAACATCGATGAAATCCTTTGCTGTCAGCTCTGCAAGATCACGCTGATAGTGGATGACACTGTCATAGATCGGAACCGTACCGATCATGGCAGGACATTCGCTTGTCAGCTTCTGACGGAATGGCTGTGTATTTCCATGACTGGACAGATCCATGATCGCCTCAGCGCCCATATTAACTGCACTCATTACTTTTTCCATCTCAATGTTATAGTCCTTGCAGTCTCTGGATACTCCAAGGTTTACGTTAATTTTGGTACGCAGCATACTGCCGACACCTTCAGGATTCAGACAGGTGTGTTTCTTATTAGCACAGATGGCAACCTGTCCCTTTGCAACTAAATCCCTGAGCGCCTCGACAGCCATATGTTCTTTTTCCGCTACGATCTTCATCTGCGGAGTGATGATCCCTTTTCTGGCTGCGTCCATTTGTGTTGTGTAATTTTCCATATTATCCTCCTACTACAACCAATGTTATTTTACGTGGTAGAAAGTGGTGCTCCCGATCTGCCACAGAGCAATAAAAAAGATGCCGCAGGGCACCTCTAATACACATCCCTACGTTAGCATTACCTAAATCAGGTTCACAGGTCGAGAACTTCATTCTCCTCTCAGCCGGCTAATTTGTCAGCTCCCTGAATATATAAATATCTGGAAATATTATATGCCAGAATACGACATAATTCAATGATAATTTTTCAACATAAAAGATAAATAAGGACTTGCGCCCGATACATGAATCAGGAGCAGTACCGGAAAGTACGATCTGTCAGGATCCTTGCAAATATCAGACCGAGGGGCAGGGTAACAATGATCATGATCGCAGATGAAAACCATAAAACAGCCTCTGTTAGGGACATGATACCAAGATTATAGAAAGCACGATAAAGGTAAAGTCCCGGAACCATGATAACGATGGACGGAACGGTCAGAGAGATTCTTGGATATCCGTTATTCCTTTTTATAATGGAGGCAAGAATACCTGCGGTTAATGCGCCTGCGAATGCGGCAGCAGCCGGAGGCGTGCTTGTGTAATCGACAAGCTCCAGCCGGAGAGTATTTGCAACTGCTCCGATACAGGCAGCAGTTGCAGCCATCGGAATCGAGCTGTTAAACATAATGGAGAAACCGAAGACTCCGCAGAAGCTTGTAATGATCCGCAGGATAAGCTTTGTACCTACAGCCAGATTCAAAGCGGAGAAATCCTGAGGATGAAAATGTAACAGCAATGCCATGATCCAGGCGAACATAGTGGCTACTAAAACTATGATGACAGAGTAGCTCAGACGTTCAAGCCCGGACCGAAGATCCAGTTTAGCCAGGTCAATGCCGCTTGTTATGAATGGAAATCCGGGAATGATAAACAGCATTGAGCAGATATAGCCAGCTTCATGGAGTGCAGATACGTGGAAGAAGATTTCTGCAAGGTGAAAGCAGATGGCATATGTCATGCATGCGGCTGATATGGATACTGCTATGTTAAAGAAAAGGGTAAAATGGTGCTTGATCATTTTGGTACGGATGACATTTCCAACACCGGCTGCAATAAAAGCAAGGATCATTTCAACAGGACCGCCGCCTAATAGGAAGGTAAATGCACAGCAGGCGAGGGCTGAAGCCAGACCCAGTTTTGCAGGTGAATAAAGTGTATGGATCTTCTCAATCTGATCAAGACGCCGGTGAATCTCTTCGCCCGTCAGATGGGCTTCTTCTTTTGGGAAATTGTCAACGAATTGTTCCATCCGATAGAGCTTCGAGGTGTTTACACCGGTATTCGCAATGCTCAGAGACTGTGAAACGCAGTCGGTTCCATCAAAACAGTTGAATTCAATGGACATCAATCCGACATCAACGGTGCAGGTTACGCCCAGTTCTTTGGACAGACGGTTCATGGAAGTACGAACACGCCAGGCACCTGTTCCACAGGAGAGCATAATTAACCCGACCCTTCCAATAACAGAGGCTTTTTCTATCAGCCCCGCCTTGGCGATCAGGACATTGCTATCGTTTTTTACATAATCATGCCATGGAATTTCCATATGGTTTTTTTCCATGATATCTGTATAATTACTGTTCTTTGGCATAGATGATCTCCTCCGCTTTTTCAATATGATGTTCCAGATTCGTCAGGAATAATGAATTTGGAAGGAATATGCCGATTTCATCATATCGGGAATTATTTTTCACCAGAGAATCCTGCCCGTAGAAAATGTAGGACATAGGAAGCTCCTTTTCCAGTGCGATCATAAGATTCCATACAGCAGAATATGCTTCTGCCTCTGTCTCCTTTTGCTTTACAGTATCGGGAAGCTCGCGGATCAACAGTACACCGTCACTTTTTTCCAGAATCTTCTGTTCCGGTTTCATGTCATTTGCGGCATAATCGTGACTGTATCTGTATGCGCGGGCGAGATAGATATTTTTGTTGTTTCCAAGTGTCTGATAGATCTTATGAAAATGACGATATTCTTTTTCCCAGATCGAAGTTTCGTATTCAGGAAGCAACTGACCATTATCATCTGTCATAATGACAGGATTTGTTTTGCCATCTGCGTTGAATCGATATGGGATCAGAAAGGAATTACGCAGAAGATCAAACAGGGTATTGTTGCAGATTGCCATAAGAAATGCAGACAGATCCCGGTTATGATAGGAATTGAATAGTGCCTGTGCAAATTCTTCTGCCGGAAGTGGTGCATCGTAAGCATCCTCGTTATAGCACAGGTAATTTGCAAATGTTTCCTGTAATTTCTCACATGCCCATGGATCATTCAGGATTTTTTCAAATAAGAAATCTGCTCTTTTTTCTCGTGGGAAAATTGTAGTTTCGTTCATGCTTAACCGACTTCCTTTCTTTTTCTGTTCTGCATAATTATACTATTGGCAGGATGATAAGTAAAAGATATAATTGATATGACAGATATAATCATTTGATATGATAAAAGAAATGGAGCAGACAGATGAATATTAACTTTGAATATTATAAAATTTTCTATTATGTGGCAAAATATCATAATTTTACAAAGGCTGCGCAGGTTCTGGAAAGCAGCCAGCCCAATGTTACGAGAGCAATGAACTGTCTGGAACAGCAGATGCACAGTACCTTATTTGTAAGAACCAACCGGGGCGTTCAGCTTACACCTGAGGGAGAAAAACTATATATGTATGTGTCGGCAGCTATGCATCAGTTATTAACGGCAGAGGAAGAACTGGCGGACTATTCGGGCATGGTACATGGAAGTATATCGATCGGAGCCAGCGAGACAGCGTTAAATATATATTTGTTTGATAAATTAAGGTCATTTCATACTGCATATCCGGGAATTCGA
Organism: Clostridium sp. AM54-37XD; assembly: GCF_003478225.1. Lineage (NCBI taxonomy): Bacteria > Bacillati > Bacillota > Clostridia > Eubacteriales > Clostridiaceae > Clostridium > Clostridium sp. AM54-37XD. The sequence continues at coordinate 154,149 of NZ_QUEV01000007.1, forward strand.
CTGAGAATCTATAATCATTCCACGCCGGAGGCAGTAGATGCAGTAAAGAGCGGTAAGATTGATTTTGCTGTCGTATCGACACCGATGAAAATAGACTCGTCCCTTGAAAGCAGAATGTTAAAACCTTTTCGGGAGATACTGATCGGTGGGGCATCATTTAAAGAGCTACAGGGGAAGGCTTTATCTTTAAAAGAATTGAAGAAATATCCGCTGATCAGTCTTGGACGGGAAACGATGACATTTCGATTTTATGAGCGGCTGTTTTTATCGCACGGGATAGAATTTGCACCGGATACAGAGGCTGCGACAACAGACCAGATCCTGCCGCTTGTCCGTTGTGAGCTGGGACTGGCATTTATACCGGAATCCATGGCAGGTGAGGCGCTCGAACGCGGAGAGGTAATACAGGCAGTCCTAAAGGAGAAAATTCCTGACCGGCATATCTGCATGATATATGACAGCCAGCATCCGCTGAATACAGCCGCAAGATCATTTCGCAGATTATTGGAAGAAGACTGCGAAAAGGTAAACACCCTCAATCGGGGCATCGATTGAGAACAGAAAACGTCTGGTATGCAGTTATCAAGTTCAACATTCATACATTAAATATCCCCCAGGCATATTTGCAGAAAATGTATGACTGTTTTGTGAGGAGGACAGTTTGACTGTAGTCATTTTATAAGAACATATAAAAGATGGTGTGGAATCACACCAAAACAGGATAGAATGTTAAACAAAGAATCAATATAGTGGAAAAGAGGAATAAGAAATATGAAGATCAAAAGAATTGCATTGATTGGACTTGGCGCGATGGGTGTATTTTTTGCGCCAAGATTATATGAAGCATTTGGAGAGAATTTTTATATTATTGCAGGTGGTGAACGTAAAAAACGCCTGGAAAGTAAAGGAGTTACGATCAATGGCGTCAACTACAGATTCCCGATCGTGACACCCGAAGAACAGGGTGAGCCGGCGGATCTGATACTGATCGGTGTAAAAGGCTATGGATTTGCACAGGCAATAGAAGATATCCGCCATCAGGTAGGCGAACATACATTGATCCTGTCTTTGCTAAATGGTGTAGACAGTGAGGAACAGTTGATTCAGGCATTTGGCGAAGAACATGTATTGTATGCATATATGAGAATGTCCATTGTTATGAAAGACGGAAAAGCAGACTTTGATCCGTACTGGGGCAAGATCCACTTCGGAGAGAATAAAAATGATGTTCTGTCAGATCGTGTACTTGCTGTAAAAGAAGTATTTGATCATGCCGATATTCCATATGAGATCGATCCGGATATGTTAAAGGGACTCTGGTTTAAATACATGTGCAATATTGGGGAAAATATGACTTGTGCGTTGCTCGGTATCCCATTTGGATTTTTTCGTATCAGCGACAGTGCGAATTGGATCCGTGACAATGCCATGCGGGAAGTGGCTGCGATCGCGCAGAAGAAGGGAATCGATATAGGTGAAAAAGAAATAGCGGAGCAGGATGTTACAGTAAAGACAATTCCACCCGAGAACAAACCATCAACCCTGCAGGATCTGGAAGCGGAGAAGCTGACCGAGGTAGAGATGTTTGCCGGCAATGTCATAAAGATGGGAAAAGAGCTTGGCGTGCCCACTCCGATTAATGAGATGTTCTATCATGGTATCCGGGTACTGGAGGAGAAGTTTACAAAAAGATAATATTTGAATTAGCACTCATCTATTTACAGTGCTAACAAAACGTGCTATAAATAATGGTATGAAATAACTGCATATAATAGAGAAAGCTGTGTGAGTCTAATAAAATGCAGAAAAATGACAGTAATATATGACTGATGAAAGAGAATCAGAAATATAGATAGAAATGGGGTAATTAGGATGGATAGACCAAGTATTTTTTCAGATAATTTTGAGATGATGAATGGCTTCTTTGATGATTCCTTCTGGGGCAGCCATTCCGGACTTCGTACCATGACTACAATGGCAACTGATATATTCGAAACAAAGGACGGATATGAGATAGAGATGGATCTGCCGGGATTTCCAAAGGAAAGCATCAAGGCAGAATTAAAAGGTGGTTACCTGACAATTCTTGCCAGCTATACTGGACAGGATCGTGAAGACAGGGAAGGAAGCTATATCAAAAAGGAACGGTATTCCGGTCATTATAAGAGAAGCTTCTATGTCGGCGACAAAGTCAGTGAACAGGATATTAAAGCAAGATTTGCAAATGGTGTTCTGTATGTCTATGTACCAAAATTCGACGACCAACCGGAAGTAGAAGAAAAGAAGATTATCTCGATAGAAGGATAACGGACAAATTTTAGGGGCTGTTTATTATAATGTAGCAAGCCTGTCCGAGCGCCGGTACTTAGGTTGCGTATTTTGCAACCTTATGTACCGTTGCGTTGAGGATAGAACGAAAGTGTCTTGCACAATAATAATAAACAACCCCTGAAATTTGTCTGTTTTCTAAAATCCCAGATCTTCATTTACAAGGATGACCTTGATACGTCCTTTGTGCTTGGAATAGCGGGTGGTTAAGAACTGGCAGCAGACTGTTTCCGGTGACAGACAGTTTGCGCATTCGCCGGTTGTACTGCAAGGGGTTGAAAGTCCGAAGCGCTGTGCATTGATCGGAGCTGCTTCATTTCTTGCACGGCTTAAAGCATCTTCTTCTGTCCGTACTACCTTGTTCATTCCTGTGATCACGATAACATGGGAAGGACCATAGACGATGGCAGCTACACGATTTCCATTGCCATCGATATTTACCATAATGCCGTCTTCGGTGATCGCATTACAGCTTGTTAAGAAGTAGTCAGCGAAGAAACATTCTTTGGAGATCCGGTCTTTTTCCTCCGGTGTTTTTGCTGCATCACGGTTCAGCTCTTTGTAGTTTCCCTCGATAAGAGCATCTAAAAGTCCGGTTGCTTTTACGGTCATGGAACCGCCCCAGCCGACAGAGCTTCCTTCCGGGATCAGACTCAGTGCAAGCTCCTTAGCTTCTTCCTTTGTCTGGACATAGAAGCCTTCCATATTTCTGGCAGCCAGCTTGTTTATCATGGCTTTCGCCAGTTTGTCGTTTCTCATGTTTCTAAAAGTGTCCATTTGATATACCTCCGTTTATTCAGGGAAATCCAGATTATTTTCCGCAAAGAAATTCATCACTTCAAATGCAGAAGTACAGTTCTGATTGATACATACGATCAGGGCAGCATCCTGTGAAAATTTGGGATACAACACGGCATTTCCGGAGATTGTAAGTGCACGTTGGATCTCTTTCAAATTCATTCCGGCGCATAATGCCAGAAGAACCAGCTTGTATTTTCCGGGATGTGGTTTCCTGCCGTTTAAGATCTGATAAGCATAGCCGCGGTCCAGATTGCTTCGTTTTATGACATCGGCGGTCAGAAGCTCCGGGTGATCTTTAAAGTAAAGATTAAAATAATCCTGCAGATTGTCACAGGACATATCATCTGCATGAGATGTTATATATGATTTAAAATGTATATTTGAATCATCGGTTGATAATTCATTCAGCAGATCTGTTGTTCTGGTCGTTTTCATGATTAATCCTGCATTCTTTCCCTTGATAATTTTTATCAGTACCATATAATATTTATTATACTTGTCGATAAAGCAATTTCAAGATAAACAATAGGAAAATGATATGAATTTAGAAATACAAAGTCGTCTGTCCTTTTATCGCAGACTGGAAGAAGTAGAGCATAAAAAGGGAATTTCTCTGGTGCGGCATATAGAGACCGGACAGATTTATGTAGAAAAAGTGCTGACGCAATATGATAAATCTATATATGATTGGCTGCAACAATCAAAACTCCCTTACGTTCCGCAGATTTATGAATGTATGGAAGAGGATGGTACGTTATATCTGATCGAAGAATACATACAGGGGATCACGCTGGAAACATATATTGAACAGTTTGGATGTCTGGATTTGGATGCTGCCGGAAGAGTGATCGAATATCTTTGCCGGACATTGGAAAAACTGCACAGACATATACCGCCGATCGTACACCGGGATATCAAGCCGACAAATATAATGCTTCAGGGGGATTTCAAAAAGGGACATGGTATTGTATCTGTATATCTGATCGATTTCAATACTGCAAGAGTTTTTGACGCAGAAAGGAATCGGGATACCGAGTTGATCGGTACAAGAGGATTTGCAGCTCCGGAGCAATACGGTTTTTCGCAGTCAGATGCGCGGACGGATATCTACGGACTTGGCGTGTTATTAAATTATATGTTGTGTGGAAAATTGATCCGGGATGGAATCTACGCAGATCATCAGGAAGTGTCACAGATCATCCGGAAAGCAACCCGGATCGATCCGGAGAAACGATATCAGACAGCAGAGGAAATGCTCGATGCGATGCAACAGAGCATGATTTTAGATGAAGCTACAGATAAAGTATCCTTGAATGATAAATCCCGCCCGGCATGGACTCGTTTCCTGCCACCGGGATTTCGGGAAGGAAAAATCCTGAATATGGTTGTTGCAGCCATTTATTATATATTTTGGATGTATTTCTGTCTGACAGTAGAAGTAAAAGATCATGGAGAACCGCTCTCCGGAACTTGGTTATATGTAAATCGCTTTGTATATTTTATGATGTTTATCATTACTCCGTTTTTTTGGAATAATTATCTGGACGTCTGGAATTATTTCCCGCTTGTGCGCTCACCGAAGAAGATATGGAAGCTGGTTGGATTGTTTTTATATACGGTGGCATGGTTTTTTTTAGTGATGTTTGTATTCGTTATAGTAGAGGATATATTCCGATAGTGTGCTGTCAGCACACCAGCTCTTTCTGAAAATTTTATAAGATAGAATATGCAGTGGTTGTAATTATATCAAAATACCCTGAATGATGACTGATACAGGGGGATTTTAATATAATAGCAAGAACACTTATAACAGCAGAAAGAGGAGAGAATTTATTATGGAAAAGACAAAGCAACCTTTATCAACATTCAGACTCGTAGCAGGGATCATAACGATCGTGTTATCAGTCTTAGTAACATTTCAGTCCTGTGCGGCAGGATTATCAAATGCACTGGAAGAAAACGGGGAATCCGGAGGCTCTGCAGGTGTATTACTTGCAGTTTGTTTCCTTGTTGCAGGAATTGTTGGAATTGTAACCAGAAAGTCAACCGGAGCAGGCGGTGCATTCACAAGTGCAGGCTTCTACATAGTCGGTGGTCTGATCGGCCTTATATGTGCAGGTTCCTATGCTGATTTAGTAATCTGGGGCGTTATCTCCGTAGCATTCGGCGTTATATTCATAATCGCAGGCGTATTAACAAAGAAGAGAAATTCTTAATTTATATAAAACGTCTATAAAAAATAAGTCCATCCGTGTGTGTGGGGGAATGATAGTCATCCCCCCACACAACCGGATGGACTTATTTTTGATTATAGGAAGAAAAACCACGCATACTTCCGCCGAGAACCGGAAAAAATACTAAAAGAATATTGGAATATAGGGGATTTTAGGATATACTATAAAACAGTGTGTTTAAAAAATACAAACAGCGATGGAGGAACTATGTTAGAGTTAAAAAACATCTCATATATTGTAAATGAGGATGGAAAAGAGAAAGCAATATTAAAAGACATTAACCTTACAGTAAACGAACATTTCGTAGCAATTACCGGCCTAACGGTGGCGGTAAATCAACACTTGCGAAGATCATAGCCGGAATTATCAAGCCAACAACCGGACAGATTCTTTTAGATGGAGAAGATATCTCGGAATTGAATATAACAGAACGTGCAAAGAAAGGAATCAGCTATGCATTTCAGCAGCCGGTTCATTTTAAAGGGCTTACTGTAAAAGATCTGGTATCTATAGCATCCGGCAAAACACTGAATGTTTCACAGATCTGCGAGATCCTTTCCGAAGTTGGTTTATGTGCAAGAGATTATGTGAACCGTGAAGTAAATGCAAGTCTTTCCGGTGGTGAGTTAAAACGTATTGAGATCGCCATGATCATTGCAAGAGGTACGAAGCTGTCATTATTTGATGAGCCGGAGGCAGGCATCGACCTGTGGAGCTTCAACAGTCTGATCAAGGTATTTGAAAAGATGCGTGAAGAGATCAACGGAACGATCCTGATCATTTCCCATCAGGAGCGGATCCTTAATATAGCAGATAAGATCGTTGTGATCGCAAATGGTCATGTTGATGCAATCGGAAGCAGAGATGTGATCATGCCAAGACTGACTGGTGAATCAGCCACTTGCAAGGTGCTGGAAGAAAAACAGAAATAAGTTGTGAGGTAACAGAACATGGATTTAATTCAGAAGAGTTTATTGCAGCAGGTAGCAGGACTTCATGATGTACCGGAGGGCGCATATAACATTCGTGTCAACGGACAGCTTGACAGCAGAAATACAACTGCAAATATAGATATTGTAACAAAAGAGGATAAGCCGGGAATCGATATCATCATTAAACCGGGAACAAAAAATGAGAGTGTGCATATTCCGGTTCTTTTGAGTAAGAGCGGTCTGCAGGATATGGTATACAATGATTTCTATATCGGAGAGGACTGCGATGTTACGATCGTAGCCGGATGTGGTATCCATAACTGTGGTGTGGACACCTCCAAGCATGACGGCATCCATACTTTTTATATTGGTAAAAATGCAAAAGTAAAATACATCGAACGACACTATGGTGAGGGAGATGGAAATGGCGAGAATATCATGAATCCGGAAACCATCGTGCACTTGGAAGAAGGTGCCTCGATGGAGATGGAGACGACTCAGATCAAGGGAATTGATTCGACTGTCAGAAAGACCGGCGGTGATCTGAAGGATAACGCATCATTAGAGATCAGGGAGAAGATCATGACACATGGCAAACAGTATGCAAAGACTGATTTTGTTGTGGATTTGAATGGAAAAGGCTGCAGTGCAAATGTAGTATCCAGATCCGTTGCAAGAGATCAGTCCAGACAGGAATTTTTCTCCACGATCAATGGCAATAATGAATGTAAGGGTCACAGTGAATGTGATGCGATCATTATGGATAGCGCAAGTGTATCAGCAAGTCCGAAGCTGACGGCAAATAACATTGATGCAAACCTGATCCATGAAGCAGCGATCGGAAAGATTGCAGGCGAGCAGCTGATCAAGCTGATGACGCTTGGGCTGACAGAGGCAGAAGCGGAAGAGCAGATCATCAATGGATTTTTAAAATAAAAGCGTTTACAATAAATCATATAACCTATTTGACATTAAAGGTAGATAGTGATAGTTTGTAAGAGTAAAAAATACAAATCATAAAATCATAGCGAGGTATCAAAATGCAGGAAATGAAACCGATTAAAGAGGGTAAAGTACGTGAGATTTATGATAATGGTGACAGCCTTATCATGGTAGCAACAGACCGTATCAGTTGTTTTGATGTCATTTTAAAGAACATCGTTACAAAGAAGGGTACAGTCCTGACACAGATGTCCAAATTCTGGTTTGATATGACAGAAGATATTCTTCCAAACCATATGATTTCGGTTGACGTAAAGGATATGCCTGAATTTTTCCAGCAGGAGAAATTTGACGGAAACAGTATGATGTGCAAGAAACTGGAAATGCTCCCTGTTGAGTGTATCGTTCGTGGTTATATCACAGGAAGTGGCTGGGCAAGCTACAAAGAAAACGGTACAGTATGTGGTATCAAGCTTCCGGAAGGATTAAAAGAATCCGATAAGCTTCCGGAACCGATCTACACACCTTCCACAAAGGCAGAGATCGGAGATCATGATGAGAATATCTCATACGAGCAGAGTGTTGAATATCTGGAAAAGAGATTTCCTGGCAAGGGCGAAGAATATGGCGCAAAGCTTCGTGACTATACGATCGCTTTATATAAGAAGTGTGCAGAATATGCATTATCAAGAGGTATCATCATAGCAGATACCAAGTTCGAGTTTGGTCTGGATGAGAATGGCAATATCGTTCTCGGTGATGAGATGCTCACACCGGACAGCTCCCGTTTCTGGCCTGCAGAAGGATATGAACCGGGTCATGGTCAGCCATCCTTTGATAAGCAGTTTGCCCGTGACTGGTTAAAGGCAAATCCGGATAACAACTGGGAGCTTCCTGACGAGATTGTTCAGAAAACAATTGACAAATATCTTCAGGCATATGAGCTTCTCACAGGCAAGCCTTTAAAGTAATAAGTAATAGAAAAATAATAGAATAGTACTTAATTTTATTAGGCGGTATAGGTACGCAGGATTGTATTTATACCGCCTGAATTAATTTTCTGAATATTCAACAAAATGTCTGTAAAATCTGACAATTATGGGTTGACGCTTGAAAAATGGCATGCTATAGTCAGCTCATAAGAAATACAACAGATAAAAAATTACCAGGGGTTTTATGGTGATTATAATAAAAAGATGGAATCTTATTACAATGGGGTAGTAAGATTCCATCTTATTTTTTGCGTTGTCAGGGAGATTCTCATTATAAGAAATCCCATTCTGTAAAGCGGAAATATGTGTGGGAGCCTGTTTCAGGACAAGATTCCTGTGTATTATCTGAATGAATTATAGGACTGCCCGGCTTCCATTGTTACACCACGAAGCTCAGCCATTTCGCTGACAGTTACAAGCTGATAACCATTTTCAATCAGCTTCGGAATGAATGTCTGTGAGGCAATAGCGGTTGACTGGTGAAGGTCATGTATCAGAATGATCGCTCCGTCATAAGCACCATCCACAACTCGTGTGATCGTAGTAGGAGTGCTTCTGGTTTCCCAGTCTCTGGTATCCACAGACCACATGATCATTGGAAGACCTACATTCTCACGTACAGTATCATTGACGCAGCCACCAGGCGGACGCATCAGAGTAGGAGCAACTCCGATCTCACGGATGATCGCATCTGATCCCTTTTTGATCTCTTCTTTGACTCCGTCTGCGGATAATCTGTTTAACCATGCGTGATCATAGGTATGTGTACCGATCTCGCAGCCGAGTGCATATTCCCGTTTCAGGTAAGAACTGTATGTGGAGCAGCGGTTTCCAACAACAAAGAAGGTTGCAACTGCATTATATTTTTCCAGTGTGTCCAATACCAGTGGTGTGTATGGAGAAGGACCATCATCGAAGGTCAAGGCAACCATTTTCTTATTTCCATCTACCGTTCTGTAGATAACACCCTTGTCATTTGCGACATACAGGCAGTTGCCGATCTTAACTCTGCCGGTCAGTAATGTACCATCTGATTTAAAATAATATCTGTCTTTTCCAATCGTCTGCATCCCATATGCCATGGTTCCGTTTTCTTTGTAATAATAGGTTTTGCCGTTTATCTTCTGAAAACCGGTTGCCATGGTTCCGTTTGCCTTAAAATAATAATTGCTGCTGCCAACTTTCTGGACACCGACAGCCATAGTTCCATTATCATGGAAGTAATAAGTTTGGCCATTCAGTTTTTTAAATCCTTTTGCCATGACACCCCGTTTGGTAAAATAATAGGTATGACCGTTTAATTTCTGGAAGCCGGTTAACATACAACCATTTTCTTTGAAGTAGAATGTTTTATTGTTTAAGGTCTGAAAACCGGTCTGCATGATACCATTCTGGTTGAAATAATACATGTTCCCTTTTATTCTGAGAAATCCGGTTGCCATAGCCCCGCCTTTTTTACGGAAATAATAGGTATGCCCGTTTAATTTCTGGAAGCCTTTTTTCATGGCACCTTTGTCTGAGAACAGATAGGTATGTTTTCCAATCGTATGCTTTCCGGTGTAGGCAGCACCGCTGGAACCGAAATACATTTTATTTCCTTTTTTTGTTGTAAACCAGGAATTGGTAAGTAATACACCTGTCTTTGGATTTAGGTAATATTTTTTTCCGGTATAAGGACTTTTGTACATGCCTTTTCGCATACGTCCGATTTTGGAAAAAATATAAGTCTTACCTTTGATCGTCTGTTTGCCCTTCACGGCTGTACCATTTTTCCGGAGATAATAGGTATTTCCCCTTTTGGTCGTATACCAGCCTTTTTTCTGCATGACACCCTTACTGTTAAAAATGTAGGTGTGCCCGTTGATCGTTACCCGGCCTTTCGCCTGCTTCCCATTTTTATAGTAATAATGGGTTCCGTTCTTTTCTTTGACAAAACCGGATGATTGTTTTTTCCCGGCTGCCTGACTGGTAAATCCGGCACTCAGGAGTGTCGGGATCAGGATCAGAGCGGCAAAAATCAGTAAAATTTTTCTTTTCATAGATATGTTCTCCTTCCTGTTGCTGTAATCGTATTTTTCTATGAATACAACCCATACTAGCATAAAAAAATCAGGCAGGCTACCCAAAATTATCTTAACAATCGGTAATAAGTGCATAACATTTTTTTGTAATAATTTTCAAATAAAACAGTAACAGGATATCTACAGAAAAGTATATTTTTCAGAATCTGGCGTAGAAATTTGTAACAAGGCAGTACTTAAATAATAAAAAAGACGGATGAAAGAGAAAAGAGCACGATGGAAAAGGATATGGCTTGCAAGTAAATTCTGGGATGAGTATAATGCAGTATTGGTGTGTTGCGTCCGGAACATGACAGACAGAAATGAAAGGACGGAAATACACATGCAAATGAAATTACAGTGCAGATAGAAAATGAAAGCAGGAAGCGTATGGTTATGCATAGAAGGAAACGGAATACAAGTACATATTTATTTTCAAATAAAGATCTGGTCGCTCTGTATGTGCCATTGATCATTGAACAGATGCTTGCGATGTTGGTCGGACTTGCAGATTCGATCATGGTATCTTCTGTAGGAGAAGCAGCAGTATCCGGTGTATCACTGGTGGACAGCTGTTTCCAGCTGATCATCAATCTGTTTGCGGCACTTGCGACCGGGGGTGCGGTTACTGTCGGACAATATCTCGGACAGAAGAATAAAGAAAAGGCGGGAGAGGCAGCTACCCAGCTTGTGTGGTTTTCGATGATCCTGTCGCTCGGAGTCATGGCGCTAATGTATGCGGGCAAGGGACTGATCCTAAATCATGTGTTTGGTCAGATCGAAGCAGACGTATATGGTCATGCAGATACTTATATGATGATCGTAAATGCATCGATTCCGTTTCTGGCACTTTATAATGCCGGTGCGGCTATTTTCCGTTCCATCGGTAATTCCAATATATCCATGCGGGTATCTCTGATCATGAACGGGATCAATGTAGTGGGAAATGCCATTTTGATCTATGTATGCAAATGCGGAACGGAAGGCGTTGCGATTCCTACTCTGGTTTCCAGACTGGCAGCAGCGGTTATCATGATCATATTGCTGATCCCGAAGAAAAGTGCACAGGCGAAGCAGGACAGTACACGTATTTATATAAAGAAAAGTCTGCATTATCGGGCGAACTGGCATATGTTGAAAAGCATTCTGTTGGTAGGTATTCCAAACGGACTGGAAAACAGTATGTTCCAGCTTGGTAAGATCCTTGTGCTCAGCCTGGTCTCAACATTTGGCACATATGCGATCGCTGCAAATGCAGTCGGTAATGTGATTGCCGGATTCCAGTTGATGGCTGGTATGGCGGCTTCCCTTGCCATGGTCACAGTAGTATCAAGATGCGTGGGAGCAGGAGATTACGAGCAGGCAAAATATTATACGATCAAAGTTCTGGTCATGGCATATATGTGTATCATAGTTACGGTATTGTTTACATTTGCGGTTCTTCCTCTGGTCATGAAAGCGTATGGACTATCTTACGAAGCGCAGTCTGCTGCCGAGAAGATCCTGATGCTTCATGGTATCGCGGCATCTACGATCTGGCCGGTAGCATTTACGCTTCCATGTACATTCCGTGCAGCCGGTGATGTTAAGTATAGCATGATCGTATCCATCTGTACGATGTGGATCTGCCGTATCGTGTTCAGTTATGTGCTCGGCAAATATATGGGTATGGGTGTATTTGGTGTCTGGGTCGCTATGATCATGGATCAGTTCGTACGTGGCGTGCTGTTCATCCGGCGGTACCTAAGCGGCAGATGGATCGGCAAAAAGGTAATCTGACCGTATGCGGCACAATATGAGTAAGTTCGTAAAAAAAGTAGAATTTTTCAGATGACAGAAGATTGTTTGGTATGCTATATTAAAAAGGTGTTTGTTCTATGAGAGAATTTGGAGAAGCTTCCATAGAATCTAAGAGGATAACAAATAAATTAGAAAGAGTCTGTGATATACAGACAGGGGTAAACAAAATATGGAAAAGAAACGTAATACTTTTTCAGGCTCGCTTGGATTTGTCCTTGCGGCCGCGGGAAGCGCAGTAGGACTTGGAAATATCTGGCGTTTTCCATATCTTGCAGCAAAGGATGGCGGTGGACTGTTCCTGGTCATATACCTGATCCTTGCACTGACATTTGGATATACACTTTTGGTGACAGAAGTATCAATCGGTCGGAAGACCAAGCAGAGTCCGCTTACCGCTTATAAGAAGCTGAATAAGAAATGGGGATTCCTTGGAATCATTGCAAGTCTGGTTCCGGTTATTATTTTCCCATATTACATAACGATCGGTGGCTGGGTTGTCAAATACTTCCTCGCATTTTTAACCGGTAAGGGTACAGAGGCAGCGCAGGACGGTTATTTTACAGGTTTTATTACATCAGATATCGAACCGGTCATTTTGATGTTGATATTTCTTGCTGTTACGGCATTTATCGTATTTCGTGGTGTTAATAAAGGAATTGAATCTTTTTCCAAGATCATCATGCCGTTGCTGATCCTTCTGGTTATAGGAATCGCGATCTTCTCCATAACGATCAAAAAGACCGGAGATGATGGAATTGTCAGAACCGGTGTAGAAGGTTTGAAATTATATCTGATTCCGAATCTGGACGGACTTACTGTGAAAAGCTTCTTTACGGTATTATTGGATGCAATGGGACAGTTATTCTTCAGTCTGTCTGTTGCCATGGGTATTATGATCGCTTACGGTTCTTATGTAAAAGATGATGCAGCTCTGAATAAATCAGTTGGACAGATTGAGATTTTTGATACGGTTGTAGCATTTCTTGCAGGCGTTATGATCATTCCTGCTGTATATGTATTCTCAGGAACAGAGGGAATGGCACAGGGTCCAAGTTTGATGTTCGTATCACTTCCGAAAGTATTTGCCCAGATGGGTAAGGTGGGAAATGTGATCGGTTGTCTGTTCTTCGCAATGGTATTATTTGCGGCATTTACCAGTGCAGTGTCTGTCATGGAAGCAATCGTGGCAAGTATCATGGATGAATTCCATACAAGCAGAGCAAAGGCCGGTATTATTGAGTTGATTATCGCGATCATTGTTGGAACGATCGTATGTCTTGGATATAACAAGCTGTACTTTGAAGTAAAGCTTCCAAACGGATCGATCGCACAGATCCTTGATATCATGGATTACATCAGTAATAACATTATGATGCCGATCGTAGCAATCGGAACCTGTATCCTGATCGGATGGATTTCCAAACCGCAGACGGTTATCGAAGAAGTGCAGAAGAACGGAGAAAAATTCAGCAGAAAAGGTATGTATGTGGTTATGGTGAAATTCATAACACCGATCCTGTTGTTTATCCTGTTCTTAAAGTCGATAGGCTTATTGACATTTATTTAAAGCTGTAAAATATAAATAATTTGTCAGCAATATTAAGTTTTCAAATGAATATTATCTAATATAGACCGATCGTCGGAAGCCGGATATTAAATCTTGCATCGACGGTCGGTTTTGTAATATGAAATATATTGAAGAATCTGTGGCAGACAGACCTCAAATGATAGAAAAATACAGATAAGAAAAAAACAGGTCATGGCATAATTAACAGTATTCCGCTATAATAAGGAAACAGAGGAGAGATGATTCATATAATAAATGGAAATAATTTATGGAGCGTGAATATATATGATATTAAGTTTAATTGTTGGTCTGGGACTGCCGCTTCTTGGAACGACGGCAGGAGCAGCCTGTGTATTTTTTATGAAGAAACAGATGAATTTGTTATTGCAGAAAGCATTGTCCGGATTTGCGGCGGGTGTTATGGTGGCTGCATCTATCTGGAGCCTGCTGATTCCGGCGATGGAGCAGTCGGAAGCAATGGGGAAGCTTGCATTTCTTCCGGCAACTATCGGTTTCTGGCTGGGAATTATATTTTTATTACTGATCGATACTCTGATGCCACATTTACATATTGACAGTAAGGAGGCAGAGGGGGTCAAGAGCAATTTCAAACGTACGACTATGATGGTATTTGCGATCATCATACATAATATTCCAGAAGGAATGGCAGTCGGTGTTGTCTATGCCGGATGGATCAGTGGCAGCACGAACATTACGTTGGCAGCAGCACTTGCATTATCCATCGGTATTGCGATCCAGAATCTTCCGGAGGGAGCGATCGTGTCAATGCCGCTTTGCTCGGAAGGATGCAGTAAAACGAAAGCATTTGGCTATGGATTCTTTTCCGGTATCGTAGAGCCGATCGCAGCGCTGATTACGATCGCACTTTCTTCGATCATGGTACCGGTGCTTCCGTATTTTCTGGGATTTGCGGCAGGAGCTATGCTATATGTTGTAGTTGAGGAATTGATACCGGAGATGGCAGAGGGCGAACATACGAATCTTGGTACGATCATGTTTGCGGTAGGATTTTCAATGATGATGGTGCTTGATGTAGCACTTGGATAAGAGAACAGTCAGAACGTGAAAATGCAGGTTATGGTTATTGTAAAAGGATAACTATATGCTGCATTTTTATGATTTGTATAACTATATAACTGCATTTTTATGGCAGTTGATATTTTCGGAGTGTTCCACTATACTGTTATTAGGTATAGCTTGAAGCATAACAAAGGTCTGCTCACAGATATATTGATTTTATAGAACGCGCGAGGCAGACCGGATGATTGTACAGGAAGAAGAATTATATAGCAGAAGAAAAGAGGCAGATACAAGTGTATGATGTAAAATCATTAAAAGCAGAAGAATTTATTTCAGATGAAGAGATCAGAGAGACATTGGCATATGCCGATGTGAATAAAGATAACGTACAGATGGTTGATGAGATCCTTGCAAAAGCCAGATTAAAAAAGGGCTTGACGCACAGAGAAGCGTCTGTGCTGCTGGCCTGTGAGATGCCGGATAAGATCCGGGAGATGTATGATCTGGCAAGGGAGATCAAGGAAGATTATTATGGAAATCGTATCGTGTTATTTGCGCCGCTGTATCTGTCCAATTATTGTGTGAATGGATGTGTCTATTGTCCATATCACAGCAAGAATAAACATATTGCAAGAAAGAAGCTGACACAGGAGGATATCGTAAGAGAGGTTACCGCACTTCAGGATATGGGACACAAGCGTCTGGCGATCGAAGCCGGTGAAGATCCTGTGAATAATCCGATCGAATATATTCTGGAATGTATTAATACAATCTACAGTATCAAACATAAGAACGGCGCAATCCGCCGTGTCAATGTCAATATAGCAGCGACAACAGTTGAGAATTATACGAAGTTAAAGGATGCAGGCATCGGAACCTATATCCTGTTTCAGGAGACTTATCATAAGGAAAGCTATCTGAAATTACATCCGACAGGTCCGAAGCATGATTACGATTACCACACCGAAGCCATGGATCGTGCCATGGAAGGTGGTATCGATGATGTAGGACTTGGTGTACTGTTCGGATTGGAAATGTACCGGTATGAATTTGCAGGGTTACTGATGCATGCAGAACATCTGGAAGCGGTTCATGGGGTAGGTCCGCATACGATCAGTGTTCCGAGGATCAAACGTGCAGATGATATCGACCCGGATGTATTCGATAACGGAATCAGTGACGATACATTTGCAAAGATCTGCGCACTGATCCGTATTGCAGTACCATATACGGGAATGATCATATCAACCAGAGAGAGTCAGGCAGTTCGTGAGAAAGTGCTGCCGCTTGGTGTTTCACAGATCAGTGGAGGTTCGAGAACAAGTGTAGGCGGATATGATATCCCGGAGACATCAGAAGATATCACATCGGCTCAGTTCGATGTCAGCGATACCAGAACGCTGGATCAGGTTGTGAACTGGCTGATGAAGATGGATTATATACCAAGCTTCTGTACAGCATGTTACAGAGCAGGAAGAACCGGAGACCGGTTTATGGCACTCTGTAAGAGTATGCAGATCTTAAACTGCTGTCATCCAAATGCTCTTATGACGCTGAAGGAATATCTGGAAGATTATGCAAGTCCTGAGACGAAGCAGATCGGTCTGGAGCTGATCGAACGTGAGCTTGCGCGGATCCCGAATGAGAAGGTCAGACAGATCACGGCAGATCATATACATGATATTGCAGAAGGACAGAGAGACTTCCGGTTCTAACAGATGATAGGAAGAAGCGATCTTAACAGATGAAAGGATTGCAGATAAATGCTGAAGCAGACAGCGTATAACAACAGGGAGGGCAGCACATGGCAGGGTTAAATGAGACACCATCGGGCAATCGACTTCATATCGGAGTATTTGGAAAGACAAACAGCGGAAAATCTTCTTTTATCAACCGATTTTCCGGTCAGAATATATCAATCGTAGCGAATGTTGCAGGGACAACCACTGATCCTGTGTACAAAGCAATGGAAGTTTATCCGCTTGGCCCTTGTACCCTGATCGATACAGCGGGCTTTGACGATGCGACAGAGCTTGGGGAGGAACGCTTGGAAAAGACAAGGCTTGCAGCCGAGAAAACAGATATAGCGATCATTCTGCTTGTAGATACTGACATGGACGAGGAACTTCACTGGTATGAACAGTTTAAGGAAAAGAAGACACCTGTCATATGGGTGATCGGTAAGGCAGATATCCGGAATGATACAGAAAAGATAAATGAAACGTTGTATCAACAGACAGGACAGCGTGCGATTGTTATCAGTGCCGCGACTGGAGACGGTATGGATCAGGTAAGAAAAGAGCTTGTACGGACCTGCCGGAGCAATATGGTGCTTCTTCGATCCTTAGAGAGCTGGTAACAAAGGGAGATCTGGTCATGCTTGTTATGCCGCAGGATATTCAGGCACCGAAGGGTAGACTGATCCTGCCACAGGTGCAGACACTGAGAGAATTGTTAGATAAAAAATGCCTTGTTATGAGCGTGACGACAGATCAGTATGTGGAAGCCTTATCCCATCTGACAGAGGCACCGAAGCTGATCATAACGGATTCACAGGTATTTGCCTATGTCTATGAGCATAAGCCTAAGAAATCTATGTTGACTTCCTTTTCTGTGTTATTTGCCGCACATAAGGGAGATATCGAATATTATATAGAGGGAGCAAATGCGATAGGAAAGCTGAATGGGGAATCCCATGTGCTGATTGCAGAGTGCTGTACACATGCACCGTTAAAAGAAGATATCGGACGGGAAAAGATTCCTAAGATGCTGCGGAAACGGTATGGAGAAAATATGACGATCGATATAGTCAGTGGAACGGATTTCCCGGATGATCTGCAGGGGTATGATCTTGTCATACAGTGTGGGGGCTGTATGTTTAACCGCAAATATATTATGTCAAGGATCGATCATGCAAAGGAGCAACAGATCCCGATGACCAATTATGGTGTGGTGATCGCGTATCTGACCGGGATATTAGATAAGGTTGTAATACCTGTCTAAAAAGCCGGAAAAGACAGAAGTCACTGATCATATTAATGGGCTTTAGGAAAAGGTAACAACAAATGCTACAGAAAGTAAGTAATATAATATATAATATAAAACAAAATCAGGAGGCAAAGTTTATGAAGAAATACGAAACGCCACAGATGAATATTGTAGAATTTGAAACAGAGGATATCATTTGTACGAGTGGAGACGTTATAACCGGAGATAATGAAACGCCTATTATTCCCGGAAAATAGGGAAATTAGGCTATAAGCCGGTAAACAGATGATGCCGGATATCAAAGAACAAATGATACGAAAATATACAGATAATTCAGGAGAACGATGATGAAACATTTAGTAAGAATCGCGTCCGTATCACCAAGAGTACATCTTGGTAATGTAACAAAGAACTGTAAGGAGCTTGAAACAGTTTATAGAACCTATGCAGAACAGGTAGACGTTATTGTGACGCCGGAACTGTCACTGACCGGATACACCTGCGGGGATCTGTTTGTGAACCGTCATCTGATCGACAGGGCAGAAGAAGGACTGTTACAATTGGCGGAAATGACAGCAGAATATGGCAAAAAGGGCGCAGCACTTGTTGTCGGTGTGCCATATGAAGTAGACGGAGAATTATTTAACTGTGGAGCTTTTTTATGGAACGGAATGGTGCTCGCACTCGTTCCGAAGATCTACCTGCCGAATTACGGAGAGTTTTATGAGAAACGGTGGTTTAGTGGAAGATGTGTAGAGAACCGGACAGTTGAACTGGCAGATGGATCGGAAACTTTATTTGGCAATTCCATCCTGATCGAGATGACGGATCCGAATCAGCAGGAGGAGCATGTTACATTTGGCATGGAGATCTGCGAGGATCTCTGGACACCGATCGCACCGGGAAGACTGCTGACACTTCAGGGAGCAGAGATCCTGCTCAATCTGTCGGCATCCAATGAAGTGATCGGAAAGGAACAGTACAGAAGAACACTGACAGGAAGTATGTCATCCTCCTGTATCTGTGGATATGTCTATACATCAGCCGGAGCCTATGAATCAACCTCGGATATGGTATTTTCCGGACATAATCTGATGTATGAAAACGGAAAATTATTAGGCGAGATCAAGCCATTTGAAGATGGTATCCTGATCCGTGATTTTAATATGACAAAGATCCGCCATGATCGTCTGGCAAATAAATCCTTTGCGGAGTGTAAACGGAATTTTGAAGCCGGAGAATACATGACAGTAAACTGCGAGAAGGTATTTGCAGAGAAAAAAGAAGTATGCGCAAAGGTTTCCATGACACCATTTGTTCCATCAAAGAACAGACTGGAACGATGCCGGTCGATCTTTGCAATGCAGGTTGCAGGCCTGCAAAGAAGAATCGAAGCCACACATGCGTCATGTATCGTTGTTGGCGTATCCGGTGGACTGGATTCTACGCTGGCACTTCTGGTATCTGCACAGGCAGTAAAGAATCTCGGACTGCCACCGGAGACAGTAACCGGTATCACGATGCCGGGATTTGGAACGACGAAACGCACAAAAAGCAATTCAACAACGCTTATGGAACTGCTTGGATGTGACATCCGGGAGATCAGCATCGTAGATTCTGTCCGTCAGCATTTTGCAGATATCGGGCAGGATGAAACAGTACATGATATTACATATGAGAACTGTCAGGCGAGAGAGCGGACACAGATCTTGATGGATGTAGCCAATAAAGAGGGCGGATTTGTGATCGGAACCGGTGATTTGTCAGAACTTGCACTTGGCTGGTGTACCTATAACGGAGACCACATGAGCATGTATGCGGTGAATACCAGCATCCCGAAGACTCTGGTCCGGACTCTGGTAGATGAAGTTGGACATGATATGGATCGAAATGGATTCCCGGGAATCAAGGACGTGATCGAGGATATCATTGATACGCCGGTAAGTCCTGAACTGCTTCCACCGAATGCGGATGGAACGATCGCACAGAAGACAGAGGATACTGTTGGATCCTATATCCTGCATGATTTCTTCTTGTATTACACACTGCGTTATGGTATGGAGCCGGAAGATGTCTATGACCTTTGTAAAGAAGCGGTAAGACAGAGTGTAGAAGCTTCGGAAGATGGGGAAATAGAAGCATATACATTTACAGATGAAGAGATAAAGAAATGGCAGAAGGTATTCTATACCAGATTTTTCCGTCAGCAGTTTAAACGTAACTGTATGCCGGATGGCGTAAAGGTCGGTACGGTATCGGTAAGCCCAAGAGGGGAT